>CALWGL010000095.1 GCA_944380025.1 uncultured Lachnospiraceae bacterium
TGTTATGGATGGTTGTCCGGGAACCGGGGAAGCGCCCCGCGGAGTGCGGAAGCTGACAGGATTTTTCTGAAAAAATCCCCCGGTAAACCCATTGTTAAAAGTGTAACACTTTTAATAGGAAAGGTCAAGGCGCGGGGATGTTTCGTGAAAATAAAAAGCGATAGACATTGAATAACCGCTTCATTTCTGTTAAAATAAAAAGAAGTGCGGGCAGGCGGAGCGTCTTTCGCAAAAAATCCGGCCTGCGGACGGGAGTGCCGCGGGAAGGCTTCCGGGAAGCTTCCCCGGAAGGAGGTCCCCGCACGGTTGCCATGCAGACAGAGCGAATGGAGCAGATTTTACAATGAATATCATTCAAAAAGTTTTTGGTACGCACAGCCAGAGAGAGCTGAAGCGGATCGAGCCCATCGTCAATAAAATCGAATCCCTGAGGCCTGCAATGATGGAGCTTTCCGATGAGGCGCTGCGGGACAGGACGAAGGAATTTAAGAAAAGGCTCGCCGACGGCGAGACGCTGGACGATATCCTGCCGGAGGCCTATGCCACAGTGCGTGAGGCGGCCCGCCGGGTTCTGAATATGGAGCCCTTCCGGGTACAGGTGATCGGCGGAATCATCCTCCATCAGGGGCGTATCGCGGAGATGAAGACCGGTGAAGGAAAGACGCTGGTGTCCACCCTTCCCGCCTATCTGAACGCGCTGGAAGGCAAAGGCGTGCATGTGGTCACGGTCAACGACTACCTGGCCAGCCGTGACGCGGCCTGGATGGGCGCGGTGCATGAGTTCCTGGGCCTGGAGGTGGGCTGCGTCTTAAACGGCATGAAGCCGGAGGAGAGGCGCGCGGAGTACGCAAAGGACATTACCTATGTGACCAACAATGAGCTGGGCTTCGACTACCTGAGAGACAACATGGTCATCTACAAGGAGCAGCTGGTGCTGCGCGACCTGCACTATGCCATCATCGACGAGGTGGACTCGGTGCTCATCGACGAAGCCCGAACGCCCCTGATCATTTCCGGCCAGAGCGGCAAGTCCACCAGACTGTACGAGGCCTGCGACATCCTCGCCAAGCAGATGGAACGGGGCAAGGACATGGAGGATCTCTCCAAGCTGGACGCCATCATGCGCGTGGAGCAGGAGGAGACAGGGGACTTCATCGTCAATGAAAAGGATAAGGTGGTCAACCTGACCGAGCGCGGCGTGGCCAAGGTGGAGAAGTTTTTCCAGATTGAAAATCTGGCCGACCCGCAGAATCTGGAGATCCAGCATAACATTATCCTGGCTCTTCGCGCCAACAACCTGATGTTCCGCGACAAGGACTATGTGGTGAAGGACGATCAGGTGCTGATCGTGGATGAGTTCACGGGACGTATCATGCCGGGACGCCGTTATTCCGACGGCCTGCATCAGGCCATCGAGGCGAAGGAGCATGTGAAGGTGAAGCGGGAGAGCAAGACCCTTGCCACCATCACCTTCCAGAATTTCTTCAATAAATTTGAGAAAAAAGCCGGCATGACCGGTACGGCGCTGACCGAGGAAAAGGAATTCCGCGATATCTACGGTATGGACGTGGTGGAGATTCCCACCAACAGGCCGGTGCGCAGAATCGACCATCAGGACGCCGTATACAAAACGAGAAAGGAAAAGCTGCACGCCATCGTGGAAGCGGTGGAGGAGGCCCATGCCAAGGGACAGCCGGTGCTGGTGGGCACCATTACCATCGAGGCTTCTGAGGAGCTTTCCGGCCTTCTGAAAAAGAAGGGCATCCCGCATAAGGTGCTGAACGCCAAGTTCCATGAGCTGGAGGCGGAGATCGTGGCGGACGCCGGCGTGCACGGCGCAGTCACCATCGCCACCAACATGGCCGGACGTGGTACGGATATCAAGCTGGATGAGGAAGCAAGAGCCGTGGGCGGCTTAAAGATCATCGGCACGGAGCGGCATGAGTCCAGACGTATCGACAACCAGCTGCGCGGACGAAGCGGCCGTCAGGGAGATCCGGGCGAATCCAAGTTCTACATTTCCCTGGAGGACGATCTGATGCGCCTGTTCGGCTCCGAGCGCCTGATCAATATGTTCAACGCCATGGGCGTGCCGGAGAATCAGGAGATCGAGCACAAGATGCTCACCGGCGCCATCGAGTCCGCCCAGAAGAAGATCGAGGGCAACAACTTCGGCATCCGTAAGAACCTGCTGGAATACGACCAGGTGATGAACGAGCAGCGCGAGATCATCTACGCGGAAAGACGCCGCGTGCTGGACGGCGAGAGCATGCGCGACGTGATCTACAAGATGATCGCGGATATCGTGGACAATACGGTGGATATGGTGATCGGAGAGGACTCCGATGTGGACGAGTGGAATTTCAACGAGCTGAATTCCCTTCTGCTTCCCATCATCCCGCTGGCTCCGGTGACGAAGGAGAGGGTGTCAAAGCCCAGGAAAAACAGCCTGAAGCAGCAGCTGAAGGAGGAAGCCTCCAAGCTGTATGAAAATAAGGAAGCGGAGTTCCCGCAGGCGGAGATGATCCGCGAGCTGGAGCGCGTGGTTCTTCTGAAGGTGATCGACAACAAGTGGATGTCCCACATCGACGACATGGAGCAGCTGCGTCAGGGCATCGGCCTGCAGGCCTACGGCCAGAGGGATCCTCTGGTGGAATACAAGATGAGCGGCTATGAGATGTTCAACTCCATGACGGAAAGCATCCAGGAGGATACCCTTCGTCTGCTCTTCCACATCCGGGTGGAGCAGAAGGTGGAAAGAGAACAGGTCGCCAAGGTGACGGGAACCAACAAGGACGACTCCAAGGCAAAAACTCCCGTGAAAAAGGCGGCGGCCAAGGTCTATCCCAACGATCCCTGCCCCTGCGGAAGCGGGAAGAAGTATAAAAACTGCTGCGGCAGGAACAAATAAGACAGGCCGGAGATTTTAACCGGAAACAGGGAAACAGCGCCGGACGGCGGGCGGAGAAACGCCTGCCTGCCGCCGGCTGATTTTTTTCAAAAAGAAAAGGTGGTGATTCGCAATGGTCTTGCTCGATCAGATGAAGCAGGAATTACAGTCTTACAAAACTCCATTAGCGGAAGTGAGGGATTCACTTTAACCTCGCTGAAAAGGAGAAACGGATCGAAGAACTGGAGCGGGAAATGGAGGCTCCGGGCTTCTGGGATAATCCCGATTATTCCAACAAAAAAATGAAGGAACTGAAAAACCTCAAGGATACGGTGGATCAGATCAACGGTCTGCAGACCCGGTATGAGGACATCGAGACCCTGATCGAGATGGGGAACGAAGAAGAGGATGAAAGCATGGCGGAAGAGATCCGCGGCGAGCTGGATTCCTTTGCACAGGAGCTGGAAACGCTCCGCATCAGCACCCTTCTCACAGGGGAGTATGATAAGAACGACGCGATCCTGAAGCTGAACGCCGGAGCGGGCGGTACGGAAAGCTGCGACTGGTGCGGCATGCTTTACCGCATGTATACCAGATGGGCCGAGAAAAAGGGCTTCCAGGTGGAGGTTCTGGACTATCTGGACGGCGATGAGGCCGGCATCAAATCCGTCACCTTCCAGGTGAACGGAGAGAACGCCTACGGCTACCTCAAGTCGGAAAAGGGCGTGCACCGTCTGGTGCGCATTTCCCCCTTCAACGCCCAGGGAAAGCGGCAGACCTCCTTCGTATCGCTGGACGTGATGCCCAACATCGAAGAGGATCTGGATGTGGAGATCAACGACGAGGATCTGAGGATCGATACCTACCGAAGCAGCGGCGCGGGCGGACAGCACATCAACAAGACCTCCTCCGCCATCCGCATCACCCACCTTCCCACCGGAATCGTGGTGCAGTGCCAGAACGAGCGCTCCCAGTTCCAGAACAAGGATAAGGCCATGCAGATGCTGAAGGCCAAGCTGTACATGCTCAAGCAGGAGGAAAACGCGCAGAAGCTTTCCGGCATCCGCGGCGAGGTGAAGGAGATCGGCTGGGGCAACCAGATCCGTTCCTATGTCTTCCAGCCCTACACCATGGTCAAGGACCACAGGACCAATTACGAAACGGGAAATGTGGACGCGGTGATGGACGGAAGCCTGGACGGCTTCATCAACGCCTATCTCAAGTGGATCAGCACCGGGAAGGCGGAAGGAGAAGAACAGTAAATAAAAAGCATCGGCCATTGTTGGAATGGACCGATGCTTTTTATACTTACTGGCCGTTCCTTTTGCTCATCAGCTCCAGATAAAAGTTGGAGTAGGTGGTATTCACGTAAGGAATCACGAACAGCAGCCCGATGCAGCAGGTGAGAAGCCCCAGCAGATACAGCGGGATAAAGCTCATATCCAGATAGAAGCGTCTCGCCTTGCTTCCCTTCATGATCCTGCGGCTGTAACGCAGACACTGGAGGGCGGTAAAGTCCGGGAAATCCAGCATCACAAAATAGCTCTGGGAATACATCAGGCTGATGATCACGGAGACAATCAGCCCGAAGCAGAAAGTGACGGCAACGGGGATCAGCATGTAGATCGAATCGATCACCATCCACAGGCCAAGCACGACAAACAGCGGAACATAGGCTGCCAGCATCAGCAGGAGCTGCAGCAGCTGGATCAGGATCGCCCGGTCCGGATGATGGGTGAAGCCGTAAAACACGTCGCTCACCCGGATATTCCCGCCGCAGGAAATGTTCAGATACAGATAGGTCTGTCCTGCGATAAAGATGCCGCCCAGAAGCTGCATCAGGCACTCCACGATAAAGCTGCCGATGGCTCCGGGAATGGTCTGCGGATTCAACGGGAATGAAATGACGCCGCTGATCGAAAGCATGATGATCTCCACGGCCAGGACGGCAGGGATCACCGTGCCGTATTTTCCAAGAAGCTGCCCCTTTGCCCGGGCCTTCAGCTCGGCTGAGGTTGCATGTCTTTCCATAATGTTTTCTCTCCTTAACTGGTATAAACTGCGCAGGGCTCTTCGCGGTCAGCCGCCGTAGATGTCCTCGATCTCATCCCAGGCGTCGTCAAAGCTTTCCCCGTAAAAGTATTCATAATACTGGTTGAGCTGCCGGTGGAAATCCTCCTTCAGCTCCGGCTCCGTGAACAGGAGCAGGAAAGCGCCTGCCACCACCAGAACATTGAGGATGAGGCCCAGAATGCCCGTGAGCACGCCCACCTTCGCGTTGGGCAGCATGACACGGTCGTTTCCCTTGGACAGCAGAGCCAGGATGATGGAAAGGCCTCCGCAGACGAGAGGCGGAAAGACCGTCCCCGTAAACGCGCTGAGGATGGCAATGATGCCAAGCACCAGAGACGCCGTCGCGAAGGCGCTTCCCGGATGTCTGGTGGGCGGCGCGTAATAGGGCGGCACGCCGGAATTTCCGTTCTGCCAGGGCGGGATCGGCCCGTTATTGTAATTGTCCATTTCTTTTTCTACCTCCATGCCGAAGCGTTTCTGACCGCGGCGTCTTTTGCGGCGTCCCCAAATGCCGGATCTCTGCGGGACGTTCCGGCGCTTATTAAGGCCGCGGCGGGCGCGGGATGCGGTAAGCTTCTGGAACCCATTGTAGCACGCGGGAAGGCGCATGACAAATGAAAAAAGTATGAAGGAGAAGACGGTCTGGCTGGGAGCTGGTTCCTGCTCAGGTCAGTGCCGGTCATTTGCTGGCCGGCACATAAGAAAAGCGTTCCGGCCTGAATCCGGCCCGCCTATCGCTGCAGGCTTCTACGGCAGAAATCAGAAGAATGGCATGCTGACCCGTAGAGATTGAGAGCTTACTACGGCCAAAAAGGGAAATTTTGATTCCTGTACCGTAGATTTTGGTGGCTTTATACGGTAGAAAGTATAATTCTGCCATTTTTACCCGTAGTGAGTGGTAAAATCCTACGGTAGGAATCAGGGAAATCGGATCGTTGTCTGCAGCAGGCGGCTTTCTTATGCCGGCTCCGGTTGCGGAAGCCTGAAAAGACGCTGAAAAACTTTCGACATCCCCGAAAGACTTCCCGCAAAAGCTTTGTGCCTCCGGAGACGTCAGAAAATCAGGTTACAGACAATATGTAACGATAAACAATAATATGGATTTGATCCGCATAGTTGTATATAATGAAAAGGATGAAGGAGCAGGAGAAGGCTATGGAACTATTATCAGCAAAAAAAACAGCAGATCATTTTCCTATTTCAGAGCGGCGCATGCAGGATTTATTGTCGCTGTCAGATACCTGCAGGGAGTTGTCCATTTCAACGGCAACCGGGCGTAATTGGGTAAAGCTGGGGAAATTGCAGCCTGTTGATAAAGCGGAACGCAGGTTTCTTTTTGAACGGACTTATGTGGAAAAGATTAAGAATGATATAGCAGATGGAAAGAATACCGCATTAAAAAGCCGCCGTAATAAAAAATATGTTTCAGGAAATGATATTTATCACTCCTATATCTCTGATACATCGAAAAATATGGCGGCTGTTCAAAGAACGGTTGACAGGATAAGAGAAAAAGGGATTATCGTTACGGACGATCTGATGCGGGCGATCATCGCGGAATGCGCCATACAGATAATATTGGACAGAGAGGGCGAAGGGGGAAATACCAATTGTCTGTGCCGTTATCTGCATGGGGAGCTGAAAAACGAGCTTTTCTTCCTGGTAGATGATCTGACAGAGGGAATGTCCTCTGCGGAAAATATGGCAGAGACATATTCTGACCTGCTGAGTGAGATGTATATCTATGAAGAAGGAGAGGATATCCTTGGACTTCTCTATATTTCACTTAAAAATCTGTGCAGCAGAAAAGCGACAGGCGCTTACTATACGCCAACTGCCATTGTAAAGAAAATGTGTTTTCGTCTGTTTTCCATGAATGAAATGTCCACAGGAAAAATACTTGACCCATGCTGCGGAACCGGAAATTTTCTTCTGCAGCTTCCGGCGAGGATCGGTTTTGAACAGGTATACGGATATGATATTGATCCGGTCAGTGTGAAAATTGCCAGGATAAATTTTGCGCTGAAGTATCATATTTCCAATCCATCGATTATTTGTTCTCATATTAGAAACAGGGATTATCTTCTGTCAGGGGAGAGGAGGGAAAAATTTGATTCTATTATAGGTAATCCGCCATGGGGGTATGTTTTTTCAGAGGATCAGAAAAAGCAGCTGTCAGACAGGTACAGGACTGCGGAGGGAAACAGGGCTGAATCCTATGATCTGTTTGTGGAACGGGCATTAACCGACTTGAAAAGAGGCGGTGTATTATCGTTTGTTTTGCCGGAAGCGATTCTAAATGTAAAAAACCATAGATTAGCCCGGCAGATCCTGTTGGAAAGGAGTTCGTTCCAGTATCTGGAATTTTTGGGAAATGTTTTTGACAAGGTACAGTGTCCCTGCATCATTTTGCAGACTGCTGCCGGACAAACGGATGAGCAGGAAAAGGGAGTTTTGGTTTCCGATTCCAGCCGTGAATTTTATATTCAGAAGAAACAGAGATTTCATGCAGAATACATAAATTTTTCAGCAACCGATGAGGAATATGGTATTTTGGAAAAACTGGATCACATACCGGGTAAAATGACACTGTTCCAAAATGCCATATTTGCGTTAGGAATAGTTACCGGAAGGAACAGAGATTATATTTCACAAACCAAAACGGAAGAAAGTGAGATTGTACTGAAGGGCTCTGATCTATACAAATTCAGAATGAAGCCATCTGGGAATTATATTGTTTTCAGGCCGGAATCCTTCCAGCAGGTTGCGCCGTCAGAATACTATCGGGCACCGGAAAAGCTGCTGTATCGTTTTATATGCAATCAACTTGTTTTTGCGTATGATAATAAGCAGACCCTTTCTTTGAACAGCTGTAATATCCTTATCCCTAAAATCCCCGGGATAAATATGAAATATGTTTCGGCGATTTTAAATTCAAGGATGGCTCAATTTTATTTTAAAAAGCAGTTTGGCTCAATAAAAGTGTTGAGATCTCACTTGGAAAAGATTCCCATTCCATTTCCGGAGGAAGGGGTTCAGGAAAAAATTGTCTGTATTGTCGATCGGATTCTTGCAGCGGAGAACGATACTGTCATTTGCGGATTATATGACGAACTTGACCTTATGATTGCCGGCCTGTATGGGTTGGACAATAAAGAATATGGGGTGATTCAATCGTCCATGGAAAATGAAAATCTGTTTCTCGGCTAGGATGAGAGAATCTGTCTGGGGCTGCGTGATCGAAGAAGCAGCCCCGGATAAACAAAAGACAGTCAGCTAAGAGATGCTTTCCCTTTTTCCAAAATCTTCGGCAGAATATCGGCTTCCTCAACAAGGAAGGGATGCAAGTCTTCTTCCGTCATGAATACCTGTCCTTCATACACGCCGGCATCTGGTATTCCGGTATTTTCATTTCTGTGCTGCGAACTGATTTTTCCTGATGCAAGCAATTCTCTGCTTGTCAAAACCCAGTATAGCAGGGCGTCTTTGCAAACGCCAATCCAGATAAAAATATCGCAGCAGGAAGGCTTCAGCTGCTGGAAATGATATTTGAAACCGGCTTTTTGTGCTTCTGCATGAGAATAGGCGCGGCTTGCAAGACTGCCCCTGCTTTGGGTGCTGTTAGCTCTGCAGGCTTTCACTTCAATACGGATTCCTTCAAGCCACAAATCAAATTCGCCGTTAAAGGAAGGATATAAGGTTGACATGGTTTCTCTGGTAGCCTGTATAAACTGAGGAAACAGCTTTCGGATATGTGCTTCCCCCCAGGTTTGTCCGAATGTACGGGGAGCCATTTCGTACAGATCGAGATATTGCGGCTTTTCCAGGTTCCGTGACAGAAATGCATTGCTTATTTCAACGTAGTCACGGTAAGAAATGCTGTTTGTGGACAACAGATAAGCCATAAGACGTCCCTCTGTATCAAAGGGCGCTATGGATGGCTGGCGTCGGATCTCTTCGATAACGGCGGGATCACAGTTGGAATGGCTCAGAAGGTAGTTCAGCTTTTCTTTCAGCTCTTTCATGGGGAAGGCCTCCGGTTAAAAAATAGTGGATTATCTTGCAATGGGAATCGTATATCAATTATACTACAACAGGAAACAGAAATTGGAAAGAAAAAGCAGGATGAAAAAACTCAAAATCAAGAAGAAAGGGACTGACAGAAAAACAGATGGATATCACAGCAAAGCTTACGGAAGAACTGAAGGTTCAGAAATGGCAGATTGAGGCGGCGGTAAAGCTGATCGATGAGGGAAACACCATCCCCTTCATTTCCCGCTACCGCAAGGAGGCCACGGGCTCGCTGAACGACGAGCAGCTCCGAGATCTTTATGAGAGACTGAACTACCTGAGAAATCTGGAGGAAAAAAAGGAGCAGGTCTTATCGGCGATAGAGGAACAGGGAAAGCTGACGGAGGAACTGAAGGAAAAGATCCTGGCGGCGGAAACCCTGGTGGTGGTGGACGACCTGTACCGTCCCTACCGGCCGAAGCGGAAGACCCGCGCCAGCGTGGCGAAGGAAAAAGGGCTGGACGGCCTTGCGCGGCTCATTCTTGCGCAGGAGACGGACCTGCCGCTTGAGGAGAGCGCGGCGGCGTACGTGGACGAAGAAAAGGGAGTGGGGAGCGCGGCGGAGGCCATTCAGGGCGCGAAGGATATCATCGCGGAGATGATATCCGACGAGGCGGACTACCGGATCTTCATCCGGAATCTCACCTTTGAGGAAGGAAAGCTCACCAGCACGGCGAAGGACGAGAAGGCAGCCAGCGTTTACGAGACCTATTACAATTACGAGGAGCCGCTGAAAAAGACGGCGGGGCACCGGATCCTGGCCTTAAACCGCGGAGAAAAGGAGAAGTTCCTCACCGTGAAGGTGGAGGCTCCCGAGGAGAGGATCCTTTCCTATCTGGCCAAAAAGGTCATCACCAGGCAGAACAGCGTCACGGAGCCGGTCCTGAAAGAGGTGATCGCGGACAGCTACGGCCGTCTGATCGCGCCTGCCATCGAACGGGAGATCCGAAACGACCTGACCGAGAAGGCGGAGGACGGCGCGATCTCCGTATTCGGAAAGAATCTGGAGCAGCTTCTCATGCAGCCGCCCATCGCGGGCCGTGTGGTGCTTGGCTGGGATCCGGCCTTCCGTACCGGCTGCAAGCTGGCGGTGGTGGACGAGACGGGAAAGGTGCTGGATACGAAGGTGATCTACCCGACGGCCCCTCAGAACAAGGTGGAGGAGGCGAAAAGAGAGCTGAAGCGCCTGATCGCGAAATATCATGTGTCTCTGATCTCCGTGGGAAACGGAACCGCCTCAAGAGAGTCCGAGCAGGTGATCGTGGAGCTGATCAGGGAGCTTCCGACCCCCGTGCAGTATGTGATCGTCAATGAAGCGGGTGCTTCCGTCTATTCCGCGAGCAGGCTTGCCACAGAGGAATTTCCCAATTTTGATGTGGGACAGAGAAGCGCGGCTTCCATCGCGAGACGGCTGCAGGATCCGCTGGCGGAGCTGGTGAAGATCGATCCCAAGTCCATCGGCGTGGGCCAGTACCAGCACGACATGAACCAGAAGAAGCTGTCGGAGGCCCTGGAGGGCGTGGTGGAGGACTGCGTGAACCGGGTGGGCGTGGATCTGAATACGGCTTCCGCGTCTCTGCTGGAATATATTTCGGGAATCACAAAGACCATCGCGAAAAATATCGTGGAGTACAGAGAAGCCAACGGCAGATTCACCAGCCGGAAACAGCTTCTGAAAGTGCCCAAGCTGGGGCCGAAGGCCTTTGAGCAGTGCGCGGGCTTCCTGCGCATCCAGGACGGGGAGAATCCTCTGGACGCTACCAGCGTGCATCCGGAATCCTACGAGGCGACCATGAAGCTTCTGGACCGACTGGGCATGACGTTTGATGATGTGAAGAAGCTGCAGGCGCAGGCGGCCGCAGCGAAGAAGAACGGAAAGAGCGGCTTACGGACGGCGGCCGGAGCGGGCGGCGGAACCGATGCGAAGGGCGGGGCAGCCTCCGGCGGGAGCGGCAATGCCTCCGGCGGGAGCGGTAATGCCGCAGGACAGGGCGGCAGAGGAGCCGCACAGAACGGCTCTGACAGAAAGGGGAGCCGGGTGGTGATCCGCAACACGAACACCGCCATGGGCCGGGCTCTCGCGGCGGCCATGGGAGGCATTTCCCTGGAAGAAGGCGGACAGAACGCGAAGAAGCAGGCAGCGCGGCAGGATGCCGGAAAGCAGGCGAAAAAGCAGACGGAGCAGCCCGGGCACGGACCGGAAAACGCCTCCGGACTCTCCGCCTCCGGCCTGGAGCGCAG
>CALWGL010000096.1 GCA_944380025.1 uncultured Lachnospiraceae bacterium
GAGGACATCGTACTTTTACAAAAGAAGCATTCCAAAAGCCATGAGAGAACCATCGGCCTTTGGAATGTTTCTTTTTTGTCTGGCAGAAAGCAGTTGACAGAGGAGTTTGCGGCGGCATATACTCTTTTCAGAAACCTGAAGAAAGGATGATGCGGCCGGATGGAGCCTGTGCCGCGGGGCGACAGGATGAGCAGAATAGAAAAACGGATTGCGGCAGTCTTATGGGTCATGTTCCTTTTGGTACTCCTTCTGATCTGCGTGCTTTCCTTTCAGAGCGGAAGCGCGACAAAAGCGTTTGAAAAGCCCTTTGTGGAAGGAGTGACCGGAAGAGCCGGAAGGCAGCTTTCCAGAGAGACGATTCTGACGATCACCTTTTATATCCGCCAGGCGGGAAAAGGTCTTTTGTTTGCGGTCCTCGGATTCTGCGGCGGGACCGGGGCGCTTCTGTGCTTCAGAACTCTGAGCCGTCCGGTGCAGGGAGCCGGAGCTCTGGCGGTCCTGTTTGGCATCTCCTATTTTACGGAAAAAATGAAAATTTTTATAGAGGGAAGGCATTATGCGTTTGCGGAATGCCTGGAAGGCTTTGTCTTTGCAGCCGCAGGATATCTGTGTGCCGCTGCGGCGCTCTCGTTCTGGAGAAAGAGACGGAAGAAAGACGGGGCGCAGTCCGGGCAGATGACCGAAGCGGAAACCTGACCCTGAGGAAACGGTCATGTATCAGAAAAAATCCAATTTACAGAATCTGATCATCATCACGATCGACTGCATCGTGCTGGTGCTCAGTCTCGGCATTGCCAACTACATCAGACATCAGAAATTTTTCAGGGGACTGAACAATCCTTCGGACATGAAGGTCCTGATCTTCGTGTTTCTGGTGGTCTTTCTGGTGATCAACCTGTATAAGAATTTTTATAAACAGATGCTGCTGCGCGGACCGTTTCAGGAGCTTCTTGAGGTGATCAAGATGAATCTGGTGACGCTGGCGGGCGCTTCCTTTGCGCTCTACCTCACCAGGATCATTGACGAGTATTCCAGGACTGTGCTGGTCCTGTTCGTTTTTATCGATGTGGTGCTGATGTTTGCCGTACATCAGATCTATAAGAGGTATCTGCCTGTATTTTACCGGATGAGCGGGACTGCGAGGCAGCTGCTTCTGGTCGCGACAGGACAGACGGCGTCCCGCCTGATCGAGGAAGTGCGTTCGATCCGGGACTGCAGCTACGCGATCAAGGGGATCGTGATCCTGGAAGGAACGGAAGAGGGAGAAGTGGACGGCATTCCGGTGGTGGGAACGAGAAAGGAGCTGACGGACTACTGCCTTGCGGCGTCCCTGGATGAGGTGATCATCAGCGCGGACAGAGAAACGGAGGAGAGCCTTCAGGAGGAAATGGAGAATATGGCCGCGATGGGGCTGACCATTCATCTGCAGATTCCTGTGCTGGAGCTGAAGGAGGCTCCGCAGAGGATGCTGTCCCAGTTCGGAAGGCTCCATATGATCACCTATGCCAACAAGGTCGCGCCCTTCGGACAGCTCATGCTGAAGAGACTGCTGGACATTCTGGGAGCGCTGGCGGGGATCGTGATCCTTGCGGTCCTGACCGTTGTGCTGACGCCGGTCATCAAGCTGGATTCTCCCGGTCCGGTATTCTTTGCCCAGAAGCGGGTGGGCAGGAACGGACGTATTTTCAGGATGTACAAGTTCCGCTCCATGTATGTGGATGCGGAGGAGCGCAAGAAGGAGCTCATGGCCAGAAACGAGATGAACGGGCTGATGTTCAAGATGGAAGATGATCCGCGCATCACGAGAGTGGGTAAATTTCTCCGGAGGACCAGCCTGGATGAATTTCCGCAGTTCATCAATATTCTGAAGGGAGATATGAGCCTGGTGGGAACGAGGCCGCCCACGCTGGATGAATTTGAGCACTACAGGAACTATCATAAAAAGCGCCTGGGCTTCCGCCCCGGCCTAACGGGTATGTGGCAGGTGAGCGGGAGAAGCGATATCACGGATTTTGAGGAGATCGTCCGTCTGGACGTGGAATATATCAACAACTGGTCTGTGAGTCTGGACATCAAGATCCTGATCAAGACCGTGCTTGCGGTCTTCGCGGAAAGCGGCGCAAAGTAAAAAGGGCGGATGGATCGCTCAGAAAGGGACGGCATGCACGGTGTGCCGTTCTTTTTTTATTCAACAGGAAATTTTATTTCCTATTGAATAAAAAAGACGTTGATGCGCACTCAGCGCGCAGGCAATCAAAGATTGCCCGTAGATGTTGCCTGACGGCAACCGCGCTCGGCGTGAGTAGTGCGTATGATGCGTACCGCATCAAGGCACACACTTTTTTAGCAGGGCACGCCGGCCGCCGTCATGCCTGCAGGAGATTCTTTCCTGCTGAAGCAGATGTGAGGGTCTGACTGAGCAGCAGGAAACAATACTACATTTCAGTGGAAAAAGCAATCTTACTTCCAGGAATATGTTAAACTAACCTGGTACCGGGTCTGGTAAATCTTGGAAATAAGGTGTGCTGAAGATGTTGGATTATATTGCGATTATGCGCGGCCTGCGGGAAGATAATGATGTGAAGCAGAGAGAGATTGCCGATTATCTGAATATCGATCAGAGGGTCTATTCCCGTTATGAACGGGGACAGAACGCGATGCCGGTACGCTACATCCCGCTTCTGTGCGACTACTACAATGTGTCCGCCGATTATTTTCTGGGACGGACAAAGGAAAAGGATTATCCGGGCGCGGACAGGAATCGGAAGCTGGGAAGCACCAGAAAGAACGGAAAGTGAAAGAATGTAAAAGCAGAAGAGAAGAAAACGCAGCGGGACGTCTTACGAGACGGCCCGTTTTTTTCGCTTGTAGTAGAGAGGAATATCGGATATAGTATATCTGAAAGCGAAGGCTTGCCGCAAAGGAGAAAACGCGCATGAAATGTCTGGTTCTGGCAGGCGGCAGAGGAGACAGACTCTGGCCGCTGTCGAGGAAAAATTATCCCAAGCAGTTTATCAGCATCCAGAAGGATCATTCCATTTTTCAGGAGACGATCGCAAGAAACATTCCCTTCTGTGATGAATTCATCATAGTAACGAATCAGGAATATCAGTTCATTGTGGAGAATCAGATGAAGGCGTTCCAGGGGATCACCTACCGCCTCGTTCTGGAAGAAACTGGAAGGAAGACCACGGCGGCGATCGTGCTTTCCTGTCTGCAGTTCCCACTCTCCGAGCTGATGTTCGTGGTGGCGAGCGATCATCTGATCGATGGACCGAGTTATAAGGATGATGTGATACGCGCATCGGAAATGGCCAGGTATGGTTACCTGGTGACGTTCGGAATGCCGATCCGAAAGCCGGAGACCCGTTTCGGCTACATCCGGTGCAGAGGAGAGGAAGTGCTTGCCTTTATCGAAAAGCCGGACGCGCAGACGGCAGAGCGTTACTGCAGGGCGGGTGATTATCTGATCAACAGCGGCATGTTTCTGTTCCGTGTGGGAACGCTGATCCAGGAGCTGCGCAGATTTTTTCCCTGGCTCTACAATTCCTGCGAAGCGGCTTTTTATATGAGGCGCGTGGAAGGGAAGCATACTTATTATACAAAGGAGATCCTGGAAAATATTCAGTCTGTCCCCATAGAAAAGAGCGTGTTTGAGAAAACGGACCGGGGAAGGGTGATCCACAGCACTTTTCTGTGGCAGGATATCGGAAGTCTGGAGGATCTCGCTCTGACGGGGATCGAACGGGATGAGAGAAATCAGATCCTGTACGGGTGCAGGGATACCACGGTGCTCAACCGGTCCGAGCATCAGATCGTGGTGGCCAACGGCCTTGAGGACATTACGATCATCAACACGGAGGACGCGGTCTATGTGGGCAGAACGGGAGAATCCGACAGGCTGAAGGCCATTATGAAAGAAAACCCGCAGGAGCAGCGTTATTTTGATCAGGGGCGGGTGATCTACAAGCCCTGGGGGACCTATGAACTGCTCCATGTGAATCCGCAGTGCGTGGTGCGCAGGGTCGTGATTACGGAAGGAAAGACCATCTATGCCCACAGGCATGCGCGCCGGACGGAGCACTGGATCATCGTCTGCGGACGGGCAAGGATCACGCTTGGGGAAAAAGAAAAGCCGGAAGAAGGGTTTTCGGAGAGGGAATACGGGGCGAACAGCAGCATAGAGGTGCCGGAAAATACCTCTCATCAGATTTCCAATATCGGAGAGGAGCCTCTGGTGTTTATGGAAATTTCCACCGGCGAAATGGTAGAAGAAAGAGACCTGATCTCCGTGCGCAGCCGGGATCTGACGGAGGCGGAGCTGGGCTATCAGGTGGAACCCTTCGTAAAGCTGCTTCCTGCGTTCAAGGACTATCTCTGGGGCGGAACCAGGCTGCGCGCCCTGTATGGGAAAAAGTGCGATTATGACATCATTGCGGAAAGCTGGGAGCTGTCCGCGCATAAGGAAGGGCCGAGCATCGTGGCCGGCGGGCGTCACAGGGGGCTTCTGTTCCCGGAATATCTGGAGCGGATCGGCCGGGAGCGATGGGGGTGGAAATGCCGGGCTCTGGAGCGCTTTCCGCTGCTGGTCAAGCTGATCGATGCCAGAGACGATCTGTCTGTGCAGGTACATCCGGACGACAGCTATGCGCTGGAGCATGAGAATGAGTACGGAAAAAACGAAATGTGGTATATCCTATCAAGTGAACCGGATTCCTGTATTTACTGCGGCTTTCGCAGGGATGTGACCAGGCAGGAGGTGGAAAAGGCCATCGGGGAAGACTCTATCCTGGAGCTTTTGAACCGGGTCCCTGTCCGTCAGGGAGAAGCCTATTTCATTCCGGCGGGAACGGTGCACGCCATCGGAAAGGGGAGTCTGATCTGCGAGATCCAGCAGAGCTCTGTCTGCACCTATCGCCTGTATGATTACGGGAGAAAGGACAAGTACGGAAATTTCCGGGAGCTTCATCTGGAAAAGGCGCTGGAGGTCATGAATTATTCCCGCTATGAGGTGCAGCGCTTTGACAGCGAAACGGTGGAAAAAGAAGATTATCGGCTGAAGATCCTGAGCCGCTGCAAATATTTTGAGTGTGCAAGCTGCCTTCTGTACGGAATCTTCCCATTGGATATGGACGGAAATTCCTTCTGCTCTCTGGTGTGCGTGAGAGGAGAGGGGACGCTTTCCTGCCCGGAAGGGGAGACGCTTCCGGTAAAGGCGGGAGACAGCGTGTTCATCCCGGCGGGAGAAAGACGGCTGCAGCTTGAGGGGAAAGGAGAATTCATCATCACCCATATCTGAAAAAGTTTTTTTGACGTAAAAAGAGGGCCGGACAGCAGAAATGACAGAGGTTCAGAGAGGCTGCCCGGCCCGTTTCTATTTTTTCAAAAAGATCACATAGCCCCTGGCTGTGAGAAGAGAAGCCGCTTTTTCAATGGCGTCAGGCTCATAAAACTCGATCCGCAGCACGCCCTCTTCAAATTCCCGGTTGTGGGTGATGCCGATGTTTTTGATGCTGATGCCGTTCAGGGCGAGCAGAGTGGCGACAGAGGCCAGGGAACCCGCTTCATCCGGGATCTCCACGTTGACGGCATAGACCTTCTTGATCGGGCCGCTGGAAGCTTCTATAAAGGAATCCCGGTAACGTCTTGCTCCGTCAAAGAAGGAGTAGAGCTGTTCTCCGTTTCCGCTGTCGATCTCATCCCGGACCCTCTGCAGACTTTCAATGTATTGACCGAGCAGGTCAGAAATGTTGACCGGATTGGTCAGGCAGATCTGCTGCCACATGACCGGAGAGGAGGAGGCGATGCGGGTGATATCCTTGAAACCTCCTGCGGCGATGAGCTTCATGAGTCCCTCCGCGTCGTCGCTGTCCCGGACCAGATTGACCAGGGAGGAGGCGATGACATGGGGCAGATGGCTGACTGCCGCGGTGATACGGTCATGCTGCCGGTAGTCCAGGATCAGAGGAATGGCGCCAAGGGAACGGACGAGCTTCGCAAATTCCTTCACCTTCTCCTGAGATACCTGCGCGGAAGGGGTGAGGATATAGTAGGCGTTTTCCAGAAGGGAGGCCTTGGAATTGGCGAAGCCGATCCGCTCGCTTCCCGCCATGGGATGTCCGCCGATAAAGCATCCGGAAAGCCCTTCCCGTTCGGCAAGCTCGTGGATGGGGGCCTTGACGCTCCCCACATCCGTCAGGATGCTGCCCGGCTGCAGATGCTTTTTCAGAAACCGGAGGTTTTTGTTGTTGTGGGATACGGGGGCGCAGAGGAAAATATAATCCGATGCGCAGAAAAGGGGAGCGTTCGCTTCGTCCAGAACGGGAAAGGTCTCGTCCGCAATTCCCTCCTCCTTTGCCTGCCGGAGCGTCTCTTCCTGTACGTCGCAGGCAAGGATGCGCGTATCCGGCCCGGCCTGCCGGAGGGCTCTTGCGATGGAGCCGCCGATCAGGCCGAGGCCGTAAAAGGAACAGGTCAGTGTTTTCATTCTGTTTTCTCTCCCTGGGGGAAGGAGCGGCTCTCCAGCTTCGCAAAGGGAGACAGCTGCCCCATCATGGAATCAAACTTTTCAAAGGTGAGGGACTGCGGGCCGTCCGACAGCGCGTGGGCGGGATCGTTATGGACCTCCACCATGAGGCCGTCCGCTCCGCAGGCAACGGCTGCTTTCGCAAGCGGGATCACATATTTATAGGAACCGGATGCATGGGAGGGATCCACGATGACCGGAAGATGGGTCCGTTCCTTCAGGACCGGAACGGCGCTGATGTCCAGCGTGTTGCGTGTGGCCGTTTCAAAGGTGCGGATGCCCCGTTCACAGAGGACCACGTTGGGATTCCCTTCTGAGATGATGTATTCCGCAGCGTTGAGCCATTCTTCTATGGTAGCGCTCAGGCCTCTTTTCAGGAGAACGGGAACGCCGGAACGCCCGGCTTCCTTCAGAAGAAAGAAATTCTGCATGTTGCGCGCGCCGATCTGGATCATATCCACATATTTCACGGCGGCCTCCAGGGATTCATGGCTTACCACCTCGCAGACCGTGGCAAGCCCGGTTTCCTTTCCCGCGAGCTGCATGTATTTCAGGCCCTCTTCTTCCAGACCCTGAAAAGAATACGGGGAGGTGCGCGGCTTGTAGGCCCCGCCTCTTAAGATGGTCGCTCCGGCTGCCTTTACCGCACGGGCGACGCCGAGGAGCTGTTCTTCTCCTTCCACCGCGCAGGGACCGGCCATGACGGTGAGGGTATCCGGCCCGATGACAGTATTTCCTACCCGGACGCGGGAAGGCTCCGGATGGAATTTCTTGTTGGCGAGCTTATAGGGTTCCGTGACCGGAACGATGCGGTCCACATCCTTGAAGCTGATGAGGTTTTCCGTGGAAAGGCGGCTCTTGTCGCCCACCACGCCGATGATGGTGACCTCCGTGCCTCTGGAGAGATGAGCGTGCAGCCCGCTGTTCTGAATGTAATCCGCGATGGCTTTTATGCTGTTTTCCGCTGCGTGCGGCTTCATGACGATGATCATAGTTTTTTCCTTTCTGCTGTCTGCGGGACGGTAGGAAAGCGGGAACCTTTCGGAACCGTCCGTTTTTTTGCTGAAAATAATATAGCACGTTAAAGCGCGAAAGTCAACAGCGGACGTCTGCGAAGCGGCGGAGAGCGCGTAGCGCGGCTTTGCGAATGGCGCGGAGTGAACGGATAACTGAATTGCAACACTAATTTATATAATACGTGGAAAATTGCTTGTAAAATTTCCGGTTATTTAGTAAAATGTACCCATGGGGTTCTGGAAGAGAAAAAAACCGTCTGGGAATCAGCTTGAAAAGGGATGGGGGACTTGGACAGAAAACCCGTAAACTGCATAATACGGAGGAATGCACTATGAACATTTACACAACCGACAGGATCCGCAACGTTGTGCTTATGGGGCACGGCGGAGCAGGCAAGACCAGTTTGGTGGAAGCGATGGCGTATCTGTCCGGCATTACGTCCAGGATGGGTAAGGTCAGCGACGGAAATACGGTCAGCGATTTCGGCAAGGAAGAACAGAAGAGGAAATTTTCCATCAGCACGTCTGTGGTCCCGATCGAATGGGAAGGCGTGAAGATCAATATACTGGATACTCCCGGCTTTTTTGACTTTGTTGGCGAGGTGGAGGAAGCGGCGGGCGCTGCGGATGCGGCCATCATCGTGATCTCCGGCAAGGCCGGCGTGGAAGTGGGAGCGCAGAGAGCGTGGGAGCTGTGCGACAAATATAAGCTGCCCCGCATGGTATTCGTAACGGATATGGATATCGACAACGCTTCCTACCGCCAGGTGGTGGAGGACATGACGGCTCTGTACGGGAAGAAGATCGCGCCGTTCCATCTTCCCATCCGTGAGAACGAGAAGTTCGTCGGCTATATCAACGTAGTCTCCGAGAAGGCTTACCGCTGGCAGGGCAAGGAAGTGGTGGAGTGCGAGATCCCCGAGTACAGCAAGGCCAATCTGCAGATCTGCCGGGATACGCTGCTGGAAGCGGTGGCGGAGACCAGCGAGGAATTCATGGAGCGCTATTTCGGCGGAGACACCTTTTCCGAGGCGGAGATCCGCGCGGCGCTGCGGACGAACGTGGACGACGGAAGCATCGTTCCCATGTCCATGGGCTCCAATATCCTCTGCCAGGGCATTTATACCCTGCTTGACGATATCGTGAAGTATCTGCCCAGCCCGGAAAGCCGTACGATCGCGGGAATCAATATGAAGACCAAGGAGATCTATCAGGCGGATTATGATTTTGCCAAAGCGAAGAGCGCCTTTATCTTCAAGACCATCGTGGATCCCTTCATCGGAAAGTACTCCCTCATCAAGGTCTGCTCCGGCGTCCTGAAGCCGGACGATCTGCTCCTCAACTATGACGAGGACGTGGAAGAGAAGATCGGAAAGCTGTACGTGATGCAGGGCAATAAGCCCATCGAGGTGAGTGAGCTGCATGCGGGCGATATCGGTGCGCTTGCCAAGCTGACCGGAGCGAAGACGGGAAATACCCTTTCCACGAAGCATACGCCCATCGAATACGGCAAGACAGAGATCTCCGTACCTTATACATATAAGAGATATAAGGCGAAGAACAAGGCGGATATCGACAAGATCTCCCAGTCCCTGTCCAAGATGATGAACGAGGATCTGACGCTGAAGGCCGTGAACGACTCTGAGAATCATCAGACCCTCCTGTACGGCATGGGTGATCAGCATCTGGATGTGGTGGTCAGCCGTCTGATCAACGAATATAAGGTGGAGATCGAGCTGAGCAAGCCCAAGGTGGCGTTCCGTGAGACCATCCGCAAGAAATCAGACGTGGAATACAAGTATAAGAAGCAGACGGGCGGACACGGCCAGTACGGCCATGTCAAGATGCGCTTCGAGCCCTCCGGCGATCTGGAGACTCCTTATGTGTTCGACCAGGAGGTCGTGGGCGGAGCGATTCCGAAGAACTACTTCCCGGCGGTGGAAAAGGGCCTTCAGGAATCCGTTCAGAAGGGACCGATGGCAGCCTACCCCGTTGTCGGCGTAAAGGCTGTTCTGTACGACGGATCCTATCATCCGGTGGATTCTTCCGAAATGGCGTTCAAGATGGCCACGATCCAGGCCTTCAAGAAGGGCTTTATGGAAGCCGGGCCGGTGCTCCTTGAGCCCATCGCGTCCATGAAGGTAACGGTGCCGGATCAGTACACGGGCGACGTTATGGGCGACCTGAACAAGCGCCGCGGAAGAGTGCTCGGCATGAATCCCATCGCGGGAGGCAAGCAGGTCATTGAAGCGGACGTTCCCATGATGGAACTGTATGGCTACTGCACGGATCTTCGTTCCATGACGGGAGGCAGGGGAGATTACTCCTATGAATTTGCCCGTTACGAACAGGCTCCTTCCGACATTCAGGAGAAAGAGGTTGCGGCAAGAGCGTCCAAGCTGGAAGACGGAAGCGACGAATAAAGGAAAAGACTTTTTTAGAGAAGAAAAAATGGGGCGGAAGCGGCGTGCGTTGGGGGATGCGCGCCGCTTCCCTTTATAGGAAAAAGAAGCGGCGGAATCCGGATTTGTTCACAAAAAACCACAAAAAGTATGTTGATTTATGCCTGAATTGGGTGTATCATTGGCATGTAAACGAAGATATATCTGTTTCAGTGCTATAAAACAACAGAATCAAAGAAAGGATCTGAAGAAATGAAAATTCTGGATGCGAAATTTGTGCAGGACTTTATCAAGATGGCGGACGACGGCTATCAGCAGGGCTGGCATGAGAGGAACGGCGGCAATCTTTCTTATCGGATCAAGCCGGAAGAGGTAGAGATCATCCGGAACCGTCTGGATGAGAAGGGCGAGTGGATCCCGATCGGCGTCAGCGTGCCGGATCTGGCCGGGGAATTTTTCATGGTTACGGGAACCGGGAAATACTTCAGGAATATCATTGTGGATCCGGAGGCCTGCCTGACCATCATCGAGATCGATGAGAAGGGCGAAAATTACCGCAAGCGCTGGGGCCTTGTGGAGGGCGGCGGCCCTACCAGCGAGCTCCCCACGCATCTGATGAACCATGAGGTGAAGAAGCGGGTCAGCGGCGGAAAGCACCGGGTGATCTATCATGCCCATACCACGAATGTGATTGCCCTGACCTTCGTGCTTCCGCTGAAGGACGAGATCTTTACCAGAGAGCTGTGGGAAATGGCTACGGAGTGTCCGATCGTGTTCCCTGACGGCGTGGGCGTGATCGGATGGATGGTTCCCGGCGGGAGAGAGATCGCCATTGAGACCGGGAAGCTGATGGAAAAATATGATGCGGTGATCTGGGCGCATCATGGAATGTTCTGTTCCGGAGAGAGCTTCGATCTTACCTTCGGTCTGATGCATACCATTGAAAAATCCGCGGAGATCCTGATCAAGGTGCTTTCCATGAAGCCTGACAAGCTGCAGACCATCACGCCGGACAATTTCCGTGATCTGGCAGTGGCCTTCCATGTACAGCTTCCGGAGCGCTTCCTTTACGAGAAAT
>CALWGL010000097.1 GCA_944380025.1 uncultured Lachnospiraceae bacterium
TTCAGCTTATCCAGCACTTCCCGGACCTGCTGCGGCGTCACGCCGCCGGAGGCGAAGCTGAAAGCGCCCCGCAGGGGCATGTACTTCATCATGGCCTCCTTCATTTCCGCGGTGATGGCCTCCGCCGCCGCGTCCGTGGTGTCTCCGTCTTCCTTTTTCTCCAGGAAATCGATCTTCATGAGCGGCTTCAGAAGCTCCATGGCCTCCGGATCGTCCATCAGATCTCCGAAGGGCGTATCCATGGTATAGTGTCTGGGAAGCTTCCCGGTGGATTCCACATATACCTCCTGCTCGATCACGATATCGCGGGAGGAGCTTCCGACCTGAAGGAGATAGCGGCCGCTCTCCGCATACCAGTCATGGATATCCGTATTCCAGTAGGCGAAGGCTCTTTTGTCCAGCACGAAGCTGACCATCTTCGTTTCCCCGGGGGCCAGCTCCACCTTTTCAAATCCTCTCAGCTCCCTGACAGGACGGATCACCCTGCTGTCCGGCGCGGACACATAAAGCTGCACCGTTTCCTTTCCGGCACGGTCTCCCGTATTGGTCACATCCACACGGAGCGTAACGGTATCCGTATCTTTGATCCGCCGCGCGCTCAGCTTCGGCTCCGAATAGGCAAAACTGGTATAGGAAAGGCCGAATCCGAAGGGGAAGCGGACCGCCATTTTCTTCTTATCATAGTAGCGGTATCCCACAAAAACGCCTTCCCGGTACTCCACCCGGTCCCCTTCTCCCTGATAGTACAGATAGGAAGGATTGTCCTCCAGCTGATACGGGAAGGATTCCGGGAGCTTTCCGCTGGGATTCACCCTGCCGTACAGGATATCCGCGACCGCCGCTCCTACGGCCTGTCCGCCCAGGTAGGCTTCCAGAATTCCCTTTACCTCATCCGCCCAGGGCATTTCCACAGGCGAACCGTTATGAAGCACCACGACGGTGTTGGGCTGCACGGCGGCCACACGGCGGATCAGCTCGTTCTGGCACTCCGGCATGCGCATATGAGCCCTGTCAAAGCCTTCCGATTCAAAGGCGTCGGGAAGCCCGGCAAAGATTACCGCAGCCTCCGCCTGCTTCGCGTTCTCCACCGCTTCCTTTAACAGCGCTTCGTCCGTTTCGTCCGCGTCATCCCGGAAGCCTTCCGCGTAGGTAACGGTTCCCAGATCCTTCACGCAGTCCCAGGCAGAGGTCACCTTATGGCTGTTGATATGGGAGCTTCCTCCGCCCTGATAACGGGGTTTTGCCGCGTATTTTCCGATAAAGGCCACCTTTGCCTGTTCCTTCAGGGGCAGGACGCCCTCCTCATTTTTCAGGAGCACGCAGGTCTCCTCCGCCACCCTTCTCGCCAGTTCATGGTCTTTGTCCCGGTCGAAGACCGCCGTTTTGTCCCGGTTTACTTCAAAACGGTACACGATATTCAGGATGCGCTCCACAGCCTCATCCAGCACTTCTTCTTTCAGGCGTCCGTCCCTCACCGCTTCCGCGATCAGCTGGTCGTTCACCCCGCCGGAGGAAGGCATCTCCAGATCCAGTCCCGCTTCCAGATCCGGCACCCGGTCGTTGACCGCGCCCCAGTCGCTCACCACAAAGCCGTCAAATCCCCATTCCCCGCGCAGCACATCGGTGAGCATTTCCTTATTCTGCGCCGCGTAAACGCCGTTGATCCGGTTGTAGGAGCACATCACCGTCCAGGGCTTCTGCTTTCTCACAGCGCCCTCAAAGGCCGCCAGATAGATCTCGCGGAGCGTGCGCTCGTCGATCTCGGAAGAGGAAGACATTCTGCGGTGCTCCTGGTTGTTCGCCAGAAAATGTTTGATGCTGGTGCCCACATTTTTGCTCTGTATGCCGGAGATCAGCGCGCCGGCCATCTCAGAGGCCACATAGGGATCTTCCGAATAATATTCAAAATTCCGGCCGCACAGCGGAGAACGCTTGATGTTTACCGCGGGCCCCAGGATCACGCCCACGCCTTCCGCCTGGCATTCCTCTCCCAGCGCCTCTCCCATTTCCCGGATCAGTTCCCGGTTAAAGCTGGCCGCCGTGCCGCAGCCCGCCGGAAAGCAGACCGCCTGAATGCTGTCGTTTACGCCCAGATTGTCCGCCTCCTGATCCTGCTTTCTCAGCCCGTGAGGTCCGTCGGAAACCATCATTGCCGGGATCCTCAGCCTCTCAACAGCCTCCGTGTGCCAGAAGTCGGCCCCGGAACACATGGCAGCCTTTTCCTCCAGCGTCATTTTCGCGATCAGTTCCCTGATTCCTTCCCTTGTCATACCTTCCTCTCTTTCCGCCGCCGCAGGCGGCTTCCGAATCCGTAAGATCCTCCCGCGTGCCCGGCACGCTTCATCTTCTTTTTTATCATAGCACGCGCGCTTTCTTCCGCCAATCTCTATTCTGACTTTATATGGGCCGATATTGACTTTTTATCCGTTTTTTCAAAAAGAATATGGGAATCACCTTTCTGGAATATGTCAGTCAGGTCCGTTTTTCCCATGTCTGCCAGGATATCCTTCACACGGACCAAAGCGTCACGGAGATTCTTTCCCGCCACGGCTTTACCAATTACAAGCTGTTCCGCCGCATGTTCCGGGAGACCTACGGCTGTACGCCGTCGGCCAAGCGCCGGGAAGCCGCTTCTGCCGCTTCCGGTTATGAGCGCAGCTGAAAGGCTCCATCCGGCAGGCGCGATACTGAAAAAAACGGCGTGCAGGTCAGATCTCTGCACGCCGCCCTTTGATGACAGCCCGGATAAGCGGGCTGTATTTTTTATGAATCCTGTCCGCTTCCCACTCTTCCAAAAAAGGTCAGCAGGTACAGACCGCAGATTCCTACCAAAACGTAGATAATTCTGGAAATCAGGCTCATCTGGCCAAAGATCATGGCGACCAGATCGAAACGGAACAGCCCGATCAGTCCCCAGTTGACCGCACCGATAACGGCGATCGTAAGCGCTGTATAGTCAAGTGCTTTACTTCCCACGACAGCCACCTCCTTTTCTCTACGTGACTATCATGTCCTGATTTCCGATGAAATATACGATTTTTTAATGAACTTCTGAAAAGATCTTTCCGCGATTCTTTCGTGATCCCTGCCGGTCACTCTTCCAGCCGGAATACCGACTGGGGAAAATCCTGAAGCGTCTCCTGCTCCCTCAGCGGCCGGAGCGAAGGGCAGCCGGAAAAGGCCATCACGCTCCTGTCCTCGCAAAGCGGCCTCCACTCGATGCCCGCAGGCGTTCCCGGATCCCCGGTCTCAAAGAAACGCGCGAAGGTCTCATACAGGATTTCCGCCATGTTTTCCCGTTCCCCGCGTTCCAGTCCGGGGAACTGACTGTCATCCGCGGCGGCACAGTCGAAGGCCATGGCCTGATCCAGCACATGGGACGCGGTCCCGTATTCAAAGCTGTAATACCATACCCGGCTTCCGTTCTGCGTCAGCCGCTCCGCCAGACGGCGGCTGCAGGCGCGGTACATATCGTCTGACAGGATGCGTACCCACTCGTCAGTCTTCTGTTTTTCCGTCAGAATGCTTCCGCGATCGGCGAAAGACTTTTCAAAAGCGGCAAAATCCGCTTCGGCGATCCGGGCATTGTCCCCGAACAGACAGCGGGCGATCTCCGGCGCTTTTTTCAGAAAATCTTCCTGCAGGCCGGAAAAGTACATTTCGTGCAGGCAGCTTCCCACCATGGCTCTGCCGGACCAGTAATCGCCCCTTTCGATCCGTTCCTGCCAGTCGTACGGAATCACCGCGCCGTCCGCCACGGGGCCGAACATGCAGGTATTTCCCGGGTTGTCCGTCAGCCGTTCCTGCAGGGAAAGCAGGCGGTCTGCGTCCATGGTCAGAACATCCGACGGTTTCTGCAGATATCCCTGTTTCTTCCCTTCGTACAGGAACATCCTGGCAACGCGGGCAGCGGTCCTCTCGCTGCGGATGCTCTGCCAGCCTCCGCTTGCCATCAGCGCCTGCGCACAATACGCCTTCATTTCCGGACGCAGAAACAACGCTCCCAGGGATTTGGCCCCCGCCGATTCCCCGAATACGGTGATCCGCTCCGGGTCTCCGCCGAAGGCTTCGATATTTTCATGGATCCATTTCAGGGCCGCGAGCTGATCCAGCGTCCCGTTGTTTCCCGTATGCCGGTAGTCCTCTCCCAGCGCTTCCCCAAGATAAAGATAGCCAAGGACTCCGAGACGGTATTCCACGGAGATGAAGAGGAACCCGCGGTCCCGGATCATCTTCTCCCCTTCCCGGTCCCTGCCGCTTCCGTTCTGAAAGGCGCCGCCGTGCAGCCAGACGGCCGCGGGAAGCTTTTTTCCGGCGGCAAAGGCTTTTGCGGGAACGTAAATATTCAGGTTCAGGCAGTCCTCTCCGTATTTTTCCCGCTCTCCCGGCTGCCGGCAGGCGGACTGCATGGCGGCCAGGCCGAACCGCTCCGCCCGGTACACGCCTTCCCACCGGTACTCCCGGGGCGGCTGAAAACGGGCCGCCCTGGCATAGGGGATCCCCCGGAAGCAGTACAGCCTTCCCTCCAGACGCCCTTCCAGAACGCCGCTGCGGGTATGGATCCGGCAGCTTTCCGGTATTCTTTTTTCCTGATCGTCCTTTTCTTCCTTCATCAGGTTTTCCTCCACTGCAGCCGGTGAAGCTCCCCGGCAAGGAGCAGGCCGTCAAAACGGTTCTGCCTCAGCGCCTCATAGAGCACGATGGCCACGGAATTGCTCAGGTTCAGGGAACGGATCTCATCCAGCATGGGAATGCGGATACAGCTCTCCTCATTTTCCACCAGAAGCTCCTCCGGGATCCCGGCGCTCTCCTTGCCGAACATGAGATAGTCGTCCGACCCGAAGCTCACCTCCGTATAGACCTGCTTTGCCTTGGTCGTGGCCATCCAGAGCTTCCTGTCCGGATGCTTCCGGAATTCCCGCTCCAGAAAATCCTCATAATTCACATAGCGGCGCACATCCACCTTATGCCAGTAGTCCATGCCGGCACGCCGGATCTGCTTTTCATTCAGCTGGAAGCCCAGCGGTTCGATCAGATGCAGGGCCGAACCCGTCGCCACGCAGGTCCGGCCGATATTTCCCGTATTCGCCGGGATCTCCGGCTGATGCAGTACGATATTCATATTTCCTCCATGCCGAAGCGTTTTACGCTGAGGCCCTCGCGTTCTTCCCGACAGCACGCCTTTTATGCCCGCTCCTTCAGCCGCTTCACGAAACGGGCCAGCCGGCCGATGGCCTCCTTCAGATCCTCCAGGGAGTAGGCGTAGGAGATCCGGATATAGCCCTCCCCGCAGTCCCCGAACGCGGTTCCCGGCACCACGGCCACCTTTTCCTCCTGCAGAAAACGCAGGGCGAATTCCTCGCTGGTCAGTCCGAATTCCCGAATGCAGGGGAACACATAAAAGGCCCCGTAGGGTTCGAAACAGGGAAGCCCCATCTCTTTAAAGGCATACATGAGATAACGGCGTCTCTGATCATAGGATTCCCTCATTTCCTGCACGTCCCGGTCCCCGTTTCTCATGGCTTCCACCGCCGCGTACTGGCTTGTGGTGGGAGCGCACATGATGGCAAACTGATGGATCTTCAGCATCTGATCCAGGATCAGGCGCGGTCCGCAGGCATAGCCCAGCCGCCAGCCGGTCATGGCATAAGCCTTGGAAAAGCCGTTGATCAGGATGGTCCTCTCCTGCATGCCGGGGATCTGCGTTATGGAGGCATGCTCCCTTCCATAGGTCAGTTCCCCGTAGATCTCATCGGAGATCACATACAGATCCTTTTCCAGGATCACCTCCGCGATCTCCTCCAGATCCTTTCTCTCCATCACCGCGCCCGTAGGGTTGTTGGGAAAAGGGAGCACCAGGATCTTGGTCTTCTCCGTTATGGCCTCCCGCAGCTCCTGCGCGGTCAGGCGGAACTTGTTTTCCTCCTTCAGGTTGATAAAGACCGGGACCGCGTCCGCCAGCACGGCGCAGGGTTCATAGGAAACATAGCTGGGCTGTGGGATCAGCACCTCGTCGCCCGGATCCACCATGGCCCGCAGGGCGATGTCGATGGCTTCCGACCCTCCCACCGTGACCAGGACCTCATGGGCAGGGTCATATTCCAGATCAAAACGCCGCTTCAGGTAACGGCAGATCTCCGCCTTCAGTTCTTTTAATCCGGCATTGGAGGTATAGAAGGTACGCCCCTTTTCCAGGGAATAGATGCCCTCGTCCCGGATATGCCAGGGGGTGTCAAAATCAGGCTCTCCCACGCCAAGGGAAATGGCGTCGTCCATTTCGTTCACGATATCAAAAAATTTCCGGATCCCGGAGGGCTTTATGGCTACGATCTTTTCAGACAGCGGATTTCTCATGGCATGATCTTCTCCCTTGTATCTTCATACTTTTTGGCCAGGATCGTTCCGTGGTCCTTGTACTTTTTCAGGATAAAATGCGTGGCCGTGCTCAGCACCCCGTCCAGGGTGGACAGCTTCTGCGACACAAAGGAAGAAATCTCCTTCAGGTTCCTTCCCTCCAGCGTCACCAGCAGGTCAAAGCCGCCGGAGATCAGATACACCGCGTTCACCTCCGGATACTTGTAGATCCGTTCCGCGATGTTGTCGAAGCCCTGTCCTCTCTGGGGCGTCACCCGCACCTCGATCAGGGCGGAGATCTTGTCCAGGCTCGTTTTGTCCCAGTCGATCAGCGTGTGATAGCCGCAGATGATCCCTTCCGCTTCCATCGCCGCAAGCTCATTTACCACATCGATCTCTTCCACTCCCAGGATCACCCCCAGCTCCTTCAGATCGATCCGGCTGTTTTTTTCAATGATCCCGAGCAGCTGCTCTCTGAATTCTCTCATACTACTCCATTTCCACGCGGCCGTGCGGCCGTGTTCCATTTTATTTTATAAAAAAGTGTACGCCCTGATGCGGTACGCATCATGCGCACCGCTTGCGCCGGGCGCGGTTACCGCCGCATTTTACAATATTTTATGGATCTCATCCATCCGGACCGGACCGAGGAACCTTTTTTCCTCCCCGTTTCTGACCACCCTGTCGTTTCCCGGCACGGCCCTGCCGATCACCGCGGCGGGGATGCCGGCCTTCTGCAGGTATTCCGCCAGGGCATAGCCGTCGTCCGCTCCGATGAGCAGGCTTCCGCCGGAGAGGAGCTCGTAGGGATTCAGGTCCAGGAAATTGCAGATTTCCACGGTCTCCTGCCGGATGGGGATCCTTTTCAGGTCGACCTCCAGTCCCACGCCGGAGGCCTCCGCCATCTCCCAGAGCGCGCCGAAGATCCCTCCCTCCGCAAGGTCGGTCATGGCGCAGACGCCGCCTCCCCACTCTCTCACCGCTTCCGCCGCGGGGAGCACAGACAGGGATCCGGCAAAACGCTCCGCTTCCTCCACCAGATATGCGGGGAAGCGGGAAAGCAGCTCCTTCCGTTTCTCCTTCGCCGCCATAACCGTTCCCGCCAGGGCGATCCAGCCGGTCGCCACCAGCTGCGCGCCGGCCTCAAGGCCGGAGGCGGATACCGCCTTTCCCGGCGGCGCGCTGCCCGCCGCGGCAACGGAAACCACCGTCCGGTTCACGGCGGAGGTGACCTCCGTATGGCCGCCGGCGATCTGGATATCCAGCTTCGCGCAGACCTGCTCCGCCTGCTCCATCACTGCTTTCAGTTCCGTCTCTTCGGCGGACGGCGGAAGGAGGATCGTCAGCCATACCGCGGCAGGCCGTCCGCCGTCCGCCGCAATGTTGTTCACCGCAGCATGAATCCCGTACAGAGCCGCGTCGCGGCCTGTCTTTGCCGCGGCGGCCGCGGAAACCAGCAGCTCCTGCCCGGGCGGAAAAGTGAGAATGGCGCAGTCCTCCCCCGGGCCTGCGCCAAACAGCACTTCCTGTCTCTTCGTTTTCAGCTGTCTGAATACGGAGCGCTTCAGTACGCTCTCCTGTATCTTTCCAATGTTCATCTCAATCTCACTGTCCCGCCTGCTGCTGCTGCTGAGCCAGCTGCTCGTTGTACTGCTGGATCAGGATGGCCTGCTCCTCCGGCGTCTTCCCTGCCAGGATCGCCGCCAGCGCGGGATCAACGCCCGAAGGCTGCTGCGTGGTGGTCTGGCCGTTTGCCAGCGCCTGGGCCACGCTCCTTACATGATCGATGCTTCCGGTGGCAATGGCCGCCTGCAGCTCATTGTAGGCATTTGGATCGCTCGTAGCCGTGCCTACCGTGGCCGTGCGGGGCGTCATCTGGTAGCTGCTGCTGTTGACCTGCTCCCGGCTGACCTCCTCCCCGTTCTCCGTCACTACCTTCCACAGGCGCGCCTTATATCCCGTATGCGCCGACTGAACGCTGACGGAACCGATGGGCTGGGAGCCATCCTGCTTGATCACCTCCGCGCCGGGCGAAATGGTTTCCAGCACCTCGCTCTCATAGCTTACCTTCCGGCCGGAGTCTCTGGTCTCCACGCCGTAGATGTTAAAGGTGATCTTCTTGTCCTGCGTATATCCTTCGATGTAGATCGGATATTCCGTATTATTGGTAAAAACAAAATCCTTTCCGGAGGACTCCGCGATCGCCGCGTCCATGGAAGGCTTCACATAGGTGACGATCATGGAATGGTTATGTCTTTCATCCACCTGCAGCTCCGCGAGCAGGACCGCGTTGTACAGCGTGGTGGATACCTGACAGATCCCGCCGCCGATGCTGTCCACCACCTGTCCGCTCAGATAGGACGCGGCCATATAATAGCCGTTCTCTTCCGTAAAAGGCTTCACCGCCTCATAGGTGGAAAAGCTTTCTCCCGGATAGACCGTGTGTCCGTCGATCAGCTTGCAGCCGTTCGACACATTCGCGCTCCTGTCCGAACCCGACGAAGAATAGCTGGTGGTATAGGTCCCCAGCACGTCCTTCACCATGGCCAGCTCCTCCGCGTTCCCCTGCGGCTCCTGCTGCGTCACCGCCAGATCCACGGAAGCGTCGCCGCCCCTCCACTGGGTCGTCAGATAATCATAAACCGCCGTCTCGGAGGCCGCGTTGTCGATCACCACTCCCGTCTGCCCTTCCTCGATGACAAACTGTCCGTTTTCTCTCGTCAGATGGGCGTCGATGGCTTCCACATTGTACTGCGCGCACTCATTTTCGATCAGGGAGGCGATAGCCGCCCGGTCAAAGGAAAACTCGATCTCATATACCTTGTTCTGATGCGCCAGATCCTTCACGGCCTTATAGCGGGCCACCACGTTTCCGGACTTTCCCAGATTCACCGCATCTTTCACCAGATCCTGGTTGCTCCAGGCCATGCCCAGCTCCGCCGCCGTCGCCGTCACCGTATTGCCGTCCACCACGTTCAGCGTGATCACGCTGCTTCCCAGGGAATCCACATAGGCCTGGACCGCTTCCTGCGCCTGCGCCTGAGTCATTCCCGCCAGGGAGATCTCTCCGGCGTACACGCCCTCCCTGATCGTATCGTCCGGCCTCGCCTGCGCATGAACGGAAACACCGGAAACGGCGCTCCCCATTCCCAGCATCAGCAGAAAGGCCAGTGCAAACATCCATTTTCTCGCTCTATTCATCGTCATCGCTCCATTCCGGCCGTCACAGCACATAGACCAGGGTCGGTATCACCATCGCAAGCACCAGGATGATGATGATCACGGAAGAAATGATCCGCTTAGACTTCTTGCTGTAAATATTGAACATTCTCTCTCCATTCTGAAGCGCCTTCCTGCCGCGCTTCCCGCACAACACGTTTTTTCACTTACTCAAAACCTCATTATATAGGAAAGCCTCTGTTTTTGCAAGAGCGCCGCAGAGCGACAAACGCCGAAAAACAGAGGCTATTTCCGCCTTTTTTCATAATTTTCCACAGTTCCGTAAGTTCCCGCGAACCTGGATATGAGCTGATCCGCCAGGCGGCTCGCTTCGTTTCTGGTGAGCTTTTCCGGATCCGCGGGAAGCTCGGTCCGGTACAGCGCCGCCAGACGGCGGAGCCGTTCCTTCTGCGCACGGCTGGCAGGCGTCTCCCGCTTCACCTGAAAGATCAGCGGAACAGGCGCAAAAGCCTTCTCCTCGTAAAAGCTTTCACAGAGGATCTCATACAGCGCCGCCGTGGCCAGAGCGTCTCCCAGCGCCCGGTGGGCCTGATGCGGAATGCCGTAATGGAGACAGAGCGCGCCGAGGCCGCGGCCCGGAAGCTGGGGCAGATATTTTCTCGCGAGCTTCAGGGTATCGATCCCTCTTGCCTCCAGCGAAAGCCCGGCGTTCACGGCCGCCTTTTTCAAAAAGGAATAATCGAACAGGAGGCTGTGTCCCACCAGCACGTCCCCTCCCAGAAAAGCCAGGCACTCCGGAAGCACCTGGCCGATATCCGGCGCTTTGTTCACCTCCTCCTGCGTGATGCCCGTGATCTCCTTCGTCTGCTCCTCCAGCTTTCTTCCCGGATTCACGAACGTCCGCCAGGTCTTTACCGGGCGGCCCGAACGCACCCGCACCGCGCCGATCTCTATGATCCTGTCCGTTTTGGGATGCAGGCCCGTGGTCTCCAGATCCACGCAGACATAATCCCTGACCGGTCCTTCCATTCCGCTTCTCTCCTCACTTCTTTTTCTTTTCCGGCTTTTGCGCCGCGTTTTTCTGACAGCAGGGACAGACCTCTGTCAGAAAGCATTCCCCGCATTTCGGATTGGGCGCTTTGCACAGCTGCCTGCCCAGGGTGATGATCTGCATATTGTAGAGGATCCAGTGATCCTTCGGCAGTACCCGCATCAGATCCTGCTCCACCTTCGCCGGATCCGTTTCCTCCGTAAAGCCCAGCCGGGCGGAGATCCGCTTCACATGGGTGTCCACCACGATGCTGGGCTCATGGTAGATATTTCCCCGGATCACATTGGCGGTCTTTCGCCCCACGCCCGCAAGAGAGGTCAGCTCCTCCAGCGTTTCCGGCACCTGTCCGCCGAACCGGCTCATCAGATCCTGACAGCAGGAAATGATGTTTTTGGCCTT
>CALWGL010000098.1 GCA_944380025.1 uncultured Lachnospiraceae bacterium
ATGTACAGCGCGGAGGATGAAAATCAGCTCACCTACGTGCAGAACGGAATCCTGGCGGCCATTCTGCTGAATTCCGGGGCGGCCGACTATGTGGTAACGGGCTGCGGTACCGGAGAGGGCGCGATGCTTGCCTGCAATTCCTTCCCGGGCGTGCTGTGCGGACATATCGAGGACCCTTCCGACGCTTACATGTTCGCTCAGATCAACGACGGCAATGCCATTGCTCTGCCTTTTGCGAAGGGCTTCGGCTGGGGCGCTGAGCTGAACCTTCAGTACATCTTTGAGAAGCTGTTTGAGGGCGAGAGCGGACAGGGCTATCCCAAGGAGAGAGTGATTCCCGAACAGCGCAACAAGAAGATCCTGGATGAGGTGAAGAAGATCACCCACACGGACCTCGTTACGATTCTGAAGAGCCTGGACAGAGATCTGGTAAAGGGCGCGATTGCAGGAAAGCATTTCCAGGAGTATTTCTTCGCAGACTGCAAGGACGAGAAGATCGCAGCCTGTGTGAAGGAGCTGCTTGAGGCATAAGCGTCACAGGGACGGATCGATTTCAGAAAAACCAAAAAAGGCAGCGGCAGGAGATGGAAGATTATCGTTTCCTGCCGCTGCCTTTTCTGATGCTCCTGCCGGAGCCCTGAACGGGCAGCGGGAAAAACCGGAACAGTCCCGTCTTTCAGGAACTGTTCCGGCTGCATAAAACCATTAGGAAAGCCTTACGCCAGCGTCCGCTTCATCATTTCATAAGCGCCCTTTTCTTCAATGTACTGAAGATCCTCGCAGACGGCGGCTTCCAGACCGGGGATCTGTGTCAGATCCATGCCCCAGTAGTCGGCGCGGGAGAGGACGGCATGGGTCAGAGCCTCAGCGCTGTCATCCTTGTGGGCATGGAAAAATTCCAGAACCTCTCTGTCGTCGCTGATGGTATATTCGTTTCCCTTCGGACGGGTTCCGATGAGGCCTGCGTCGGTGAGCTTCGTCCCGTGATAGAAGGCGATATAGAAGGCCAGGGACGCGGTCAGGCAGGTGGGCAGGGTTCCATTTTTCTCCACGTAGCCCTTCAGGGAAGGAAGCACTCTCGCTTTCCACTTGGAGGTGGAGTTTAAGGAGATGGAAAGGAGCGCATGGTCGATGAAGGGATTGCGGAAGCGTTCCGTTACGGAAGCCGCGAAATCCTTCAGCTCTTCCTCCGGCAGGCTGAGAGTGGGGATGATTTCCTCATAAATGGCTTTGTTCATGAAGCCGCGGATCACATCGTCCGCCATGCAGTCGCGCACGATATCCTGTCCGGCCAGGTATGCGCCCAGCACCATGGAGGTGTGCGCGCCGTTCAGGATGCGGACCTTGCGCTGCTTGTAGGGCTTGTGATCGTCCGTGACCAGAATGGGAAGTCCGGCCTTTTCAATGGGAAGCTCGTCCTTGATGGACTGGGGGCCTTCGATGACCCAGAAGCCGAAGACCTCGCCGGTGTCCATCACGTTGTCGATATAGCCGTTTTCCTCGTTGAGAGCATCCGCTTCGGCTCTGGGAAAGCCGGTCACGATGCGGTCCACCAGTGTGGAGCAGAAGGTGTTTTCCTTTTCGATCCAGGTCAGGAAATCCGCGCCCAGATTCCACTGCTTAGCATACTTTTTCACGCATTTTTCCAGTTCTTTGCCGTTGTCGTCGATCAGCTCGCAGGCCAGGATGAGAAAGCCCTTTCCCGGCTCATTCCCAAAGGTCTGGAAGCGTCTGTAAAGAAACTGAGTGAGCTTGCCCGGATAGCTTGCCGCCGGACGGTCCGCAAACTGGCAGGAGGGATCGTAGGCGATGCCGGCCTCCGTGGTGTTGCAGGAGATGAAGCGAAGCTCGGGATTCTCCGCGCATTTTAACACCTCGTCAAAATCTGTATAGGAATTCAGGCAGCGGCTCACGCAGGAAATGATCCTTTTGCGGTTGACCTTCTGGCCGTTCTCGCTGCCGCGCAGGTACAGGGTGTAGAGCCCTTCCTGTTCATTGATGGCTTCCTTCAGGTCAAAGGCACCGGGGATGGGGGCGATGGGCTGGACCAGGACGACCTTGCTGTTAAAGTCCGCGTCCTCGTTCATACGGTCGATGAAATAGTCCACAAAGGCGCGCATAAAATTTCCTTCGCCAAACTGAATGACCCGCTCCGGCGCATTTTTCAGAAGATAGCCGTCATAGCCGTTCTCCCGCAGGGTCTGATAACATAATTTTTTCATTTCCTCTTCCTTTTCCTTTCTGCCGCCATAGGCGGCATTCAAAATTCCCAGGGAAAAGCTCTGCTTTTCCCACCTTTCCTGCCGCCGCAGGCGGCACTTAAAAAATCCAGGGAAAAGCTCTGCTTTTCCCGCCTTTCTACAGGGTCACGCCCTGCTTGAAGATCGCCATATCGTGGAAACCTGCCGCTTCCGATTTGACCTGCTCCCCGCCTGCGACACGGAGCACATAGTCGAACAGCTGCCCCGAAAGGTCGGAGAGGGAGGTTCCCTCCAGCAGCGCGCCGCAGTTGAAGTCGATCCAGTTTTTCTTCTTTTCATAAAGGGGCGTGTTGCTGGAAATCTTCACGGTGGGGACCGGGGAGGCGAAGGGCGTTCCCCGTCCGGTGGTGAACAGGACGATCTGCGCGCCGGAAGCCGCCAGGGCGGTGGAAGCCACCAGGTCGTTCCCGGGAGCGGAAAGCAGGTTCAGGCCGCGGTTTTTCACAGGCTCTCCGTAGGAAAGCACGCCCTTTACCGGGGCGGAGCCGGACTTCTGGGTGCAGCCGAGGGATTTGTCCTCCAGGGTGGAGATGCCTCCTTTTTTGTTGCCCGGCGAAGGATTCTCATAAATGCTCTGGCCGTGGGAGGTGAAATAGTTTTTGAAATCGTTGATCAGCTGCACGGTCTGCCCGAACAGCGCCTCATCCTCGCAGCGGTTCATGAGAAGGGTTTCCGCGCCGAACATTTCCGGAACCTCGGTGAGGATGGTGGTGCCGCCCTTGCTGATGAGCAGATCGGAAAAGCCGCCCACCGTGGGATTCGCCGTGATGCCGGACAGGCCGTCGGAACCGCCGCATTTCATGCCGATCACAAGCTCGCTGCAGGAGATGGGCTCCCGCTTCGCTTTCCCGGCGTATTCCGCCAGGGAGCGGAGGAGACAGACGCCTTCCTCGATCTCATCCTCACAGTCCTGGGCGTTCAGGAAGCGGATGCGTTCGGGGTCATATTCGCCGATATAGTCCTTCAGGACTTCGATATTGCTGTTTTCACAGCCAAGGCCGAGAACCAGGACGCCGCCCGCATTGGGATGATGGATCAGGTCGGCCAGGATCTTTCTGGTATTTTCCTGATCTTCGCCCATCTGGGAGCAGCCGTAGGGGTGGGAGAAGGATACGACGGCATCGATGCTTCCCGCGGCCAGGTCCTGGGTGCGGCGGGCGATGGCTGCGGCCACATCGTTCACGCAGCCCACGGTTGGAATGATCCAGAGCTCGTTGCGCACGCCCGCCTTTCCGTCCGAACGGCGGTAGCCCTGGAAAAAGGCTTCCTCTGTGGGAGCGACAGCCGGGTGCGTGGGGTGATAAGTATAGGTAAGAACGCCGTCCAGCGCTGTTTTCAGGTTATGGGTGTGGACATGGGCGCCCTGCGGGATGTCTTCTGCGGCGATGCCGATGGGCTCTCCGTATTTGATCACGGCAGTTCCTCTGGGGATATCCCGGAGAGCGAATTTGTGTCCGGCGGGGATGTCTTCGTTCAGAAGAAAGCCGCAGTCCTCTGTGCCGGCTGCGGCCCGGTCATAATCCGCCGCCGTGATCCGTGTATTGCCGGACAGCGGCTGGAGAGCTACGGCGACAGTATCCTTCGGGTGGATTCGGATACAGGTCTGTTTCATCTGGTTACCTCCTTGGTTTTGCTGAAAACAGGATTTTTTGTGTAAGTACTTACAATTAAACTACACCAGTTTTCTGACGAAGTCAACTGTTTTATTGACTTTTTTCAGCTTTTAAACTATAATAGGTGAAAAAGCTGTGTAAGCATTTACAATAACGGAGGGAATTTGGTATGAAAGCATTTATGGACAGGGATTTCCTGCTGAGCACGGAAACGGCGAAAAAGCTTTTCCACACTTATGCGGAAGGGATGCCGATCCTGGATTATCACTGCCACATCAATCCGCAGGAGATCGCGGAGGACAGAAAGTTTGACAACATCACCCAGGTATGGCTGGGCGGAGACCACTACAAATGGCGCGCCATGCGTTCCAACGGGGTGGAGGAGTACTATATCACGGGAAACGCGCCCGATCGGGAGAAGTTCCAGAAATGGGCGGAGACCCTGGAGCTTGCCGTGGGCAATCCTCTGTTTCACTGGAGCCACCTGGAGCTGCAGCGCTTTTTCGGCTATCACGGCGTTCTGAATGGAGAGACTGCGGAAGAGGTGTGGAACCTGTGCAATGCGAAGCTTCATGAGGACGGCATGAGCGTGCGGAATCTGATCCGTCAGTCCGGCGTGACCCTGGTATGCACCACGGACGATCCCGCGGACGATCTGAGATGGCATCAGCAGCTTGCGGCGGACGACAGCTTTGAAGTACAGGTGCTTCCCGCCTGGAGACCGGACAAGGCCATGAACCTGGAAAAGCCGGATTATGCCGGTTATCTGAAAAAGCTGGGCGGCGCGGCCGGAATGGAGATCGGAAGCTTTGCCGCTCTGAAGGAAGCGCTGAAAAAGCGGATGGCCTTTTTCGCGGAAATGGGATGCCGCGCAAGCGACCACGCCCTGGAATATGTGATGTGTGTTCCCGCATCCGAGGAAGAGCTGGAAGGGATCTTTGCAAAACGTCTGGCGGGAGAGCGGATCACGAGAGACGAAGAAATGAAGTTCAAGACGGCCTTCATGCTGTTCGTCGCCGGCGAGTATGCCCGCCTGGGCTGGGCGATGCAGCTGCATTACGGCTGTAAGCGGGACAATAATACTGCCATGTACAGCCTTCTGGGACCGGATACGGGCTTTGACTGCATCAACAATTACGCGCCCTCCGCACAGCTTGCGGATTTTCTGGATCTTCTGAACCGGGACGGCAGGCTTCCGAAGACCATCGTTTACAGCCTGAATCCCAACGACGACGAGGCGATCGGAAGCATACTCGGCTGCTTCCAGAATTCGGATGCGGTAGCCAAGATCCAGCAGGGCTCTGCCTGGTGGTTCAACGACAACAAAACGGGCATGCTGAAGCAGATGACCTCTCTGGCAAACCTTGGCCTTCTGGGCAACTTCGTCGGCATGCTGACCGATTCCAGAAGCTTCCTTTCCTATCCCAGACATGAATATTTCCGCAGGATCCTCTGCGAGCTGATCGGCGGATGGGTGGAAAACGGGGAGTTCCCGGATGATGAGCGGATGCTGTCCCGCATCATAAAGGGAATTTCCTACAACAATGCGGTACGTTATTTCGGATTTGACCTGGAAGAAAAATAAGGTTCCTCTCAGCAGGGAGTGATAACGATTCCAAAGCAGGACAGGGCGGCGCGGCTCTGTCCTGCTTCGATTTTCAGAGAAAAAATTTCCGGTTGACAAACGGAACGAAGACAGGTAAAGTGTTCCTGTAAAATACTACTAAAGGCATGGCGCTTCAGATACGGCAAAAAAGGGGGGATCCCATGGATGATATGGTTATTGCGGAAAAGCTGCAGGCGTTCGGACTGACCAGGCAGGAGGCTGCCATCTACCTGTGCCTGTGCAGGAACGGGACGCTGACGGGCTATGAGGCGGCAAAGCTGACCGGGATTTCCCGTTCCAATGTATACAACGCGCTGGCGGGGCTTACGGAAAAGGGAGCCGCCTATCTCATGGAAGGCAGCGCCAGCCGGTATACGCCGGTCCCGGTGGGAGAGCTTTGCGACGATAAGCTCCGCGCGATGCGCGAGGCGAAGGTCTGGCTGGAGCAGAACGTTCCCAGGGCGATCCAGCCTGAGGACGGTTATATTACCATTCTGGGCGAACAGCAGATCCTGGACAGGATGCACCACATGCTGGAGAGTGCGGAAAAGAGAGTGTATCTTGCCGCATCGCGGGAACGGATCGAAGCCTTTGCACCGGAGCTGACTGCCCTTCTGACGCGCAGGATCAAGGTGGTCCTGCTTTCCGACCGGATGCCGGAAGGCCTGAAGGGAGCGGCTTTTTACCGGACGGAAGGGAAGGAGGACCAGGTGCGGCTGATCACGGATTCCCGGTATGTCCTGACGGGGGAGCTGACCGGAAGCAGACAGGATATCTGCCTGTATTCGGGCCAGCGGGTCTTCGTGGACACCCTGAAGGAGGCCATGCGCAATGAAATTAAGCTGATCGAGCTCGCGGGAAAGAAAAAGAAGACAAAAGGAGAAGTATAATGAGTGGAGAAAACCGGAAAAAGCCGTTTGTGACGAAAGAACAGATCGAGGAGATCGTAAAAACATATCCTACTCCCTTCCATATTTACGATGAAAAGAGCATCCGGGAAAATGCCGAAAGGCTGAAGCAGGCCTTTTCCTGGAACCCCGGATACAAGGAATTCTTCGCGGTGAAGGCCACGCCAAACCCTTTTCTGATCGATCTTCTGAGGGATTACGGCTGCGGCTGCGACTGTTCCTCCCTGACGGAGCTGATGCTGGCGCAGGCCATGGGCGTGAAGGGAGAGGACATCATGTTTTCCTCCAACGATACCCCCGCGGAGGAGTTTGCCTACGCGGCCAAAATCGGCGCCACCATCAATCTGGACGATATCACCCATATTGATTTTCTGGAAAAGATCCTGGGAAAGCTTCCGGAGACGTTAAGCTGCCGCTACAATCCCGGCGGCGTGTTCAAGATCAGCAACAGCATCATGGACAACCCCGGAGACGCCAAGTACGGCTTTACCACGGAGCAGATGTTCGAGGGCTTTTGCATCCTGAAGAAAAAGGGCGTGAAGCGTTTCGGCATCCACGCCTTCCTGGCCAGCAACACCGTGACCAACGCCTATTATCCCATGCTGGCGAAGGAGCTGTTTGAGCTTGCCGTAGAACTGAAGGAGAAGACGGGAGCGGATATCCGCTTCATCAATCTGTCCGGCGGCATCGGCATCCCCTACCGGCCGGATCAGGAGGCAAACGACATCTTTGAGATCGCGGACGGCGTAAAGCATGCCTATGAGGAGATCCTGGTACCCGCGGGAATGGGAGACGTGGCGATCTATACCGAGCTGGGACGTTTCATGATGGGGCCTTACGGCCATCTGATCACAAAGGTGATCCATGAAAAGCACACCCACAAGGAGTATCTTGGCTGCGACGCCTGCGCGGTGAACCTGATGCGCCCGGCCATGTACGGCGCGTACCATCACATCACCGTGCTGGGAAAGGAAGACGCGCCCTGCGATCACAAATATGACGTGACAGGCTCTCTGTGTGAAAACAACGACAAGTTCGCCGTTGACCGGATGCTTCCGGAAGTGGAGATCGGAGACTATCTTGCCATCCACGACACCGGCGCGCACGGCTTTTCCATGGGCTACAACTACAACGGAAAGCTCCGCTCCGCAGAGCTTCTTCTGAAGGAAGACGGACAGGTGCAGCTCATCCGCCGGGCGGAGACCCCGAAGGACTACTTCGCCACCTTTGACTGCTTTGATATTTACCATAAATTTGACTGGAACGCGTAAGAAAAACGCCGGAAGTCTTCTGAAAACGGGGCGGATCCGTACAAGGGGGCTTCCGGCGTTTCCGGTCCGGAACGGGCTTTCTCTACGGACTCAGCTTCCTGTCCGCGAGAAAGACGGTCAGAAAGCTTTCCGGATGTTTTATTGTCAGAAGTTCCGTATGACCCTGCATGGATTTCCGACTGCAACACAGTTTTCCGGTATGGAGCGTGTGACAACGCTCCCGGCCCCGATGACACTGTTTCTGCCGATCGTTACGCCGGGAAGGAGGATCGCACCGCCGCCGATCCAGGCGCCGTCTTCAATCGTAACCGGTTTGGCGAATGTCCGGAAGAAAGTTGTCCCTTTCTCCTTCCAATCGGCAGTTAACCGATCCTGCGGCAATACTGGATGGCCGGAAGTATAGATTTGCACATGGGATGCGATCAGTACCTGATTTCCAATATGGATCGAACGGTTATCTACAAATGTACAGTTTATGTTAATGATCACATCGCTGCCGATAAAAATATTTTTCCCGTAATCGCAGTAGAACGGCGTATCGATTTCTACATTTTCCCCAACAGCACCGAATAACTCACGAAGAAGCGCTGCCCTGGCTTCCGTATCGCAGTATTCGATCTGATTGTATTTTCGCGTCAGCTCCCGTGTCCTGGCAATCTGTTTCAATGTCTGCGGGCCTGCTGTTTCCAAAAAGTCCTGCCTGGTGTACTCCATTGTTCTGTTTTCCTCCTTTATGGGTAATCGAAAGACCGCCGGGCTCTCAAAGAAAGTCCGGCGGTATGCGGTTCAACAGTCGCCAGCGTAATAGCATACAACCGTCATGTAGTCTTTCGGTTCTTCAAAAATCAGGGAGAGAGGCAGAGATCTTCCGTTCTGATGATATTGCTTCGCCAGTTCCAGCTGGACGGAATGCTGCCTTGTGATGTTGATTTTTGCTCCGTCAGGGGCAAGCATGTACACATGCCCGTTGCACTGATTGATTGTTTCAAGGAAACCTGACAAGTTTAGAATGTTCACTTTTACCATCACATGCACCTCCTGCAGCGGTTTTTTCTTACTGTCATTATAATGCCTGTGATGTGAAAATAATATCTCTATTCCGTCATATAATGTTCTTATCCTGCCATTTGCGGCGGTACTGACGCGGCGTATAACCGGTGGCCTCCCGAAAAACCTTCCCGAAATAGCTTGAATTATCCATGCCGCAGGAGATTCCTACCTCTGTGATCGGCACCCTGCTTTCCGCCAGCATCTGGCAGGCGATCTGAATGCGGTAGCTTCTGATATAGTCCGCCGGAGTCATGTGCAGATGGTTTTGGAAGACACGGTAGCATTCTCTTTCACTCAAAAATACGGAAGAAGCAAGTTCCCGAACAGAAATTTTTTCGGCATAATGTTCATGAATATATACCATCATGCCTTTTACCTTATCTGCTGCAGCATCTTTGGCCTGTGATTTCTCCTGCAGCAGGGGAGCGCACATCTGAAACAGTTCTATCCATATCCGGGACAGCGCTTCTCTGATCCTGAATTCATAGCCCAATTCGTCTTCTGATAATGAAAATGCCGCCCGGATCAACTCGATTGCCGCGGCTTGTGCCGGTTCCTCTGGGGATAACGCAATCAATTCAATCTGTGAGGCCGTAATAATGGGGGAGATATACTTTTTGTCGATCAGACTGCCGTGCGTCCCCGCCAACAGCCTGGGGTCAAAAATATGCAATAGCTGTACGCTGTCCTCTGTGTGCATCTGAACCTGAGTTTTGTGCAGCACATTTGCGTTTACCATTCCGGCTGAACCGGCAGAAAATAATACATTTTTATGCGGCGTGTAATAGTTCAGTTCGCCGCTTTCCATATAGAACAGTTCAATGGCGTTGTGCCAGTGCCACGGTACAAAAGGCTCACGGAAGGAATTCAGTTCTGCCCGTGAGGCAAGATACGGAAAGTCAGGCGTATCATACGGAAGCTTTTCCTCTTTGCTGCCGGTTTGAAACTCAAGGCCATGGATGATTCTCATGTGACCACCTCCCGATTTGAATTGTATCATACGGGAAAAAGAAATGCATTTGAAACACAGCAATTTATACCGGAAATGATGCGCGAAAAGCCTGCAGCCGTGTTTTGGCCTCCGGAACAATATTGTGCTGTCAGGGGAAACGAATTATAATGAGCCTGGAGGCGGGAATCGGTCATGGACGATATGACATGGAAAGAAACGGTTCAAAAGCACACGCGGCAGGGAGGGTGAAAGCAGATGAAGCATATTTCCTTTGTGGAGGACGACCTGAGCCTGGCGGGCGGTCTGTCCTTTGCGATCCGGAAGCAGGGATATGAACTGACGCTCGCCCGCACCAGCGCTGAAGCCGTACGGCTGTGGAAAAACGGCGCTTATGATCTGGTGATTCTGGATGTCCGGATCAATGCCCTGCTGCGGCGCAGCGACAACTTTCAGCAGGAGCAGGCAGAGCCGGAGCTGCGGTCCAACGGCATACGGGTTTCGCTTCTCAGACAGGAGGTGACCAGAAACGGAGTCCTTCTTGACATGACGGCCGGCGAATATAAACTGCTGTGCCTGTTTATGGAAAACCCCGACACGGTTCTTTCCCCGGAGCAGATTCTGAGCAGGCTCTGGGATTGTGACGGGAAATATATCGACAACAATACGCTGACCGTATATATCCGGCGGCTTCGCACAAAAATCGAAGATGACCCTGCCGATCCTCAAAGGATCGTGACCGTCCGGCGAATGGGGTATAAGTGGAACACGGCAAAACGGGGAGAGACAGCATGCAGATCCTGCGGTATGCGATCCGGGACGAAGTGTACTGCTGAATCAGAAACATGGAATTGCCGGGAGTGAAGCCCCGGCAATTTTGGAAATCTGGAACGCATTTCTCTCTCGTCCTGTCGGGACAAATTTATCCTCAAGGGCGGGATGCTGGTGGCCGCGATGGTCGGTCTGGATGCCCGCTCCATCAACGTTTGGACCTATAACCTGGAGACTGTGCCGGCTGAAAAGCTGGAAACCATTATCACCCAAACTTTCAGTTTATCGTGAAGTTGAACAGTGCGGCAAATTTTACAAGGGGAGATT
>CALWGL010000099.1 GCA_944380025.1 uncultured Lachnospiraceae bacterium
AGCACAACGAGGCCAACGGCTGGAACAATACGGACGGCGCGGACGACAACCGGAGCTGGAACTGCGGGGCGGAGGGGGAGACGGACGAGGAAGCCGTGCTTTCCCTGCGCATGCGCCTGATCCGCAACGCCTGTACAGTGCTTTTGTGCAGCAGGGGGACGCCCATGTTTTTTGCGGGAGACGAATTTGGAAATACCCAGTACGGCAATAACAACGGGTACTGCCAGGACAATGAGATTTCCTGGCTGGACTGGGGACTGCTGGAAAAGAACCGGGAGCTGTTTGATTTTTTCCGCTATATGATCCGCTTCCGCCTGGAGCATCCCGCCATCCGCAGGGAGCTTCCCGACGCGGCCTGCGGTCTGGAAGGGGTGCGGATATACGGCGCTGACGCGGCTTCCGGAGAGGCGGCCGCACGGGAGGCGGGAACCATTGGCATCTGTTTTGCCGGTCATGACAGCGGAAAGGGAAGGGACGACCTGGTCTATCTGGCGCTGAACGTGTACTGGGAAGATGTAAGGATCACGCTTCCTGCTCTCAAGGACGGAAGCTTCTGGTATGTATGCGTGAATACGGCGGGAGACAGGGAAGGGAAATTCTGCTATGAGAAGAACAGGCAGGTGCGGATCGACGGAGAGTTTATCATGCGCAAAAGGTCTGCGGCCGTTTTCGTCGGAAGACAGGAGACGCCCTCCTGAAGGAAGGCGGGTATGGACATTCCGGAAAGAATCTGCTACCATCGTAGGCAGGAAAGCGAGGTAAGGAACAGCATATGAACAGAAATGATAATCATAATGAGAAAAAACCCCTTATTTTTCAGTCGGACTTCGGAAGGGCGGACGGCGCGGTGAGCGCCATGTACGGCGTCGCCTATTCGGTGTGCAGCGAGCTGAAGATCTCGGATCTGACCCATGAGATCCCGCAGTATGACATCTGGGAGGCTTCCTACCGTCTGATCCAGACGGTGAGCTACTGGCCGGAGGGAACCGTTTTCGTTTCCGTGGTGGATCCGGGCGTCGGCTCCACCAGAAGGAGCATCGTGGTGCAGACCTGCGGCGGCCAGTATGTGGTCACGCCGGACAACGGCACCCTGACCCATGTGAAGCATCTGTGCGGGATCCGGGCGGCGAGAGTGATCGACGAGACCGTCAACCGCCTGCCCGGCTCCGGCGAAAGCTATACCTTCCACGGCCGCGACATCTATGCCTATACGGGAGCGCGTCTTGCCGCCGGCATCATCGACTTTGAAGGCGTGGGCCCCGAGGTCCCGGTGGACAGCGTGGTGGAGATCGCCTATGAACCGGCCGTGCTGGAAAACGAGGAGATCACCGGCACCATCGACGTGCTGGACGTGCGCTTCGGAAGCCTGTGGACCAATATCCCCAGAGAGATGTTCTTAAAGCTCGGCATTTCCTACGGAGATACGGTGGAGGTCATCATTGAAAAGAGAGGGCGTACCGTTTACCGCACCTCCCTGATCTACGCCCATTCCTTCGCGGACGCCTATATCGGAGAGGCGCTTGTGTATGTGAACAGCCTGGATTTCATGGCCGTCGCCATCAATCAGGGTAATTTCGCGAGAGCCTACAATGTGGGAACGGGACTGTCCTGGAAGATCATCATGAGAAAATCCACGCTGCACAGGTAAGCTCCGGAGAAATCAGAGAAAGGCGGAAGAGCGCATGAAACAGACAGACAGAACGGACGGCCGGGAAAACGCTTCCTGGGAGAGCGGCGTCCGGCGGGTGGTGCCCTATACCCCGGGAGAGCAGCCCAAAAGGCCGGGGATCATCAAACTGAATACCAACGAGTGCCCCTATCCGCCTTCCCCCAGGGTAAAGCGGCTGGCGGCGGAATTTGAGACGGACGTGCTCCGGCTGTACCCGGATCCGGAGGCCTCCCTGCTGGTAAAGAGCATCGCGGAGCGCTTTCATGTGGGGGAGGATCAGGTTTTCGTGGGCGTCGGCTCCGACGACGTGCTGGCCATGGCCTTTCTGACCTTTTTCAATACGGGGAGGCCCATCCTGTTTCCGGATATCACCTATTCCTTCTATGACGTGTGGGCGAATCTGTTCGGGATCCCCTTCTCCCGGCCGGCCCTGGATGAGAATTTCCGGCTGGTGAAGGAGGATTATCTGACGGAAAACGGCGGCATCGTGATCGCCAACCCCAACGCGCCCACCGGGATCAGCGAGCCCCTTTCCGTGATCGAAGAGATCGCGGCGGGAAATCCCGGCTCCCTGGTGATCATTGACGAGGCGTATGTGGATTTCGGGGGCACGAGCGCCCTGCCTCTTGTGGAAAAGTATGAAAATCTTCTGGTGGTGCAGACCTTTTCCAAATCCCGCGCCATGGCCGGGATGCGGATCGGCTTCGCGATCGGAAGCCCGAAGGCCATCGGGTATCTGCGGGATGTGAAATTTTCCTTTAATTCCTATACCATGGACGCGCCCACCATTGCCTGGGGCGCGGCAAGCATGGCGGATGAGGCATATTTTCAGGAAACGGTGGGGAAAGTAGCGGATACCAGGGAGTATCTGAAGAAGGAGCTTTCCTCTCTGGGCTTTTCCTTCCCGGATTCCCGGACCAACTTTGTCTTCGCCTCCCATGAGCGGGTTCCGGCGAAGGAGCTGTTTGAGGCGCTGAAGGAGGCGGGCATCTATGTCCGGTATTTCCCGGGAGAACGCACCGGAAATTACCTGCGGATCACCGTGGGGACGAAGGAGCAGACGGAGGCGCTGCTTTCGTTCCTGAGAGAATATCTGAAGGAAGGGAAAAAGAACGCCTGATGGAAGCATATACGGATTTCGCGGAGGTTTATGATACCTTCATGGACAACGTGCCCTATGAAAAATGGGCGGACTATATTGCGGACAGGCTGGGACGGGCGGGCATCCGGGACGGCCTGGTGCTGGAGCTTGGCTGCGGCACGGGCACGCTGACCCAGCTTCTGGCGCGGCGGGGCTACGACATGATCGGCGTGGACCGGTCGGAGGAGATGCTTGCCGTCGCGGCGCAGAAGGCCGCGGAGGAAGGACTTGACATCCTGTATCTGGAGCAGGACATGCAGAGCTTCGAGCTGTACGGAACGGTGCGGGCGGCGGTCTGCGTCTGCGACAGCCTCAATTACCTGCTGGGAGAGGAGCAGCTGCGGGAAACCTTCCGTCTGGTGAACAATTATCTGGATCCGGGCGGCATGTTCCTGTTTGATTTCAACACGGTCTATAAATATGAAAAGATCCTGGGCGACGTGACCATCGCGGAAAACCGGGAGGACTGCGCTTTTATCTGGGAAAATTTCTATGATGAGGAAACCCGGATCAACGAATATGACCTGACCTTTTTCGTCCGGGAAAAGGACGGGGCGCAGGGCGGGCTGTTCCGCAGATTCCTGGAGACCCATTGCCAGAGAGGCTATGAGCTTTCCGAGATCCGCGCGCTCCTGGAGGAGGGCGGGCTTCGATTCGAGGAGGCGTTGGACGCGGATACGCTGGGAGAGGTCACGCCTGAGAGCGGAAGAATTTACTGTATAGCGAGGGAACAGGGAAAATGAGCGATTATCTGGTGAGAGCGGCGGCCGCGGACGCGCAGGTGCGCGCGTTTGCGGTAACAGCAAGAGACACGGTGGAGACGGCGCGTGCGGCGCACGATACCAGCCCGGTGATGACGGCGGCGCTGGGACGTCTTCTGTGCGCCGGAGCGATGATGGGGAGCATGATGAAGGGGGATGCGGACATCCTCACCCTGCAGATCCGGGGAGACGGCCCGGCGGGCGGCCTGACGGTGACTGCGGACAGCAAGGGCAGAGTGAAGGGCTATGCGGTGCATCCGCAGGTGATCCTTCCCGCCAACAGCCATGGCAAGCTGGACGTGGGCGGCGCCATCGGAGCGGGCACGCTGCAGGTGATCCGCGACCTGGGGCTGAAGGAGCCCTATGTGGGTCAGACCGACCTGCAGACGGGAGAGATCGCGGAGGATCTGACCTGGTACTTCGCGGCGTCGGAGCAGGTGCCCTCCTCCGTCGGGCTTGGCGTCCTGATGGAAAAGAACAATACCGTGAAGCAGGCGGGCGGCTTCATCGTCCAGCTCATGCCCTTCGCGGAAGAAACGGTCATTGAGAAGCTGGAAGCGAATTTGAGCCGCATCCATTCCGTGACGAAGCTTCTGGAGGACGGAAACAGCCCGGAGCAGATCCTCGGCATCCTTCTGGAAGGAATGGATATGGAGATCCTTTCCACGATGCCTGTGGAATTTTCCTGCAACTGCAGCAGGGACCGGGTGGCGAAGGCCCTGTACAGCATCGGAAAGAAGGAAATGGACGAGATGATCGCGGACGGAGAGCCCATCGAGGTGAAATGCCATTTCTGCAACAGGGCATATCAGTTCAGCGTGGAGGATCTGAAGCAGATCAGAGATCTGTAGACGGATTTGCGACGCTGAGGCATGGAGGTAAGAATGAAAGACGGCTTTATCAGAGCGGCGGCGCTGACGCCGAAGATCCGGGTGGCGGATCCCGCGTACAACGCGGAGCAGATCATAAAGGGAATCGGAGAAGCGGCGGAAAAGGGGGCGCAGCTTCTGGTTTTCCCCGAGCTGTGCCTGACCGGCTATACCTGCCAGGATCTGTTCCTGCAGGAGACGCTGCTTTCGGGAGCGAAGGAAGCGCTTGCAAAGATCGCGGAGCATACCGAAGGGCTTGACGCCCTGGTGTTCGTCGGCCTTCCGCTGGAAAAGGACGGGAAGCTGTACAACGCGGCGGCGGCCGTCCAGGACGGGCGGGTGCTCGCCTTTATTCCCAAGACGGCGCTGCCTTCCTATGGGGAATTTTATGAGACCAGACATTTCACGCCCGCGCCGGAGCAGGTTTCCTTTCTTTCCTTTGAAGGCAGGGAGATTCCCTTCGGCAGGGAGATCCTTTTTTCCTGCGACTGCGTGGAGGGCCTTGTGGTGGGCTGCGAGATCTGCGAGGATCTCTGGGCCGCGCAGACTCCCTCCACCGCGCACTGCCTGGCGGGCGCGACGGTCATCGTCAATCTCTCCGCCTCCAATGAGACGGTGGGAAAGGACAGCTACCGCAGGCAGCTGGCGGAGGCCACCAGCGCCAGGCTGGTGACAGGATATGTGTACGCCAGCGCGGGAGACGGCGAATCCACCCAGGATCTGGTCTTCGGCGGCCATAACCTGATCGCGGAAAACGGCGTGCTGCTTGCCGAAGCGGAACGGTTTGAAAACCGGACCGTTTACGCGGATCTGGATATCCACCGTCTGCGCCATGAGAGACGGCGGATGAATACCTTTCCCGCGCCGGCGGACGCGGGCTATCTGATCCTTCCCGTTCATATGGAAAAAAGGGAGCTGGCGCTGCTTCGCTCCTTCCCGCGGCAGCCCTTCGTCCCGGCGGACGAGGGGACGAAATCCCGCCGCTGCGAGGAGATCTTTTCCATCCAGTCCCACGGCCTGAAAAAAAGACTGGAGCATACCGGCAGCCGCTGCGCGGTAATCGGGATCTCCGGCGGCCTGGATTCCACCCTGGCCCTTCTGGTGACGGCGCGCGCCTTTGACCTTCTCGGGATCCCCAGAGAAAACATCCGCTGCGTGACCATGCCCTGCTTCGGCACCACGGACCGGACCTATGAAAACGCCTGCCGGCTGACCCGCACCCTGGGCGCTTCCCTGACGGAGGTGAACATCCGGGAGGCGGTGCGGCTTCATTTCCGGGATATCGGCCATGACGAGTCGGTTCATGATGTGACCTATGAAAACAGCCAGGCCAGGGAACGGACCCAGATCCTGATGGACATCGCCAACGCGGAAAACGGCCTGGTGATCGGAACCGGCGATATGTCGGAGCTTGCCCTTGGCTGGGCCACCTACAACGGCGACCACATGTCCATGTACGGAGTGAACGCGGGCGTCCCCAAGACCCTGGTGCGCCATCTGGTGCGCTTTTACGCGGATACCTGCGGCGTTCCGGAGCTTTCCGCCGTCCTTCTGGATGTGCTGGATACCCCGGTCAGCCCGGAGCTCCTTCCTCCCGTGGATGGAAAGATCAGCCAGAAAACGGAGGATCTTGTGGGCCCCTATGAGCTTCACGATTTCTTTCTGTATTATCTGCTTCGCTGCGGCTTCCCGCCCGCGAAGATCTACCGCATCGCAAAGACGGCCTTTGCGGGAGCATATGAAAACGATGTGATCCTGAAATGGCTGAAAAATTTCTGCCGCAGGTTCTTCACCCAGCAGTTCAAGCGCTCCTGCCTGCCGGACGGACCCAAGGTGGGAAGTGTGGCGGTCTCCCCGAGAGGCGATCTGCGGATGCCCTCTGACGCCTGCAGCGCGCTGTGGCTGAAGGAGGCGGAGGAGCTTCAGGAAAGCGCCGTCTCCGGAAGCTGACGGAAAAATGGCTCCCGCCTGCCGCAGGCTGTTTCACGCCCGTCCGTCCGGATAATATCCACACAGATCAAAACGCCGGCACAGACTCATTCGGAAGAGTCTGCGCCGGCGTCTGCTTGCGGAAGAGAAGCTGCCGCCTTATCCAGAGCGGAGGAGATCGCTTCCAGCAGGACCTGGGAGGTATATTTGTTGTCCTCGGAGTAGCTGATGTCCTCCAGAGACTGCTTTTCGCAGATCTGGTCGGCCAGGTCGTTGAGAGCGGGCTCCATCAGCGGATACATGGTGGCGACTGCTTCGTCAAGATTGACCAGCCGGACGGAATTGATGTTGTCGGCGTCCACCACCACCTCCACATCCACGGAGGAATTTCCCAGAATGACCGATGTGGTATATTTCCCCGGAACGAAGCGGTCGCTTCCTGTTCCGTCCTGCGGCGCCTGCTCCTTTCCGGGCAGGAACATGATGATGAGAAGCAGGAGGAAGAGGATCCCAAGCGCCGCAAAGATCCCGGCATAGATCAGTTCTTTCAGATGCAGCACCACGATTCTGGTCTTTGAACTCATATCCATATCCCCGATTCCATGTTTATTGATACAGTTTACTCCGGCAGGAAGGGATTTATGACATATCCCTGAAATTCCTGCTCATGGGGACAGAAAAATACTGCGGCTGATTTTTCCCATATCGGCCCTTCTGTTTGACACCCGACAGGATGCTCCGATACGGTTAAAAATAAAAATCTACGTTGCATAACCGTACAAAATGTCGTAATGAGCGGAAGGGTTCCGGAGGCAGAAGAAGTTGACAGGCGGAGCGGATGATAATAAAATATAAACGAGATTAAATAAGAATAAAAAAATACAAACGAGATAAAATGTGTATAAATAAGGAGAACGTTTAAAATCACAGTATATGGCTGCGGGTGAAAAGAGGGGGAAAAGTCATGTTTATGGAGGAACGGCAGAAGGATATCGTAAAAAAGCTGAATGAAACCGGCCGGGTTCTGGTAAGCGAACTGCAGGAACGTTACGGAATTTCGGCAGACTGCGCAAGGAGAGATCTGCGGCTGCTGGAGGGAAAGGGGCTGCTGCAGCGCACGCACGGAGGGGCCATCACGCTGAGGGAACGTGTATGCTTTCCGGCGGAAACCTACAGTCCGGAGGATTTTTCGGGAGAGAGGCCGGATTACCGGGCTGTGGCGGCGGAAGCGGTGAAGCAGATCCGGGAAGGGGAGGTGATCTATCTGACCACTTCACAGGTGGGTTACGATATGGCGAAGCTTCTGCCGGACAGTCTTTCCGTGACCGTCCTGACCAATTCGATTTCCGTGGCAGAGGTGCTGCGCAGGAAATCGGCGGTCAGCCTGATCTTTCTGGGAGGAGGCATGAATCACAGGGGAAACTGCCACGACTGGTATACGGTGAATATGGTGAAGAATATCCACATGGATAAAGCATTTTTCTCCCATACGGCATTTGATCTTTCTTTTGGCGCGTCTCTGCATGAAAGCTCAGGGGTGGAGCTTGCCAGGGCTATTATGGAAAACAGTTCCGTGAACATCGGTGTTTATCCTTCGTCCAAGATTGGAAGGCAGGCTGTTCACAGGGTTTGCCGTCCGGAAAGCTATGATCTTCTGATCATGGACAGCGGAATTTGTGAGGATTTTGCGGCGCAGGCTGCGGAACTGGGACTCAGAGTGGAGATCGCCAGGCTGCCGGAGGAAAAACAGGGATGCGCCGGTTTACGTTGAGGAAAATTTGAATGGATTTATGTCATCTAGTGACAGCTTTCGGAAAGGAGGGCGGATATGTACTGTATTCTGGTCACGGGAATGCCGGCGGCGGGGAAAACAACCATGGCGGGCTTTTTGTCCCGGCGTCTGGGGATTCCTTACATTTCCAAGGATGAGGAAAAGGAGATTCTGTTTGATGAGCTGGGCTTTTCCTCCCGGGCGGAGAAGGTAAAGCTGGGAGAGGCGGCGATGCGGCTCATGTATGATTTCGCGGACCGGCTGCTGGAGAGGGGACTTTCGGTCATACTGGAAAACAATTTTGAAAACAGCTCCAGAGAAGGGCTGGAGGAGCTGCTGAAAAAGCATTCCTGTACAGCCGTTACGGTAAGACTGACCGGAGACTGCCGCAGGATCTACGAGCGGTTTCTGGAAAGAGAGAACGCGCCGGACAGACACAGAGGACACGTGGTGAACGACTGCTATCCGGAGCCTTGCGGGAAAAGGCAGGAGAGAAAGCCGCTGTCCTTTGACGCCTTTCAGGCAGGAATACAGGCGCGGGGAATGGATACGTTCGCGGCGGACGGCCCCTGCCTTGTTGTGGATGTCACGGATTGGGAAAAGGTGGACAGGGAGGCCGTGGCGGAGGAAATTGAGCGGATTGCTTCGGGAATTGAGGGAAGCGCGGCGGGAGGGCTGGAAAAGATGGAAAATATTGCTGAAAAAGATAGGGAAAGGGATTGTGAGGGCGGCTGAGGGATGAATTCCCCCGGCGTTCTTTTTATGCCGCAGGTCCCCAGATGGGGCATTCAGGAAGTGGCCGTATACGGGCCGCAGGAGGGAAATCCGTTTACGGAGCGCCGGATCCGCGGCTGTTTCCAGGGGAAAAACGAAACGGTGGAGGCGGAGGGGTTCTACGACGGAGAGGGGCGCTATCTGGTCCGTTTCATGCCCTCCTTTGAGGGGGAATACCGGTTTGAGATCCGGGCGGATTTCCTGGAGGAGGAGGAGAGGGGAAGCTTCCGGGCGCTTCCTGCCGAAGCGGGAAATCACGGGCCTGTCCGTGTGGCGAATACCTGGCATTTTGCCTTTGAGGATGGAACGCCGTATTATCCGGTGGGAACCACCTGCTATGTGTGGGAGCTTCAGGACGACGCCCGGATTGAGGAGACGCTGAACAGTCTGAAGGAGGCCGGGTTTAACAAGATCCGCTTCTGCGTTTTTCCCAAGCATTATGATTATAATCTGAAGGAGCCCCGTTCCTATCCCTATGAGGGGACGCCCATGGACAGCAGCGTGCTCACAAAGGAGAATTTCTGGGAATATACGGGAAAGACGGAGGGGAATCACTGGGATTTCACCCGGTTTAATCCGGCGCATTTTCAGCATATTGAAAAGTGCATTGCCGCTCTCGGAAAGCTTGGAATCGAAGCTTCATGGGGAGAGCTGGAAGCGCGTCCGTTTTCTGCGCTCCATCCTGGAGGAAACGCCCGGCTGCGGCCTGGCTCCCCGGCGTCGGGAATGGGACGAGGTCTGCTGCGTGCCGCAGACGGAGGCGGGAAATGCTCTGTGCAGCTATTATCTGTTCTACTACAGCTTTATGCGGCCTTCCTTTCGGGATTTTTATTTTGATGAGGACACGCCCTTCGAGGTGGAGGTGATCGACACCTGGAATAGGACGGTGGAGAAAAGAGGGACATTTTGGGGACATTTCCGGGTGGAGCTGCCGGGAAGGCAGTATATGGCGGTGAGAGTCAGGGAAAAATGAGATTTCTGCCAAAATTTTAACCTGAATTGTTCCCGGAGGATCACACTGCCGTGAATGATTCAGGTTTATTATTCTTTCCTATCGTCTCAGATATTCAGGCTGTTTTCATTCAGCAGGAAGTCATAGACACTCATAAGCAGGACGCCATTCTCATTGTAGTGTGGCGCCGGAGTATCCCTGGTGATGATGATCCGTTTGAAGAAATCCCCGGTCAGCATCAGGGATCGCTGTTCCTGCTCCATTTTTGCCTGATCCGGAATCGCGTAAGCGGACTGGATGTAGTAGCGTTTGGAACCCTGGTTACAGACGAAGTCAATCTCCAGCTGCTTGCGGATGCTGTTGCCTTTTTCATTGGTATCATACTGTATGATGACGCCCACATCCACATTGAAACCGCGGATTTTTAGCTCATTGAAGATGATGTTTTCCATGCTGTGCGTTTCTTCCAGCTGTCTGAAATTCAGACGGGCATTTCTCAGTCCCATATCGGTGAAATAGTATTTCACTGGGGTATCAATGTATTTTTTACCTTTCACATCATAGCGGACGGCGCGGTCGATCAGGAAGGAATCACAGAGATAATCAATATACTTTCTAATCGTACTGCTGCTGATTTTTTTATTTTTGACCGACCGGAAGGTTGAAGCCAGTTTTTCAGGGTTTGTCAGCGAACCGATTGCGGAGGACAGAATATTCAGAAGTTCTTCCAGTTTCGCCCTATTGCGGATGTTGTGTCTTCCGATAATATCTGAAATGACAACCTTGAACAAAGAATGACACAAAATCAGCAGTGCGTTAGCAATCAGAAAATCCAAACCGCCTGTCCCTA
>CALWGL010000100.1 GCA_944380025.1 uncultured Lachnospiraceae bacterium
TATAAAATGGATTTCAGCGAGATCCCGGCCCTGATCGGCGCGTTTGCCTTCGGCCCTGTGGCGGCGGTGATGATCGAATTCTGCAAGATCGTCCTGAAGCTGCTGTTTAAGGGAACCTCCACCGCCTTTGTGGGAGATCTGGCGAACTTCATCATCGGCTGCAGCTTTTTGCTTCCCGCGTCCATCCTTTATTTCTTCCGTAAAACGAAGAAAAACGCAATCATCGGCTGCGTGGCGGGAACCCTTGTCATGACCGTTTTCGGCTCCGCCTTCAACGCCATATACCTGATCCCCAAATTCGCCCAGCTTTACGGGCTTCCGCTGGAGTCCATCATCGAGATGGGACATGCGATCAATCCGGCCATCAACAGCGTATCCACCCTGGCCCTGTTCGCCGTGGTCCCCATGAACCTGCTGAAGGGAACGGCGGTGTCCATCGTGACCGTTCTGGTATATAAGAAGTTAAGCCCGATCCTGCATAAGAACTGACAAAAGCGGATGGCCGTCTGACGGCCATCCGCTTATTTTTCGAGGGAGGGCCGGCATCCTTTCGGGATGCCGGCAAGTTATGAAAAAGAAATCTATCTGAAAAAGTCTTGCTGGCTTTGTTTGATTATACGATACCATCCAGGTGTGGAGGAATCGTGTGCTGTTTTTTAAGAAATTGTGAAGCTTTTGCGACCAAACGATGAATCTGTATTTTGAGGAGAAGGCCTTCTGTTTTGTCCTCACTCCAAGTATATCCCCTCTTTTTTCCCTATATACACAGAAATAAAGAAAAATTTCAGGAAAATTTAAAGAAAGCAGACGGTAATTCTAAAGGTACGGACCGTATGATAATACTGTTTCGGAGTACCGCTCCCGCAGGCCGGGCCGCTGGTTTCGGCGGGGCGGCCGGAACGGAAGAGCTTGACAAAGAAAATAAAATGCATTATTGTATTATGGAAATAAGACAACAATACAATAATACAAAAAGGAAGGACGAATGAGCGCACTGGTTGAAGTAAGGGATATCTGCAAGGTCTATCATCCGGGGGAAAACGAGGTCCGGGCGCTGGATCATGTGAGCGTATCCATTGAGAAAAACGAATTTGTGGCCATCATCGGCCATTCCGGCTCCGGCAAGTCCACGCTGATGAATCTGCTTGGCTGTCTGGATGTGCCCACAAGCGGAACCTATCTGCTCCATGATCAGGACGTATCGGGACTTGACGACGATGCGCTTTCGGATATCCGGAACAGAGAGATCGGCTTTATTTTTCAGGGCTTCAATCTGATCCCGAATCTCACGGCTCTGGAAAACGTGGAGCTGCCGCTGATTTACAGAGGCGTGGGGAAGCGGGAACGGACCGAGCTTTCCCGGAAGGCGCTGATCCGGGTCGGGCTGGAAAAACGGATGGATCATAAACCGGCGGAGATGTCCGGCGGACAGCAGCAGCGGGTGGCCATCGCAAGGGCCATCGCCCAGGCGCCGCCCGTGATCCTGGCGGACGAACCCACGGGAAATCTGGATTCCGGCTCCACAGCGGAGATCATGGGAATCTTAAAGACGCTCCACCGGGAAGGGCGGACCGTGATCCTCATCACCCATGACAATGAGATCGCCGCGCAGGCGGAGCGGGTGATACGGATTAAGGACGGACATATCGTGGAGGATTACCGGCAGCAGCCGGCATAGAGCGGCCGCCTGCGGAAGAGCGCCGGCGGCGGGCGGCGCTGTACGGCCGGACAGGGCAGCCGCGCGTACGGACAGAGCGGCCGCATGTACGGATAAGAGCGGCCGCCCGCGCCGGAGCGCGGCGGGAATGGAGGAGAGCATGAACGAACTGGAAAAGCACACCGGAACTGAGACGGAAATGCAGGAAATGACAGGGAAGACGAAGAAGGAGAAGAAAAGAAAGCGCGGGAGGACGGCGCAGGGAAGCGGGAGAAGAAAAAAACGGCTCCCTCTTTTCATCGCGGCGGCGCTTGCGGCGGTTTTTATCGGATATTCCATGGTGAGCAGCGCGCTTGCGAAAAATACGCCAATGCCGGTAAATACGGTCGCGGCGGCAAGAGGAGACGTGGAGGAAACCGTCTCTGCCAGCGGCAGGGTGAACAGCGAGCAGAGCAGGACCTATTATGCGCCGGTGGACGCCGTCATCGCGGAAATGAACATTTCCCTCGGCGACGTGGTAAAGGAGGGACAGCAGCTCGTGGTGTTTGACACCTCCGGACTGGAGGCGCAGAAAACAAAGGCGGATCTGGACGCTTCCGCTTCCGCGAACAGCTACCGCAGCGCCCAGTATCAGAGCGACAGGAACCAGTCGGAGTACAATGAGGCGGTCGTCGGCCTGGATGAGCTGAGAACGCTTGCCGCGAACCAGGAGCAGTACGTACAGGGACTGAAATACCAGCTGGAGGATGATATCCAGGACAAAAAAGAGGATCTGCAGGACTGGCTGAACAAGCTGAACCTGGAGCTGGAGATCCAGAATGCCAAACTTTCGGAGGCCGGGAGCGAGGAAAGCAGGGACCGGGCGCAGGAGGTGATCCGGAACCTGAATGAGAGCATCCGGAATACCACCAACGAGATCAGCGACCTGAGCATGTCGGAGGAAATGAAGGAAAAACAGCGCCTGATCGATGCGGAGCAGAAGAAGCTGGACGACATGAAGGAGGAGATCAGCCGGCGGGAAGGAAAGGAGTCCTCGTCCGAGGCGGGGATCGCGGATCCTTACGCAAAGCAGCAGCAGGCGGACGCCATGCGGAGCGCGCAGCTTGCCGCCGATGAGGCCGCGGAAGCGCTTGCCAGGGGGCAGGAGGGCGTGAAGGCGCAGTTTGACGGGATCGTGACCAGGATCGCCACCATGTCTTCCTCCGCAAACGCTTCCGCGGGAGGCGGCCTCCCGGAAGGCGCGACGGTTTCGGAAGGGACCGAGCTTTTTACCATCGAAAGCAACCGGCAGGTGAAGGTGGATATTTCCGTCACCAAATATGACCTTCCCAGGATCGCCGTTGGACAGAAGGCGGACATTACCATCGCCGACCGGGAGTATGAGGGCGAGGTGACCAGGATCAACCGGGTCGCGTCCAGCAATTCCCAGGGAAGTCCCGTAGTCGGCGCGGAGGTTCACATCAAGGATCCGGATCCGGACATTTTCCTGGGCGTGGAGGCGCAGGTGCTGATCCATACGAACGCGGCGAAGGATGTGATCGTTCTGCCGGCGGAAATAGTGAACACGGACAGAAACGGTGATTTCTGTTATGTGGTGGAGGACGGCGTCGTCGTGATGCGAAGGATCGTGACCGGAATTTCCTCCGACACGATGGTTGAGGTGACGGAAGGGCTGCGGGAAGGAGATCAGGTGGTCTATGACATGACAGGTACGGTGACGGAAGGGATGAACGTGACCGCCGTGCCCGAAGTGTCGGCCGGAGAGACGCAGCCCGCGGAGACGCAGCCGGAAGCGGCTCCGGCAGTGGAAACGCAGACAGAAGCGGCCCCGGCGGAAGAGACACAATCGGAAGCTGTTCCGGAGGCAGAGACGCAGCCGGAAGCGGCCCCGGCTGAAGAAACGCAGACGGAGACCGGCCGGACGGAGGAAGCATAGGAGGGAACGAGTTGGCACAGGCGTGGGAATACATCAAGATCGCTCTGATGAACATCCGGAGCAACAAGGGCCGCTCCGTCCTGACCATGCTGGGGATCATCATCGGCATCACATCGGTCATCATGATCCTGTCCATCGGCGACGGGGTGAAGGGACAGGTCAGCGACGAGCTGAACGCGCTGGCCGGAGGCCTGATCGGCATCTATGTGAACAACGAACAGAGCGAAGAGGAAATTTATTTTGACGAGGACGATTTTGAAGCGATTCGGGAGAAGATCGACGGGGTAAAAGGAGTGACGCCGGTATACACGCTGTACGGGAGCGTGATCGGAAGGAAGGGCGAGTTTACCGCCTATACCACGGGCGGTTCGGAGAGCATGGAATTCTATCAGTCCGAGCCCATCGTACAGGGGAGGTATTTTACGGCCGCGGACTACTATGCGGGAAACCGGGTCTGCGTCATCACCCAGCAGGCGGCGAAGAAGCTGTTCGGGACCACGGATGTGACCGGACTGACCATCGAGGTGACGCTGTACGGCGTTACCCAGGATCTGACCATCGTGGGGATCCGCCAGGACAGCGCCTCCGCCATGTTCAGCATGTACGGGAACATGATCAACATCGAGGTGCCCCTAAACCTGCTCAGCGCGTCCTATGGCCAGTATTTCGGAGGCTTTACGGATTTCTATGTGATCTCGGAATCCCCGGCCCTGAATACGCAGATCACCCAGAGCGTGATCCGGCTCATGGAAAGCAGGCATGACGTGAGAAATCAGGGCGTGATCATGGTTCAGAATATGCAGGATCAGATCTCCCAGATCAATTCCGTGATGGGAAGCATCTCCATTTTCGTGGTGATCGTCGCCGCCATCTCCCTGCTTGTGGGAGGCATCGGCGTGATGAACATCATGCTGGTGTCCGTTACGGAGCGCACCCGCGAGATCGGCATCCGAAAATCCCTGGGAGCGCGGACCGGCTCCATCCTTCTGCAGTTTCTGGCGGAATCCGCGGTCATCACCCTGATCGGCGGTCTGATCGGCATCGCGCTGGGCGTGGCGGGCGCGCAGGCCATCGGAGGGGCCATCGGATTTTCCGCCAGGATCAGCGCGGCCACTGTCCTCGGCGCATCCGCCTTTTCCGCGGGCGTGGGAATCTTTTTCGGCATCTACCCGGCGAGGAAGGCGGCGCGGCTGAGTCCCATCGAAGCGCTGCGCCATGAGTAGCGCTTCGCCGGAAATAAAAACCTTGCGCCGGAGCCGGATTTCGGTATAATATAGAAAAAAGTAGAGAAAGCACCTGCGCTGTAGGTGCTTTTTCGGATGCCCGGGCGTCTGCCGTTAAAAAGGCCCGCGCCGGAAAAAAGAAAGACGAGGCTGTCCATGCAGGTAGAATTTGACGTTCAGATCGATACAGGCGCGATCTTTGACTATATGATAAAGCAGGCCTACTCCGGGACGCCGGGTATCGCGGCGGCAGCCGCGGGGGCGGTGCTTCTGCTCCTTTTCGGAAGGACCGGAAACGCCTTCTGCCTTGCGGCGGGGCTGATCGTGCTTGCGGGCTTTCCGGCGCTTCTGTACCGGAAGGCAAAACGGCGGGAAAAGGATCCGGATTTCGGCGGCCCTGTTCATTACCGCCTGACGGAAGAGGGGATGGAAGCTGTCCGTCCCGGAAAACGGGATTTCCGGAAATGGGAGGAGGTGGAGCGGGCCGTTTCCACCACGAAGAGCGTGCTTGTGCTCCTTTCCGGCTCCGACGCCTGTATTTTTCCCCGGGAGCAGCTGAAGGACAGCCTGATCCCGGCGGTGGAGATGATCTCCACCCATGTGCCCGCGAAGAAGGTAAATATCAGAATGTAGGAGATGAGATCCATGGAAAGAACAGAGGAGAGAGACAGCTTCTGCGCGCAGGATACGTTCGCGCTGGGGCGGCAGTTGGGAAGGCAGGCGGAGCCGGGGCAGGTCTATACTCTGATCGGCGATCTCGGCGTGGGAAAAACCGTATTCACCCAGGGCTTCGCAGCCGGGCTCGGCATCACGGAGCCGGTGAACAGCCCCACCTTTACCATCCTTCAGAGCTATGAGGGAGGACGGCTTCCCTTTTTTCACTTTGACGTATACCGGATCGGCGATGTGGAGGAGATGGAAGAGATCGGCTATGAGGACTGCTTTTACGGCGACGGCGTCTGCCTGGTGGAATGGGCGGATCTGATCGAAGAGATCCTGCCGGAGCGGCATACGCAGATCCGTATTGAAAAGGACCTGAGCCGAGGCTTCGATTACCGGCGGATCACACTGACGCAGAAGGGAGACAGATAAAAGCATGAAAATACTTGCGATCGACAGCTCCGGACTGGTGGCCGGCGTGGCCGTCGCCGAGGATGATACGCTTCTGGCGGAATACACCACCAATTATAAGAAAACCCATTCCCAGACCCTGCTTCCCATGCTGGACGAGGTGAAGCGGATGATCGAGCTGGATCTTTCCAGCCTGGATGCCATCGCGGTGGCGGCGGGGCCCGGCTCCTTTACGGGACTGCGCATCGGTTCGGCCACGGCAAAGGGCCTGGGCCTGGCGCTGGATAAGCCGCTGATCGGCGTGCCCACGGTGGACGCGCTGGCCATGAACCTGTACGGCGCGGAAGGCTACATCTGCCCCATCATGGATGCCAGGAGAAGCCAGGTCTATACGGGGATCTATACCTTTGCTTTGGAAACGGCTGCCGCCGGTGAAAAAACGGACGAAGACGGCGGAATGGAGCGGGTTTACCGCCTTCAGATCATAAAGCCCCAGTTCGTGGCTCCCATCGAGGAGGTGACAGAGGCGCTGAACCGCCTTCCGGAAGAAAAAAACGTGATCTTTCTGGGAGACGGGGTTCCGGTCTTTCACGACAGGCTTGGGGAGCTGATGAGGAGGCCTTTTGTCTGCGCGCCCGCGTCCTGCAACCGGCAGCGGGCGGCGGCGGTGGCGGTCCTGGCGCAGCGGTACGCCGCGCAGGGGCGCATGGAAAACGCCGCGGACCATGCGCCGGAGTATCTGCGTCCCTCTCAGGCGGAACGGACCCGAAAGGAAAAGGAGCGCGCGCAGGGCGGACAGGAGGCGGGAAGCCATGCGGATCCGTGAGCTTTCCGAAGAGGATCTGGATCAGGCCGTCTGCCTGGAGCGGGAATGCTTCGGCTCTCAGGCCTGGTCCGGGCAGGCGCTTCTGGACGCGGTCCGGAATGAAAACGCGCTGTACCTTGCCGCGTTTGAAACCTGCGCACCGGCGGATCCTGCATCGACAGACCCTGCGCCGGCAAACCTCGCACCGGTAAATTCCGCGCCGGAGAAGCCGGCGTCAGGAAATCCCGCGCCGGAGCCTCCGGTTTCGGAGGCTCCCGTGCTGGCGGGCTGCTGCGGCGTCTGGATTTCCTTTGAGGAGGGCGAGATCATGAACGTGGCGGTCCGGAAGGAATACCGGAGAAAGGGCGTTGCCGGAAAGCTGATGAAGGAGCTCCTTTCCCGGGCGGAAAAGAGGGGAGCGGCCCGCTTCATCCTTGAGGTGCGGGAAGGGAATCTCCCGGCGATCCGCCTCTATGAGTCCCTGGGCTTTCTGCACGCGGGAAGACGGAGGAATTTTTATTCCGATCCTGCGGAGGACGCTCTGATCATGATAAAAGAGATTTGAGGAGACAGAAAAAATATGCTGGATGTATGCTTGCTGGGAACGGGGGGGATGATGCCGCTGCCGCAGAGGTGGCTGACCTCTCTGATGGCCCGCTACAACGGAAAAAGTATTCTCATCGACTGCGGGGAGGGGACGCAGATCGCCATGAAGGAAAAGGGCTGGAGCCCGAAGCCGATCGATATCATCTGCTTTACCCATTACCATGCGGATCATATCAGCGGGCTGCCCGGCATGCTCTTAACCATGGGAAATGCGGAGCGGACGGAGCCGCTGCTTCTGATCGGCCCGAAGGGCCTGACCCGCGTGGTGAACGCTCTGCGCGTGATCGCGCCGGAGCTGCCCTTCCAGATCCTTTATCAGGAGATCACGGAGCAGGAGCAGACCTTTGCTTTTGACGGCTTCCGGATCGAGGCGTTCCGGGTCAACCATAACGTGACCTGCTACGGCTACAGCATCCTGGTGGAGCGCGGAGGACGGTTCCAGCCGGAAAAGGCCCAGGCCCTTCAGATCCCGAAGCCTTACTGGAGCCGCCTGCAGAAGGGAGAGACCATTGAAACGCCGGATATGGTCTACACGCCGGACATGGTGCTCGGCCCTCCCCGGAAAGGGATCAAGCTGACCTACTGCACGGATACCAGACCTACGGAGGGAATCGTAAAAAGCGCCGCCGAAGCCGACCTGTTCATCTGCGAAGGCATGTACGGAGAGCCGGAAAAGAAGGACAAGGCCAGAGAATATAAGCACATGACCTTTCTTGAGGCCGCGGACATGGCGAAGCGGGCCCGCGTGAAGCAGCTGTGGCTGACCCATTACAGCCCTTCCCTCATCCGTCCGGAGGACTATATGGACGGGGTGCGAAAGATCTTTCCGGCCGCAGCGGCGGGGAAGGACGGAAAAAGCGTGGATCTTCTGTTTGAGGAGGACTGAGCGGATGGAGACGAGCATGAAAAAAGAAGATGTCAGGATCCTGGCGGTGGAGACCTCCTGCGATGAAACAGCCGCCGCAGTGGTGCAAAACGGCAGGCAGGTCCTTTCCAACGTGATCTATTCCCAGATCGATCTGCATACCGTCTACGGCGGCGTGGTGCCGGAGATCGCCTCCAGAAAGCATATCGAGAAGATCAATCAGGTGATCGAAAAGGCCCTTTCGGACGCGAAAACGACTCTGCCGGAGATCACGGCGGTGGCCGTAACCTACGGGCCCGGGCTGGTGGGCGCTCTTCTGGTGGGCGTTTCCGCCGCGAAGGCCATCGCCTTTGCCGCGGATAAGCCTCTGGTGGGCGTACACCATATTGAAGGTCATATCAGCGCGAACTATATTGAGAATCCGGATCTGGAACCGCCCTTCCTCTGCCTGGTGGTATCCGGCGGCCATTCCCATCTGGTGATCGTGGAGGACTACGGGACCTACCGCATCATTGGCAGGACCAGGGACGACGCGGCGGGAGAGGCCTTTGACAAGGTGGCCAGGGCCATCGGCCTCGGCTACCCCGGCGGCCCGAAGATCGACCGCGTTTCAAAGGAAGGGAATCCGGACGCCATCGCCTTTCCGAGGGCGAAGGTGGGCACGGAGGGAAGCGATTATGATTTCAGCTTCAGCGGCCTGAAATCGGCAGTGCTCAATTACCTCAATTCCTGTGAGATGAAGGGCATCGAGATCAGCCGCGCGGACGTGGCGGCCTCCTTCCAGAAGGCTGTGACGGACGTGCTGGTGGGCCATTCCATGGAGGCCGCGGAACGCTTCGGCATGAAAAAGTTCGCCATTGCCGGCGGCGTGGCGTCCAATTCCGCTCTCCGCGCGGCCTTTGAAGAAGCCTGCGGGAAAAGAGGGATTTCCTTTTACCACCCTTCGCCGATCCTCTGCACGGACAACGCGGCCATGATCGGCGCGGCCGGATATTACGAATATATCCGCGGAACAAGACACGGCTGGGATCTGAACGCGGTCCCTTCCCTGAAGCTGGGAGAGCGCGCATAAGATAAGAAAAGAACACAGAGGAAAGGAAGAGGGCATGGGAGCGGAAAAGAACATCGGAAATGAAAAAAAAGCTGAGGCCAAAAGAGCAAAGACAGCGGCCGTCGTCCTGGCAGCCGGGCGCGGAAAACGCATGAAGAGCGACGTCCCGAAGCAGTATCTGCTGTTAAACGGCCGTCCTCTGATCTGTTATGCGCTGAAGGTCTTTCAGGACAGCTTCATCGACGAGATCGTTCTGGTGACGGAAGCCGGAGAAGAGGAGCGCTGCAGACGGCAGATCGTGGAGCCCTTCGGTTTTTCGAAAGTAGCAGCCGTTGCAGCGGGAGGAAGCGAACGTTATTTTTCCGTGGCCAACGGCCTGAAGGCGGTGCCCGCGGACTGCGATTATATTTTCATCCACGACGGGGCCAGACCCTTTGTCACACAGGAGATCCTGAACCGGGCGCTGGATGCGGTGAAAAGAGACGGGGCCTGCGTGGCCGCCATGCCGGTGAAGGATACCATCCGCATCGCCGATGAGAACGGCTTCAGCGTCTCCACGCCCCGCCGCGACCGTGTCTGGCAGATGCAGACGCCCCAGGTGTTTGACGCTTCCCTGATCCGGGCCGCCTATGACCGGCTGCTGCAGGAGGCGGACCGGCTTGCGGCGGAAGGGATCCAGGTAACGGACGACGCCATGCCCGTGGAGACCCTGCTCCATCATCCCGTCCGGCTCTTCCCCGCTTCCTATGAAAATATCAAGATCACCACGCCCGAGGATCTGATCACCGCACAGGGCTTCCTGCAGAGGCTGGATCCTTTCCGCTGACCGGGACGGCGGCCTTTTGGCCTTCGCGGCGGCCTGCCCGCGGGCCTGGCTGAACTGTTACGACTTTTTTTCAAAAAGACCTGAAAAAATTAAAAAAATGTGTTGACACAATATCCCTTTTTCGCTATAATAACTTCTGCACTGCTGAGGAACACAAAGTTCTGACACAAAAGAAAATGGTCCAGAGGCAATGGTGCAGCGGTTCCTGAAACGGGAATCCATCCTGTCGGGAAACAAGAAAGAACCGCTGTTTTTCTTTTGTTAAAAATACCTGGAGAGGTATCGAAGTGGTCATAACGAGGCGGTCTTGAAAACCGTTTGTCCGCAAGGGCGCGTGGGTTCGAATCCCACCCTCTCCGCTGGAAACGGCACGGGCCGTATCCGATAATCAAATATACGAGGTTGATGATTCAGCCCGCTTGGAGAAGTACCCAAGAGGCCGAAGGGACACCCCTGGAAAGGGTGCAGGTCGTTAATAGCGGCGCGAGGGTTCAAATCCCTCCTTCTCCGTTCGGTTCCGCAGGCCGGAACCGCAGCACCTTGACAAATAAACAGTAATGCGACCCTGAAAATTCCAAAAAGAATTATTCAGAGGAACGGTCTCGGAAGTC
>CALWGL010000101.1 GCA_944380025.1 uncultured Lachnospiraceae bacterium
AGATCGGAACCCTGACGGAAGCCGACGCCGTACTGCTCGGAGTCCAGACCCTGCGCCTCGTTCAGATTGACGCTGTAAGAAAGGTCCGCATAGCTGGTTCCTTCACCGGTCATGGCGGCGGCCATGAGCACGTCGATCACTGCCGCGTCAGAGGTTCCCGCGGCCACTTCCATCAGCGTATTCGCCTGCGCCTGCACCGGAACAGTGGCGGCTCCCAGCGCTTCTGCGGCGTCTTCGCCGGCGGAACCGGATTCCACTGCCACGTTCAGGCCTTCCAGAGAGGTCAGGCCCTCAAATTCAGCGGCGGAAGCGGCAGGATAAACCAGAACCTGATAGTTGGTGCAGTAGGGAGTGGAGGTTGCCATGGAGGAGGTGACCTCGTCGGTGAGCGTCATTCCGTTCCACACGCAGTCGATATTTCCGGCTTCCAGCTCCATTACCTTATAATCCCAGGTGATCTCGGAAAATTCCACGGAAACGCCGAGGTATTCGGCAAACTGCTTCGCCAGGTCGGCGTCAAAGCCGATCCATTCGCCGTCCGCGTTCTGATAATCCATGGGTTCAAAATTGGTGATCCCGACCACCAGCGTGCCCTTTTCCTGAATGGCGGCCAGATCGCTTTCTCCGGCGGCTTCCGTTTCCGCCGCGTCCGTTTCGGCAGCAGCCGTCTCAGCCGCTTCCGTTTCCGCCGCACTCGTGTCGGCAGTCGTTTCAGCCGCTTCACTCTCAGCCGCATCCGATGCGGCTGCCGTGCTTTCCGCTTCAGAAGAAGCTCCGGAGGCGGCGCTTCCGGAAGGATCCGAAGAAGAGCTTCCGCAGGCGGTCAGAGAAAAGGCCAGAAGCATGGCCAGGGTAAGTGACAGGAACTTTTTCATAATAAAATAACCTCCCAGTCGGTTTTCTTTTGATGCGCATGTCGCCGGTCTCAGAACGCCGGCGTTATGCACGCTGCTTTCACATTTTAGCATGCTAATGCGATATTGTAAAGAAATATTTCCTGTCAGCATTCCAGGCGTCCGCGTTCCGGTGGGCGATGATGATGGCTGTCTTGTTTCGGATGAGCGTATGAACCGATTCCAGTACGGCCCGTTCCGATTCATTGTCCAGTCCGGAGGATGCCTCATCGAAAAGAATGATCGGGGCATCCTTCAGGAATGCTCTGGCGATGGCGATGCGCTGTCTCTGGCCGAAGGACAGGCTGCGGCCCTGTTCCGTCAGGATATGATCATAGCCGCCGGGAAGGGCGGTGATGAAGTCATGGGCGCAGGCGGCTTTCGCCGCGTCCTTCACTTCCTCCTCTGAAGCCTCCGGCCTTGCGCAGCGGATATTTTCCAGGATCGTTCCCTGGAAAAGGAAGGGTTTCTGAGGGATGAGGGAGATCATTCCCCGAAGCTCCTGCGGGGAATATTCGTCCAGATATTTCCCATCGATCAGGACAGCGCCGGAGCTCACATTGTAAAAGCCCAGAAGAAGCCGGAACAGGGTGGATTTCCCGCAGCCGGAGGGGCCGGACAGAAGCAGGGTCTCGTTTCTCCTGATCTTCAGGTCAAAATGCTCCAGGATGTTTTTCTGCCCGGTCTGTCCGCCGGCTTCCTTTTCCGGCCGGGGATAGGAGAAGGAAACATCCTGAAAGACGAGGAAGGCGGAAGCGTCCCTGCAGGTTTTGGAGGAGGCGGGGATGAGGATCTCTTCCTCCGGCTCCTTCAGAAAACGGTCGATCCGCTCCACGCTGGCGATGCTTTCAAACAGCTCCGGAAACCGCCTGCCGGCCTGCAGAGCGGCCCAGATCAGGCTGGACTGAAGACTCATCAGAGCGACGAGGGTACCGTAGGTGGTCTGTCCGGCGCTTACCATCAGAGAGCCCGCGGAAAGAAAGACGATGCTGCAGAGAATGTCGAAGCCCTTGTTCATGGCTTCCAGGAGAGCCGTGATCCTCTGCCGTTTCAGGGATTTTTCCGTAAAATCCGCATTGGCCAGGCGGTATCGCGCGGACAGGGCATCCGCAAGCTGGTACTGCCGGATGGTCAGAAGGCCGGAGAGGATATCTGCGGACTGTTCTGTCAGGACATCGTTGGAGCGCGCGGCAAGAAGCCCCGCCCTGCGGACCCTGCCGGAAAAAGTGGTATTGACGAACAGGCAGAGCAGGGACAGGAACAGAAGCAGAAGCGTCAGCGGCACATTTAAGAGCAGCATGGGGATCACGCTGGTGATAAGCGCAAGGATGGGGTTGACGAACTCCTTCAGCTTCGTCCGGTACAGCTCCTCGACGCGGTTCATGTCATAAAGCATCCGGGACAGCAGCTCCCCGCTGTGGCTGGTTTCCAGAAAAGACATGGGAAGGCGGGTCTTTTTCTCCATGATCCGCAGCCTGAGGGCGGCAGCAGCCCGCAGCGCGGTGCGCCGGTAGGCATATTGAGAGAGAACGGCCAGAAGAGAGGAGAGGACAAAGAGCCCGGCGTATACCGCAAGGCCCCGTCCCGCACCGTGAAGGCTTCCGGCCGCCGCGGAATCGATCAGGATCTGCGGGATCAGGGAAACGCTGATGCTCATGCCGGAATAGCCGATGCCCACGCCGAGAAGGGCGGGGATATAGTTCCATTTCCTGTCGGCAATATACTGTAAGGCAAAACGAAGCTGCGAAAAATATGCTTTCAATTTTCCTTCCCCCTTTCCGGCTCCTGTTTCGTGAAAAGACGGTAATACAGGCCCTTTTGCGCCATCAGCTCCCTGTGGGAGCCGCATTCCGCGATCCTCCCCTGATCCAGTACGAAGATCCGGTCGTAATTTTGGATCGTGTTCAGCCTGTGGGCAATGGTGAGGATGGTTTTTCCTGAGAGGACGGTATCCGCAAGGCGGACGATCTCCGCCTCGGAAGCAGCGTCCAGGGAGGAGGTCGGCTCGTCCATCAGAACGATATCACTTTTTCTGAGCAGCGCCCTTGCGATGGAAAGGCGCTGCTTCTGCCCGCCGGAAAGGTTTGCGCCGCCCTCCTCCAGAACCGTCTCATACCCTTTTGGAAGACTGCGTACATAGCCGTCCAGCCCCACCGCCTTCATGGCCGCTTCCAGCTCCCGGAAAGAGGCGTCCGGATTTCCATAGCGGAGATTTTCCGCAATGGTTCCGGGAAACAGGAAGGGCTCCTGCGCCACGATGGAGAAGCATTTTCGGGCTTCTCTGAGATCAAGACTGCGAAAAGGAGCGCCATAGAGGAGATATTCTCCCTTTTCGACCGGATACAGCCCGAGAAGGAGCAGAAGAAGGGTGGATTTTCCTCCGCCGGAGCTTCCGACGAAGGCAGCGCGTTCTCCCTTGCGGATGGCAAAGGAGATTTCTTTTAATACCGGGCCGGAATGGGGATAGGAAAAGGAAACTCCCTGAAAGGAAAGGACGGGCGCGTCCTCTGCCGGAATCACCGGGCTTCCGCCATAGCTTTCCTCCGGCGCGGACAGAAGCTCCCGCAGCCGGCGTATGCCCACGCTGTCCTTTTTCAGATCGGCGAGCACGGAGGTAAAGCCGGTGATGGGCTGGGAAAGGAAACCGAGAAGGACCAGAAAGGAGATCATTTCCGAAACCTGCACATAACCGAAGGAGGACAGCAGCGCGGCGAACAGGCAGCAGGACAGGGTGGGAAGCGCCTGCGTGACGAAGGAAAACGGGGTCAGGAAGGCTTCCCGTTTCTGCTGTTTCAGATCCACGGAAAGGATCCGGTCGATGGCGCGGGAATACCGTCTAAGATTCTGTTCCTCCAGCAGAAAGCTTTTTTCCGTTTCCGTTCCGGCAAAGGCCTCCCGGACCAGCCCGGTAAAGGCGTCCTGATTCCTTTTCTTCTCTCCGGAAAGGGACTGGATGCTTTTTAAGCCGCGCCGGAAGATCAGCGTAACGGCCGGGATCCACAGGATGGAAAAAAGAAAGAGGATCCCGTTCACAGAACACAGATATAGAGACAGGACCAGAATGAGGACCCCGTTGGACAGAACCGTGGAGAGAAGCTTTTCCAGATAATCCGCCGCGTCACGCACATCATCGTTGAGCCGGTTCAGAAAGCCTCCGGATTCCTGCTCCATGAAAAATCCATAGTTCAGCCGCATCAGCTTCTCCGTCACATCCTGCCGGATCTCCTGCGAGATCAGAAGCCCCAGCCTGCCGGACAGCATTTTTTCCAGAAAAAGAAAGACCACCCATACAAGCGCCAGGGCAGCCAGGATCCCGAGAAAAGGAAAAAGAGAGCCCTCCCCCTGCCCGCCCAGAGTCTCCTCCACGATCCGGTTCATGATGCCGGAACAGGCCGCCGTCAGGACGGAACAGCAGAGAGAGCACAGAAGAAAGCCGAAATGCTCTTTTCTGAAAGATGCAAGATATTTTCTGAAAAATGACAACATGAATCGCCCCCTCGTCAGTGATCGTATCTTCCTTCTATTCTAGTACATTTTCCTTCCATCGTCGAGTCAAATTGTGCGATTGCCTAATCCCTTCATTCAGGTTATAATTTTTTCATAAGAGAAAGGCAGTTCACGAAAAAAAGGCAGTGCACTGCCAGGGAAGGGGCGTCCGAACGGGGTAAGAACAGCGGTTTTGCGGCGCCCGGAAAGGGAGGATATCATGGACATCCGGGAGATCGAACAGTATGCGGAAAAGATGCGGATCCTGAATCTGCGGGTCTGTGTGAACGGGGAAGTGACTGCAAAAAGGGACTGGGACGGAGAGATACGGAGAAATCAGTATTCGGCCAGCAAGAGCTTCACCAGCGCGGCGGTGGGGATCGCCTGCGGGGAGGGGCTGCTTTCGCTGGAAGAAAAGCTGTGCGACGCCTTTCGGGAGGAGATTCCGGATCAGCCCTCAGAGAATCTGCAGAAGGCAAGGGTGAGGGATCTGCTCACCATGTGCCTGGGGCAGAGGGAGGCCTGGCTGATGGGCGAGCAGCGCCCCGTGATGGAGGCGGACGACTGGGTGCGCTTCAGCCTGTCCCGCCCCTTTGAGGCGGAGCCGGGAACAGAATTTGTCTACAACAATGTGGGGCCTTATCTGGCGGGCGTGCTGGTGCAGAGAAGGGCCGGCTGCAGCCTGGTGGACTATCTGATGCCGAGGCTTTTTGCGCCGCTTGGGATCCGGCGGACGGTCTGGGAGGTGGACCCGAAGGGGAACACCTTCGGAGCGGGCGGCCTGTTTCTGAGCGTGACGGAGCTGATGCGGTTCGGGCAGCTCCTGCTTCAGGAGGGAAGCTGGAACGGGAAGCAGCTGATCCCGGCGGAATATGTGAGGGAAGCGTCCCGCGCCCAGGTGGAAAACGGCGCGGAGGGCTATGGCTATCTGTTCTGGAGAGGGCCGTATCAAAGCTTCCGGGCGGACGGAAAATACGGCCAGCTGTCCATCGTGCTTCCGGAGAAAAACGCGGTGATCGCCGTCAATGCGGAAAGCCGGGACGCGGGAAGCATGATGAAGCGCTGCATGGACGTGATCGTGCCGCAGCTTTAAAGATGGAAAAGAAAGGAAGGGAAAACAGATGATCCTTTTTGTGGAATATCCGAAATGCTCCACCTGCCAGAAGGCGAAGAAGTGGCTGGACGAGAGAAAGATCCGCTATGAGGACAGGCATATCGTGGAAAAAAATCCCACGCAGGAGGAGCTTACGCTCTGGGTGAAAAGAAGCGGACTTCCGCTGAAGCGTTTTTTCAATACCAGCGGGATGAAATATAAGGAGCTGAACCTGAAGGAAAAGCTTCCCGGCATGAGGGAAGAGGAGCAGATCGCCCTTCTGGCCACGGACGGAATGCTGGTGAAGCGGCCGCTGATCGTGGCGGAGGATTATGTGCTGACAGGCTTTCGGGAAAAAGAATGGGAGGAAAAGCTGGGATCATGAAAAAATCTGTCCGGATCAACAGAAAATATCTGCTCATTCCCATCTGTGCGGAAAAGGAGACGAAAACCGTCTCTTTCTCCGTTTCGGAGGGAAAGGCCTTTGAATTTCAGATCCCCGTGAGCGGGGATGAGGAAGGTTTTTATGCTTTCCACTATTATGCGCCGCTGAATGTGGAAAAGTATGCGGGAAAAAAGATGCTTGTGGAAGGGGACGTGCCGGAAGGATTTCTGGACGCGCTCTGTCTGTCGGACAGCATCCCGCAGATCTGTCAGTCCCATCCGCTGATCCACTTCACGGCGGATACGGGATGGATCAACGATCCCAACGGGCTGCTTTATCAGGATGGGACCTACCATCTTTATTACCAGCATAATCCCTTTGATACCAGATGGGAAAACATGTGCTGGGGCCACGCGGTGAGCACGGATCTGCTTCACTGGGAAAGAAAGGGGACCATCCTGTATCCCAATGAGGACGGGACGGTCTATTCCGGAAGCGGGATCGTGAACGAAAAGGGCCTTCTCGGGCTGGACTGCGAGGCGCAGATCTATTTTTATACCTGCGCGGGAAACAAGTCGGAATGGAGCCGGGGAAAGACCTTTACCCAGCGGATCGCCTACAGCACGGACGGGGGAGAGACCCTTCAGAGAATGGAGGGAGCCGCGGTCAGGCAGCTCGCGGAGGAAAACAGGGACCCCAAGGTGTACTGGCATGAGGAGAGCGGCGCCTACTATATGGTCCTGTATCTGCGGGAAAACGATTTCGCCGTCCTGCGCTCCAAGGATCTGAAGAACTGGAAAAGGAGTCAGACGCTGACCCTGGACAAGGCCTGGGAATGCCCGGATTTAAGAAGGCTTCCCGTGGAAGGCGGAGGGGAAAAATGGGTGTTCTACAGCGCCGACGGCTACTACTTTACGGGAGAATTCGACGGCTTTGAATTTAAGCCGGACGGCACGCGCCGGAAGCTGTGGAAAACGGAGATTCCCTATGCCGCCCAGACGGTCTGGGGAACGCAGGACGTGATCCTGATCCCCTGGCTGCGGATGCAGAATAAGAACAAGCTGTATACCGGCGCCATGGGGCTTCCGAGAAAACTTTCTCTGGTGAGAAGGGAAGAGGGATACCGCATCAGGCTGACACCCACGGAAAGCTTCCTGCAGGCGAGAAGCGCCGTCCATTCCTCCGTGGGAGAGGGAAAGGTGTTCTGCATGTCGCAGAGGGACGGCGCGCTGGAGATCTGCATCCACATGGACAGGCCGGGTGATTTTTCCGTCAGCCTTTACGGAACGCCCATCTCCTACGCGGCCGACTGCGGCAGGCTGGCCGTGGGAGAGCAGGTGTGCTCCATCGGAAAGAATCTCAATGATTTTTCCCTCCTCGCGGACGGGGAGATCCTGGAGGCCTCCGCGCAGAACGGGCTTGTACTTGCCGTGCTGGAGCTGCCCGCGGACAGGAAACGGGGAAATGTGACCGTGGAGGTCTCCCAGAGGGCAGCCGTGGATATTTACCGGATCGACTGAGCCTGCGGCAGACACGCGCGGATGCAGGAGGGGAGAAGGCGCTCCGTTTCTTCCGGGCGCGCATATCCGGGATACAGCTTCAGGACGATGGGTTCGCTGCTTCCGATCCCGCAGGCGGAAAGGGAGAGATCGGCGTGTCCCTGAAGCCTTCTGAAATAAGAAGCTGAGGGAGAGCGCAGACTGAGAAGGAAGGGAGTCTCCTCCGGCATTCCCCGGATCCGTTCGTCCGTTTTCAGATCCGTCTGAAGGGAGAGAAGATCGCCCTTTCTTTCATAAAGCAGAACAGGACCATTGGACACGATGGTCCTGTTCTGCTTTACGGCGGCATCCAGCTGAACACGGAGAGGAGCCAAAAGCAGGGAATCGTCCAGCTCCATCCAGGTCGTATGGGTGCGGCTCATGTCCATGGGGGCGTGCAGATCCATGCCGGAGACGGGAGCGGGGCAGACGCCCTGCGCATATCCCTTCAGAAACCGGTCCTCCCAGTAACGGATCCCTTTCCCGTTGTCCGGAAAGGCGGGATGGGAATTGTTTATGATCTCAATAAAATCCACCTTTGACCAGTCATGGATCAGAAATTCAAAGCGAAGCCCGTTGGAGAGCGGATGGGGAAAGCTGACCGGGTGGGCGATCCCTGCCAGTCCTCCCTGCGCATGTACCCGGTCGAACAGAACGTCTCCGTTTTCCCGGTCGCAGTCGTCCCAGGGAATGTATCCGCTGACGTTCTGGCAGAGAATATGCCCGTACCAGGAAGTAAGCTCATAGCCGTTCAGATATTCAAACACCGGATCTTCTTCCCGGAGCTTTTCCAGAACGGGAAGGCCGGAGACCGTATTGTGGTCGGTCAGAGAAAAGGCCGTGATCCGGCTGGATACCAGCCAGGAGACCAGCTCCGGAACGCTCATGCGCCCATCCGATTCCAGACTGTGATTGTGAAGCTCGATTCTTTTCAGCATATCAGATCCGCTCCTTTCTTTTGTCTTCCGCCGGTTCGGCGGAAATCTCCAGCTCCCAGAAAAGCGTTTCCTCCAGAACCCCGAAGGACTGGATGACCAGCTTCAGAAGTCCGTGGTAAGGTCCTTTTCTGTCCATACAGCCGCAGGTCCTTTCCGCGTCGGAAGAGAACAGCATCCTTTTTTCCTTCCCGGGCCTGTGGATATTTCCCATGAATACGCCGGACAGGAAGGCGGAGAACTGGATCTCCGTCTTCATCTGCTCCAGCATCCGTTCCCGCTCTTCCGGCTTCGGCGCTCTCCCGCAGTGCAGAAGAAAGGCTTCCTCCGCCTCCTTTTCATGCAGAAGGGCGGCGGTCTTTTGGTCCTGTTCCTTTGTCCGCAGGACGATCTGCAGAGACCTGCAGGGAAAGGGAAGCTGATACTGAACGACGACGTTTCCCAGATGATTTTTCGGAAGCGTTCCCTGAAACAATGTGATCGTATGCATATGGATCTTTTCCTTCTTTCTTTATCTGGCGGATCCCAGGACCCGCTGGCCGTCAGGGCCTGTCACGCAGACAGTTTACATTCTGACGGAAGAAAAAGATAGGGCCTTTACAGAGATTTGATTTTCGGGAAGAGGATTTTACACGGAGCCTGAAAAAGGATTTTTTCGGGATTTTTCTTTTTACAGAATTTATAAAAGAATGTGATGATGAGAAAAGAGAGATTCTGTTATGATGATCTGCGGACCGGGACGGGAAACGGATCCTGTCCGGAGAAGAAACGAAAAAGAGAAAGGAAGGATCTGCCGCATGATAACAGCGCATTCCGGCTGTGACAGCACGCCGGAAAATTCAGTGGAATTTCTCGAAAAGGCGTTCGGCATGGAGGTCGACGCCGTGGAGATCGACGTGAGAAAAAGCCGGGACGGGAGACTGATCCTCTCCCATGATGAAACGGAAGAGGACGCCGTCTCTCTGGAAGAAGTCTTTCGGATGGCAGAGGAATATCCGGAAAAGAAAGTAAACTGCGACTTAAAGGAAAAGGGGCTGGAGGAAGAGGTATACCGCCTCGCCGCGGCTTACGGAATGGAAGACCGGCTGATCTTTACCGGAGATGTGAATCCGGAGCTTTTCCGGAAGGGAAGCGGCAGATTTCCCGGAGTGCTCTGGTACGCGAATTTTGAAGTTTTCCGTCCGGAGGCTTACCGCCTGGCCGGAACGGAGGAAGGGAGAGAGGAGATCGCGGATCAGCTTCCTGAAGTGATCCGTGAGCTTGCGGATTTCGGCGCGGCAGGGATCAACTGGCACTACAGCCTTGCGGAGCAGGTCCTGGATCTGGCTGAGGAGACCGGAACCGGCATCTCCGTCTGGACCGTGGACGACGAAGCGCTTCAGAGACATTTTTTACGGAGGCATGTGGACAACATCACCTCCAGAAAGGCGGAACAGTTGATCAGATTAAGAAATGAGGAACAGCAGTCATGAAATTATTCAGTCCAAGAGCCATGTACCATACCATGGGGAAAAAGAATTTTCTGGAATACATCCTGTTCGGCGTGTTCCTCCTGTTTTTCTATCTTCCCTTGTTAAATCTCTGCATGCTCGCCTTTGCGAACAAATATGAGGTGCCGGCGGTGATCCCGCAGGAATTCGGATTCAAGTGGTGGAAATTTGTATTTGAGCAGGACAGCCTGGTAAGCTCCATCGTCCTTTCCTTTGTGCTGGCGGTACTCGTAACCTTCATTTCCATGCTGATCTGCATTCCGGCCGCTTACGCGCTGGGCAGATTCCAGTTTAAAGGAAAACGGATCTTCCTGCTTTCCTTCCTTTTAAGCAATGCGTTTCCGAAAATGGGACTTTACATATCCATCGGCGTGATCTTTTACCGACTGAACCTGATGGGAACCCTTCCGGGCGTTATCCTGATCCATGTGCTGAATTCCATGATGTTCATGACCTGGATCCCTTCCAACGCATTCCGGAGTATCCACACCCAGCAGGAAGAATCGGCGCGGGACGCGGGAGCGGGACCGGTGAGGACCTTTTTCTCCATCACCCTTCCCATGGCGATGCCGGGCATCATCGTGGCATCCGTATTCACCTTCCTTGGCTCCCTTGAGGAATCTCAGGGCACCCTGCTGGTGGGCTT
>CALWGL010000102.1 GCA_944380025.1 uncultured Lachnospiraceae bacterium
CCCGGGGCCGTACTATTTGAATGAAAACAGGGACAAAAAGGAGGGACAGACGTAACAGTTCTGCCGAAGGCTGAATTGTTACGGACAGATTTATGAAACGACACACGCATTTTACGGTTCTGGGGAAACCATTTTTCTCCATCGGGGGACAGCTTCACAATTCCACGGGATACGCGCTGGGAGCCGCCGGAGGGGAAAAGTATGAGCAGGATACGCAGGCCGCTTTTGCGGCGCTGAAGGCGATCGGGGCGAATACGGCGGCGGTTCCGGTCTGCTGGGACGCCTTTGAGCCGGAGGAGGGGAAATTTGACTGCGATTATGTAAGGCGGATCATCGACCGGGTGCGGGAACACGGGCTTCACGCGATCCTTCTCTGGTTCGCAAGCTGGAAGAACGGGCAGATGGAGTACGCGCCCGCCTGGGTGAAGGCGGACCGGAAGCGTTTCAGGCGCGCGGTCTGTAAGGACGGCACGGAAACGGCGGCTCTTTCTCCTTTTTATGAGGAAAACAGGCTGCAGGATCAGAGGGCGTTCTGCCGGCTGATGGAGGTCATACGGGAGTATGACGGACAGACGGGAACGGTGATCGCCGTACAGGTGGAAAACGAGCCGGGCATGTATGCGGCTTCCGTGCGGGATTTCAGCGAAAAGGGGACGGCGGCCTTTGAAGGGCCGGTTCCGGAAGCGGTGATCCGGGCGGCGCGGGAGTGCGCGGCGGAAGAGGACAGAGGAAGGCGGGACGGCGCGCTGGTCTGGACGGAAGAAAACCGGGCGGTTTCCTGTTATATGGGAAGGGCCTGGAAGGAAAACGGCTGCAGGACAAAAGGAAGCTGGCAGGAGGTGTTCGGGAGCTTCGGGGCGGAGCTCTGCATGGCCTGGGGAACGGCACGCTATATTGATGCGATCGCGGAAGCGGGAAAACAGGTTTATGATATCTTCCTGTATGTGAACGTGTGGCTGGACGGAAACGGGGAAAAGGGCTGGAGCCTGGCGGGGCTGGATTATCCCTCCGGCGGGGCGGTTTCCAAGGTGCTTCCCGTCTGGCGGGCGGCGGCAGAGCATCTGGACGCGCTTTCTCCGGACACCTATGAGGGGGATCCGGTGAGCGTGCAGAGGACGCAGGCGCTGTATGACAGGAAGGATTGGGCTTTCTATGTGCCGGAGTCCGGCATGACGGCTGGGAACGCATCCATGGCGGTGGAGGCGGCGGGAAGGCATGCCGCCGTCGGCTATCATGTGTTCGGCATCGAAAGCTGTCTGGATGAGAACGGGAAACTGAAGGAACGGGCGGAAGCGGTCCGGCATTCCTTTGTGATGCTGGAAAACGCGAAGGAGCTTCTGCTTCGGTACGCGGGAACGGAAAACATCCATACCCTGATCCAGCATGCGGGGCAGGATTCCTGCCGGCTGGCCGTCGGCGATCTGGTCTGCCGGGCCTCCTTCGCCGGGGCCGGACCGGATTACGCGGGCTGGGTCGCCATGGACTTCCGGCATGGAAAGGATCTTTCCGGCGTCAATCGGGTGCCGGTCAGCCTGGAGGAGGAGATGGCAAGAGGCCTTCTGTTCCGGGCGGGAGAGCGGGAGTTTTATCTGGTGGGCCATAAGGTCCGGCTGTTCTGGCAGAAGATGCGGATGGACGGCTCCATTCCGGCGGACCAGCTGAATCAGCAGCATCAGGCCTACAATATGGAGCTTCTGGCGATCGAAGAGGGGCATTTTGAGGACGGCGTATTCGTAACGGACAGGAAACGCTCCGGAGACGAGGCGAGGCACGGCATCTGGGCGCAGTACGACTGCGGCGTGGTGCATTTCGTGCTGGGAGAGCAGGGGCTGTAGAAGGGCGGCTTTACCGGCCGCGGAACTGTTTCCGGTATTCGGAGGGCAGAACGTGGGCGATATCCTGAAAGGCTCCGGTGAATTTCCCGGCGGAACCGTAGCCGACGGCGGCCGCGATATCGGAGATCGGCGCGTCGGATTCACGCAGGAGCTCCATGGCCCTGCGCATGCGGTATTCCTTCATGTATGCGGCGATGGGCTGGCCGTAAACAGCCTTGAATACGGACTTCAGGGTAGAAGTATTGATCAGATATTCCCGGGACAGCTCTTCGATGGTGAAGCGCTGTCCCGGATCCTGTATCAGGCGGTCATGGATGGTACGGATCAGTTCGGTCTGGCTGCTGTCATAGCGGGCGATCCCTTTTTCCGGGGAAGCGAGCTGTGCCAGCCGGTACAGGAAGAGAAGGAGCTCCTGTGCCTTCAGCCGGAAATAGGCCAGGCGGAGCGTTTCGGGCAGGCCGTACAGGGGCGCGAAGATCTGTTCCGTTTCGGCGCGGGCGGAAAGCGCTTCGGACCTGGCCGGGATACAGAATCTTTCATAGAGGCGTCCTGCGTCGAAGCCTGCCGTCCGCAGGATCTCGGGACATTTTTGGTCGAGACGGTCCAGATCCACGGACAGGGCGATCCCTTCATAGAAGCCCAGCGGGAAGGTCATCACGGAATCGGCGCAGCAGTCCGTGCTGTGCAGCGTCAGATCCCCGGCGCCGAGGAAAACGGACATGCCGTCCTTCAAATCCCAGCCCGCACGGCCGCTCCGGCAGTGGGTGATCTCCAGGACGCGGGGAGAAGCGGTATGGTGAAAGGAGACCCGCCCGGAAACAAACTGCAGGTGGGAAAGCTCGATCCCTTCGTAGACCGGGTAAACGCAGAGCATCCCCCGGCCGTCGGTCTCGGCCCGCAGCCGGTCGGAAAAGGGCGTGCGGCCGCATTCGGTATGCCGTTCTATGCAGACGGAGCCCTCCGGGATTCGGGAGAGCGCCTCCTGCAGGCGGGAAAAAGAATCCTGTCTCATAGAAACCTCATTTCAGGGCGGGGACTTCATTTCCGGTCGGACGGGCAGGCGATCTGCACCAGATCCTCGATCATATGATGCAGAAGCTGCGCCCTGTCGGTCTCCGCCGCTTTGTAATAGACTTCCTTGCCCTCCCGCCGGCTGACGATCAGGCCGGCGGCCTTCAGCTGCCGGAGATGATGGGAAACGGCGGGACTGCTCATGTCCACCAGGGCGGAAAGATTGATGACGCACTCCTCGCAGTGGCACAGGAGCCAGAAGATCCGGATCCTGCTTCCGTCCCCGAGTTGTTTGAAAATTTCTGCTACTGTCTGAAAATTATCCACGCTGGGCATTTCGCCCGGCTGCTGTTCGATCTTCTGCCCATGGTCGTGGGGCAGCCTGTTTTCTGCCATGGGAACCTCCATTTCGAAGCGTCTGACGCCGTTCCTTTTTGGGTATTTTATCACATCCAGAATAAATGCGCAAAATTCTCAGAAGCCTTGCCCGTTTGGAAATACTTTTTGCCCGTTCGGAAAAAGAAGCGGCAGACCGGTTGACGAACGAGAAGAAGAAGCATATGATAGAGCTATCAATTAAATAATTGCTTAATTGTTAAAAAGAAAAGGAGATGCGGGTTATGAAAAAGACTTATAAAATTGACGTGGACTGTGCCAACTGCGCGAACAAGATGGAGGAAGCGGCGAAGAAGACCGCGGGCGTAAAGAACGCTGTGGTGAACTTCATGATGCTGAAGATGATCGTGGAATTTGAAGAGGGGCAGGATCCGAAGAGCGTGATGCAGGCAGTCCGCGCGAACTGCAAAAAGGTAGAGGACGACTGCGAGATCTTTCTGTAACAAGAGGCCGGAGTCCGGAGACACGCGCGGCGGATTTGAGGACCGGCGCAGGCTCCGGCGCGGACCGCTGCGGCTGGGAGGGCGGCACGAACCGAAGGTTCGTGCCAAAGAATGGCTCGCGCCATTCTTTTACGAATAAATGCCGCCTGCGGCGGCTGGAAAGAGGTAATCATGAATAAAAAGCAAAGGACCATGCTGGTCCGCATCATCGTTTCGGCGGCCCTTCTGACCGCCCTGCATTTTATTCCGGCTGCCGGGTGGCTGAGGTTTCTTCTGTATCTGGTGCCCTATCTGGTGATCGGCTATGATATCCTGCTGAAGGCGTTTAAGGGGATAAAGAACCGCCAGGTATTTGACGAATGCTTCCTGATGGCGGTGGCGACGGTGGGAGCCATTGCGCTGGCGCTTTATGAGCGGAGCGGAGACTATACGGAGGCCATTGCCGTCATGCTGTTCTATCAGGTGGGCGAGTGGTTCCAGAGCTATGCGGTGGGAAAGAGCCGCAGGAACATCAGCGAGCTGATGGATATCCGGCCTGACTATGCCAATGTGGAAAGGGACGGGAAGCTGGAAAGAGTGGACCCGGACGAGGTGGAAATCGGGACGGTCATTGTGGTTCAGCCCGGTGAAAAGGTTCCCATCGACGGCGTGATTGCGGAGGGAAGCTCATCCCTTAACACCAGCGCCCTTACCGGAGAGAGTCTGCCCCGCGACGCGAAGGCAGGGGATGAGATCATCAGCGGCTGCATCAATATGACGGGCGTGCTGAAGGTTCAGACCACGAAGGAATTCGGGGAATCTACCGTTTCCAAAATCCTGGATCTGGTGGAAAACGCAAGCTCCCGGAAGTCGAAGTCGGAGGATTTCATTTCCCGCTTCGCCCGGATCTATACGCCGGCAGTCTGCTATGCGGCGCTGGCGCTGGCGCTTCTACCGCCGCTTTTTGGCCTGCTTGTGCCCGGCATATCTGCGGACTGGGGCACCTGGATCTACCGCGCCCTGACCTTCCTGGTGATCAGCTGTCCCTGCGCGCTGGTGATCAGCATCCCGCTGAGCTTTTTTGCCGGGATCGGAGGGGCCGGCAACGCAGGCGTTCTGGTGAAGGGTTCCAATTATCTGGAGACCCTGTCTCAGACAAAGATCGTGGTATTTGACAAGACCGGGACCCTGACGCAGGGCGTGTTCGAGGTGAACGGCATCCACCATAACGAGCTGGAGGACAGAAAGCTGGTGGAATATGCGGCTCTGGCGGAGAGCGCCTCTTCCCATCCCATCAGCAGAAGCCTGCAGAAGGCATACGGAAAGGAGATCGACCGCAGCCGTGTGACGGATATCCGCGAGATCAGCGGAAAGGGCGTGACGGCGAAGGTGGACGGCGTGGATGTGGCGGCCGGAAACGATAAGCTGATGGCCGCTTTGGGCATCCCCTTTATCAGCTGTCATTGCGCGGGGACCATCATCCATATGGCGATCGATGGAAAATATGCCGGCCATATCGTGATCTCCGATGTGATAAAGCCCCATTCGCAGGAAGCGGTCCGCCAGCTGAAGGCCTCCGGCATCCGCAGGACCGTCATGCTCACCGGCGACGCCGCAAAGGCGGCGGACCAGGTGGCCGGGACTCTGGGGATCGATGAGGTATACAGCGAGCTCCTTCCCGCCGGCAAGGTGGAAAAGGTGGAGGAGCTTCTCCGGACGAAAACGGAGAAGGAAAAGCTGGCCTTCGTGGGAGACGGCATCAACGACGCTCCCGTTCTCGGGCGGGCCGACATCGGCATCGCCATGGGAGCCATGGGCTCCGACGCCGCCATCGAAGCGGCGGACGTGGTGCTGATGGACGACGATCCCATGAAGATCGCAAAGGCAATCCGGATTTCCCGCAAATGCCTTCGGATCGTTTATGAAAATATCGTGTTTGCCATCGGCATCAAGCTCATCTGCCTTGTCCTTGGAGCGCTGGGCATCGCCAATATGTGGCTCGCCATCTTTGCCGATGTGGGCGTGATGATCCTGGCGGTGCTCAATGCCATCCGGGCGCTGTTTGTGAAAAAGCTGTAGGAACATATCAGTTCAGCTAGGTCTGCGCATTTACTGCGCAGACCGTACGAAAACGTATCGGCAGAAAGCATCCGGCCCATCGCGAAGCGATTGGAATGGCCGGATGCCGTAACAGTTCTGCCGAAGGCTGAACTGTTACGTAGGAACGTCCCGGCCGGATAATTTTTGCCGCAATCCCTTGACAATGCGGCTTTGCGGGCTTTATAATACCCGCAGATGCGAAAAAAGCTGGGAAGAAGACAGTATCCATTTCAGAAAAGTCACAGCGAGCCGGCAGGGGTGGAAGGCCGGTACGAGTAGGGAATGGAGAAGATCACTTCGGAGCTGCGGGCTGAACGGGGAGACTCGGATTTAAGAGGAAACTCAAGTAGGCGGAGCCGGGATTCCTCCGTTACGGGAAGCCATATAATCCGAAGATTGCCGGAAGGCGCCTGCCTGACGGGCCGGACGTATGATGTAACGGGTGGTACAGCGAGCAAAGCCTCGTCCTTTTACAGGGACGGGGCTTTTTTATACGATAGGGAAAGAACCTCCCTATCGTATAAAAAAGCCGGTGGATCGCACTGCGACGGAATGGAAGATGTCGCTTACGCGACCCGCCGCGGTCGGCTTGCATATGCAGCAGACGTCGATTAAGAAAGGAAGGAAGAAGATGCCGCTTTATGAAAAAGTGAACACCGACCTGAATTTTGTGGGACGGGAGAAGGAAATCGAGAAATTCTGGGAAGAAAACAAAATTTTTGAAAAGAGCATGAAGATCCGGGAGGGCTGCCCGACCTATACCTTTTATGACGGACCGCCGACCGCCAACGGCAAGCCCCATATCGGCCATGTGGAGACCCGCGCCATCAAGGACATGATCCCCAGATACCGCACCATGAAGGGCTATATGGTCCCCCGGAAAGCGGGCTGGGACACCCACGGGCTTCCGGTGGAGCTGGAGGTGGAAAAGGCCCTTGGCCTGGACGGCAAGGAGCAGATCGAGGAATACGGCATCGCTCCCTTCATCGAGAAATGTAAGGAGAGCGTGTGGAAATACAAGGGCATGTGGGAGGATTTCTCCAGAAAGGTCGGCTTCTGGGCCGACATGGACGATCCTTATGTGACCTATCATGACGACTATATCGAATCCGAGTGGTGGGCGTTAAAGAAGATCTGGGACAAGGGCCTTCTTTACAAGGGCTTCAAGATCGTGCCCTACTGCCCGCGCTGCGGAACCCCGCTTTCCTCCCACGAGGTGGCGCAGGGCTATAAGGATGTGAAGGAGCGTTCCGCTGTCGCCCGCTTTAAGGTGAAAGGGGAGGACGCCTACATCCTGGCATGGACCACCACGCCCTGGACGCTTCCCTCCAACGTGGCTCTGTGCGTGAATCCGAACGAGACCTACGCGAAGGTGAAGGCGGCGGACGGCTTTACCTATTATATGGCGGAGGCCCTGCTGGACACGGTGCTGGGGAACCTTTCCGATCAGGAAGCGGGAACGCCCGCCTATGAGGTGCTGGAGCGGTATCAGGGAACGGATCTGGAATACAAGGAGTACGAGCCGCTGTTCGACTGCGCGGTGGAGACCTGCGCGCGTCAGCATAAAAAGGCTTTCTATGTGACCTGCGACACCTATGTCACCCTGACCGACGGTACGGGCGTGGTTCATATCGCGCCCGCCTTCGGTGAGGACGACGCGAACGTGGGCCGCAAATACGACCTGCCCTTCGTGCAGCTGGTGGACGCCAAGGGCGACATGACGAAGGAAACGCCCTGGGCGGGCATGTTCGTCAAGGACACCGACCCGGAGGTGTTAAAGGCTCTGGCGGAGAAAAACCTGCTGTTTTCCGCGCCGAAGTTCGAGCACAGCTATCCCTTCTGCTGGCGCTGCGACACGCCCCTGATCTATTACGCGAGAGAATCCTGGTTCATCAAGATGACCGCTGTGAAGGAGCATCTGATCGCCAACAACAATACCATCAACTGGATCCCGGAGTCCATCGGCAAGGGCCGCTTCGGAGACTGGCTGGAGAACGTGCAGGACTGGGGCCTTTCCAGAAACCGTTACTGGGGCACGCCTTTAAACATCTGGCAGTGCGAGTGCGGCGAGATGCTTTCCGTGGGAAGCAGACAGGAGCTGGAGGAATTAAGCGGCAACCCGGAGGCGAAGACCGTGGAGCTGCACCGCCCCTATATTGACGCCATCACCATCCCCTGCCCGAAATGCGGAAAGCCCATGCGCCGGGTGCCCGAGGTGATCGACTGCTGGTTCGATTCCGGCGCCATGCCCTTCGCCCAGCATCATTATCCTTTTGAAAATAAGGAGACCTTTGAAAAACAGTTCCCGGCCCAGTTCATTTCCGAGGCGGTGGACCAGACCAGAGGGTGGTTCTACTCTCTGCTTGCGGAATCCACCCTGCTGTTCGATCAGACCTCTTTTGAGAACGTGATCGTTCTGGGACTGGTGCAGGATGAAAACGGCCAGAAGATGAGCAAATCCAAGGGCAACGCCATCGATCCCTTCGACGCCCTGGAGGAGTACGGCGCGGACGCCATCCGCTGGTACTTCTATTCCAGCAGCGCGCCCTGGCTGCCCAGCCGCTTCCACGGCAAGGCGGTGATCGAGGGACAGAGAAAGTTCATGGGAACCCTCTGGAACACCTATGCCTTCTTCGTGCTGTACGCGAACATTGACGAATTTGACGCTGCAAAATATCAGCTGGAATACGATAAGCTGTCCGTGATGGACAAGTGGCTGTTAAGCCGCCTGAACACCCTGATCACCGAGGTGGACACCAGGCTGGACAACTACCAGATCCCCGAGGCGGCAAGAGCCCTGCAGGATTTCGTGGACGAGTGCAGCAACTGGTACGTGAGAAGAAGCCGCGAGCGCTTCTGGGCAAAGGGCATGGAGCAGGACAAGATCAACGCCTACATGACCCTGTACACCGCTCTGGTCACCCTGGCCAAGCTGTCCGCGCCCATGATCCCCTTCATGGCGGAAGAGATCTATCTGAACCTGGTGCGCAGCATCGACAAAAACGCGCCGGAGAGCGTGCATCTGTGCGATTTCCCGAAGGCGGACGCCGCGTTCGTGGACAAAAAGCTGGAAGAGGATATGGAAGAGGTTCTGGACATCGTCGTCATGGGACGCGCCTGCCGCAATACCGCCAATATCAAGAACCGTCAGCCCATCGGCACCATGTTCGTAAAGGCGGATCATGCTCTGAGCGATTTTTATAAGGAAATCATCGAGGACGAGCTGAATGTGAAAAAGGTGGTCTTCACCGAAGACGTGAGAGATTTCACCACCTATACCTTCAAGCCCCAGCTTCGCACTGTCGGCCCGAAATACGGAAAACAGCTGGGCGGCATCCAGAAGACCCTGGCCTCCCTGGACGGAAACGCCGCCATGGATGAGCTGAACGCGAACGGAGCGCTGGTCTTCGAGGTGAACGGCGTGCAGGTGAGCCTGACGAAGGACGACCTTCTCATTGAAATGACCCAGAAGGAGGGCTATGTATCCGAGGCGGACGCGAAGATGACCGTTGTTCTGGATTCCAACCTGACCGAAGCGCTGATCGAGGAAGGCAATGTGAACGAGATCATCAGCAAGATCCAGACCATGAGAAAGGAAGCGGGCTTTGAGGTCATGGACCATATCCGTGTATCCTTCTCCGGAAATGAGAAGATCGCTCAGGTGGCGCAGGCCAATCAGGCGGCAGTCGCCGGAAAGGTGCTTGCGGATTCCATCACGGCCGGAGAGATTTTCGGCGTGTCAAAGGAATGGAACGTGAACGGAGAAAAAGTGACCATCAGCGTGGAAAAGACGGCAGAGTAATGTCGTCCGGCGGCATTTTGCCCGAAACCTGAGCGGAATGTGCCGTTATTCAGCCAGATCTGCCGCTCTTTTTACAAAAACAGTGTTTTCATCCGGCGGAAACTGGTGTAAAATATATCTGTTATGCCGCATATTTGAATATGCTGAAATCGAAAGAAGGACAGCGCATACGTCCGCCGTCTTTCTTTTGCGGTACGGATCAGAAAAAAGAATGAGGAGGAATTCCATGCTTAAGAAACCGGCAATGCAGAATTTTGACAAGGAGCTTTTCAAGAGAAGCGTTCTGAACAATATCAAGACGCTTTACCGCAAAACCCTGGAGGAGGCGACGGATCAGCAGATCTTTCAGTCGGTGGCCTATTCCGTGAAGGACGTGATCGTGGACAACTGGATGGCGACCCAGAAGGAATACGAGAAGAAGGATCCCAAGACGGTGTATTACCTTTCCATGGAGTTCCTGATGGGACGCGCCCTGGGCAACGACCTGATCAACCTGCAGGCCTATGACGAGGTAGCGGAGGCTCTGGCAGAGCTTGGCGTGGATATCAATCTGGTGGAGGATCAGGAGCCGGACGCCGCCCTGGGAAACGGCGGACTGGGACGGCTTGCCGCCTGCTTTCTGGATTCCCTGGCGACCCTGGGCTATGCGGCCTACGGCTGCGGCATCCGTTACCGCTACGGCATGTTCAAGCAGCA
>CALWGL010000103.1 GCA_944380025.1 uncultured Lachnospiraceae bacterium
AAATTGGGATTATAGTAAGGATCCCCGGCTTCCAGCTGTTCTTTCCACCTCTCCCGGAAGCGGGCGGATTCGTCGTTGTAGCGCGCGGCGGCCTCGCCTGTCATGTCGGAGCCGCGGGAGGCGGACTCATAATGATAGGCCTCCGCGAAGGGGGTGAACACGTTCAGATAGCCCAGCTTTCTCAGCTTCAGGCAGAAATCCACGTCGTTTAAGGAAACGGCGAAGCTTTCATCCAGTCCGCCCGCCTCTTCGTAGAGCGCCTTTTTCACCAGAAGGCAGGCGCCGGTCACGGCGGACATGTTCTGGGCATAGCAGAGCCTGCCCATATAGCCCAGGTTTTCCCGCTTCTGGCGGTAGTGCACATGGCCCGCGGTGCGGTGCGCGCCCAGGCCGATGACCACGCCGGCGTGCTGGATGGTCTTGTCCGGATAGTACAGCTTGGCTCCCACCGCGCCCACGTCCGGACGCTGGGCGTACATGAGAAGCTCCTCCATCCAGTTCACCGTGATGATCTGAATGTCGTTGTTCAGAAGCAGCACATAGTCGCCGGAGGCGTGGGAGACACCCAGGTTGTTGATGGCGGAGTAATTGAAGTCCCCTTTATAAGGGATGATTTTCACCGCCGGATTGTTTGCGAGTTCTTCATAATAGGCAAAAATTTCTCTGGTCTCGCTGTTGTTCTCCACCACGATGATCTCATAATTGTCATAAGTAGACTTCTCGATGATGGAGGTGATGCAGCGCCTCAGATCCTCCACATGGTCCTTATTGGGGATGATGATGGAAATCTTCGGCTCCCCGATGATCTCATAGGTGATCTTGAAAATGGTCTCAAAGGCCCGGGTGCTGGTGATCTTGAAGTTGGAAAAGCCGTGCCGCCGCAGATGATCCGCCACCGCGCCCCTTGCGGATTCCACCACGTAGGGCTTGGCCTGAACGCCGGAGGAGACGCTTCCCGCGTGCTGCCTCCAGTAATACAGGAGCTTTGGCACATGGACCACGTTTTTCGCCTTATCCGTCAGGCGCAGGATCATGTCGTGGTCCTGGCTTCCGTCGAATTTGGTCCGGTACAGCTCCGTTCCCTCCAGAAGCTTTCTGTCAAACATGCTGAAATGACAGATATAGTTGTTGGCCCGCAGATTGTCGATGGCGTAGTCCGGCTTGAAGTGCATGGTGATCATCTGGTTCACGTCGCCGTTTTTGAAGGTGGCCTCATCGCAGTAGATATAATCCGCGTCCTTTTCATTGATGACCTTCACATATTCGTACAGCACGCTGGGATGCAGCAGGTCGTCGTGGTCGAAGGGGGCCACGAACTCGCCCGTCGCCATCTCCAGGCACCGGTTGGTATTTTCCGCGATGCCGCCGTTCTTCTCCAGCTTCCGGTATACGACCCTGGGATCCTTCGCCGCGTATTCCCGGCAGATCTCTCCCACGTAAGCGTGGGCGTCGTCCGAGCCGTCCGCCAGACACAGCTCCCAGTTCTGATAGGTCTGCGCCTGTACGGATTCGATCATCTCCCGCAGAAAATTTTCCGGCGTGTTCCACAGAGGCGTCAGCACGCTGACCTTCACCATGCGGCCGAACACCGTACTTTTCTGGCGTTCCCGCTCCGCCTCGTCCGGAAAGCTTTCCGTGCCGTAATGGCACATGGCTTTTCTTTCGTTGGCCTTGTATTTCATCTTGTCGATCACGCCGGAAAGGCTGCCGCAGTTCTTCACCCGGTCCGCCTGACGGATGCAGAAATGCATGCACCTGCGGAACGGCGCGCTGGCCTTCCAGACCGGATTGTTCTTGATCCGGTCCAGTCTGAACTGAAGGTCGTCCACCTGATCCTCCAGCTCCGCCACACGGCCCGCCAGATAGGTGCTCTTGTATTTCTCCTGCTCGTATGCCTCTTTATAATCCTTATCCATCTGTCTGCCTTTCCTTCCATTCCGCCGCGGTCCGCCCCGCGTCATCCGGGGGACCGCAGGTCTGCGCAGTCCGCCCCGCGCTTTCTGCGGGCCGAAGCCATGCGCGGGCCGCCCCGCGTCACCCACGGCCGCAGCTCAATAGCTGATCTTCATCGTCTCCGCCGTCCACTGGTACAGCCTCTGCCTGGAGCAGCAGTCCTCCCAGAGAAAGCCGATCCGATACTCCCCCTCCGGCAGAGCCTTCCTGGGAAAGCTCGCGCAGACCCCGGTGAGCGCCACCTGATATTTCTCCAGATGCCCCAGGTTTTCCTGGATATCCGGACGGTACTGCCGGTTCACGGGAAGCTTCCAGACCGCGCCCGCCTCTTCTCCGGCAGGGCCGTCTCCCCGGCCCGCGGGCTTCAAAAGCAGGCTGAAGCGGTACTGGCTGTTGTCCACCTGAAGGGCATAGCACCAGCCCTGGATGAACCAGTCTCCTCCGCCCGCCTTGCCGTTCTCCCACTTCTGCATATCCCCGGCGAACTCGATGCCCATGCGCAGCACCTCGTTGCTCCACTCCGGCCGCAGGCCCTCTTTCAGGATCTCCGGAGCCACCCGGTCCATTCTGTCTTCATATTCATAGCGGTTGCCCGCGTAAAACTCCTGATCCAGCACATCCTTTACCAGATAACGGTGATAATAGGGATCTCTGCCGTACAGGGACGGATGCAGCTCGTACAGGAGGTTCAGCTCACTGTGCAGCCGCTTCAGCTTCTCCACGCTGTCGTCCAGCCCGCGGCTTAAGGATTCGTGGTGGTAAAGAGCCACGTCGTTCCTCACCACGTTCATATAGCCCATATCGTGCAGACGGTAGCACAGGTCCACGTCGTTGAAGGCCACCCGCAGGTCCTCGTTCCAGCCGCCGCACTCCTCAAAGAGGCTGCGCTTCACCATCAGACAGGCGCCCGTCACGCCCAGCACGTCGAAGGCCAGACGGTTCCTGAGAAAATAATAGTCCGTCCGGTCGTCCCGGTACTGCAGCTTATGGGCCGGGCCCAGCCGGATGTTGGTGATACCCGCATGCTGAATGGCACGGCTTGACGGGTAAAGGAGCTTCACGCCGACCGCGCCCACGTGGGGCAGCTGCGCCTTTTCCACCATTTTTTCCAGCCAGTCCTCCTGAATGATCTCGATGTCATCGTTCAGGAACAGGATATAATCTCCCTTCGCCTGTGCCGCCCCCAGATTGCACATATGGGAAAAATTGAACTCCATGGGCTCATATACATAACGGAAGCGGGATTCCAGCGTCATCTGGGAAAGCATCCGCTCGATCCGCGCCCGGTTCTTTTCACTGCTCCCGTTGTCCACCACGATGATCTCAAGATCCCGGTAGCTGCTGGCCTCCATAACGGAATGAATGCAGGTGGAAAGCACGCCCGGATTGTCCTTGGAGGGGATCACGACGGAGACCTTTCCGGAAGGTGTAAGCGGCCAGCCCCTCCGGATGCAGGCTTCCTTTTTCAGCCCGTCATATTCCTCCTCCATGCCGAAGGGCTCTATGGGAGCGCTTCCGTGGAACAGGACGCTGTCCGCATGTCCCGTTTTCCCCTTTTCCGACAGCCGGAGGCAGAGATCATACAGATTCTCCCTCCAGTCCCGGCTTCCCCGCCAGGCCGCGCCGGCCGCCGCCTGCACGCGGACGGCAAAGATATTTCCGAAGTAAAAATAGGACATCAGCGTATCCGGAGACCAGTCCGGCTTCAGCCAGGGACCGGTCCGTCTTCCGCCGTTTTCCGGAAGGACCTCGTCCTCATCCCCGTAAACCAGGATCGTTTCGGGATCCCTCGCGAAAAGATCCGCCATGAGCCGCAGCGCTTCCTCCTCCGGTCTTCCGCAGTCCGCGTGAAAGACCAGGATATCGGCCTCCCCCGCCGCCTTTTGCAGAGAAAAGCCGCTCCCGCAGGCGGAAAAGGGAACGCACGCCGCGGAAAGCTCCGCGCCCTGCAGGCTGCGGCCCTCCCTCTCTTTTTCTTCTTTCTTCAGGATCCAGTCGTGATAACGGACGGTCTGTTCCCGGATCCTCGCTTCGTACTTTGCTCTCTGCCGGCTCCGTAAGGGGGCCTGCAGCATTCTCTTCATGTTCAAAACCAGTGTCTCCTTTTCAGATTGGCATCCAGAGCCGATGCCGTCTCCTCCGGCATCCGGTTGATCTCAAATTCCAGCTCCAGCACCTCGCCCGCCTGTCTGTCTTCCTTTTCCAGACGGATGTTGATGTTGGGATCATTCGTATGGAAGAAAAAGACAGGCATCCTTTCTCCCTTTCCCGTCAGCTCCCAGCCGTTCATGGCAAGCACAGCCTTATCCGCAAGATCCAGCTCCTTTCCGGCAAGCACAGCCGCCTGCATCCGGATGACGCAGGAGCATTCCGCCGGATCCACGCGAACGCCCCGCACTCCCTCCTTTAAGGGGATGGAAAGACGCATCCGGTCCGCCGCCACATAGCTGGGATACAGAAGGTAGGAATGCTCCGGACTGTAGCCATGTCCGAAATCCTCGAAAATCTCCACCACGCTTCTTTCCACCTGGGAGAAAAAGGACTGCCAGGGCACCGTCCTCCTGCCCAGGAGCACGCGCATGTCGGAAACGGAAACCCGGTTTCCCGTCACCGCCTTCTGAAACCTCCGCTCTCTTGCCCGGTATTCCTCTGCCTTTTCTTCACTGATCCCGAGCCGCTTCAGAAAAGCTTCCATGGCAAGGCTCTTCCTTCTGCCGTCTCCCATCTGATAACAGTACAGAGAACGGTAGGCAAGCGCCTCCATGTCCACCCGCTCCTCAAAGGTCCATTCATAATCGATCAGATTCCAGCGTCCCTGCGCGTCGATGAGGATATTTCCGAACACCAGATCATAATCGGAAACCGGCATATCCTGCCGGACGCGGATCTTTTCCAGATATTCTTCAAAGAGCCTGTCAAAGCCCTCCTGATCTCCCTCCTCCAGGCAGCTGTCCAGAAGCTCCTCCAGCGTGATCCCTTCCAGATATTCCAGGCTGGCGCAGGGGAGGCCGTCCGCCTGCCTGACGATCTCGCATCGGTTCACATACAGGCCGCCTTCCTCATAGCGCTCCCGCAGCAGCCTTCCGAAGCGGGCGATATTTTCCACATGCTCCGAAGCAGCCGGGCTGTCCGGATGCTTCAGGACCCGTTTCCTTCCTCCGGCGTCCTCTGTGATATCCGTCCGGACGGCATAGATATCCGCACGGTCGTTGGAAAATTTGGAATAGATGATCTCCGGCGCGGGCCCGGTCATAAGCAGATAGGAGTTGCTGTACATGGGAAAGATCCCTTCGCGGATCACCATGTCGAAGGCATTTTTTTCATCAAAAAGAAGCAGCCTGTCCCCGTCGAAATTCCTCAGGTTCCGGGAAAGCTCTCCCGGACGGGGAAGCCGTCTGTCCGAATAGATCACATCTGCGAACTTGTAATCCGGATAGGGATAATAGAAATGGTATTCGTCCGCCCCGCAGGTCTGCAGGAGACGCTCCAGCCCCTTCCTGGTGAAGGTGCGCACCCCGCCCCCGTCCGGATAATCCTCGATCCCGGCGAAAAACTTCCCCAGATGATCCTCCTGGCAGCCCGCCCAGTATTTCATCCCCATCTTGTTTTCAATGGCGATGACCAGATTTCCGCCCGGCTTCACATGCTTCAGGTTGATCTTCAGAAAATCTTCAAAGGGCGTTTTCGTATGGATATAGCTCTGTCCGTACTCAAACACTCCGATCAGGAGCACATAATCATAGTCGCAGGGAAGCTCCGGCTCGATATCTGAGAAGTTTCCCACGTGGATGGTCACATTGTCCCTCTCCTGATTGCGGATGGCGTTGATGGTGCTGCGCTTCTTCGACAGATCCACGCAGGTGACGCTTCCCGCCTTTTCGGCCAGAACGCCCGTCACCGCCCCCATGCCGCTCCCCACCTCCAGCACCTTCGTGTTCCTGTCCATGGGAAGCCAGGAGACGATATTCTCCCGCTGCTTCGACAGATGGTAGAATACCGGCCAGCTCTTTTTTTCCTCGATCTGCTTCTGATAATTTCCCGACGGCTCATTTTTTACGATCTCCAGGATCTCATCCTCCACCGTGCCGTCGCAGTAAAAGTCCTCTCCCGGATAATGAGACAGGTCCAGCGTCACTTTCCCGATCTGCTCCGTCATACTACCTCTTTCTGCCGCCCGGGGCGGCGTATGAGTGCTCCCGGCCGGAGCGCTTTCGCGCTGAGGCCGGCTCCGGGAGACCGCATGCGCGCTCTCCCTGCCGCGTTCAATGCTCTACTATGACTTCCGATTCCATATCAAAGTATCCCACCGTATCGTGATCGGAGATCACGGTCAGGTTCAGGATATCATACAGTCTGTGATAGACCGTAAAGGCGTCTCCCTCATAGCCGGTCACGCCCAGGGAAAGCAGATACTCCCCTCCCTGAAGGCGCACCTTCTGGGTAAAGGTGACGGTGAGCACATCTCCTGCCGCCACGCTCTCCAGGAAGCTCTTCTCCACCATGGTGTTGGTTCCCGTGATCTCCACGCCCTTGATATTTTTGATGGAAAGGGCGAAGATGGGAGCCGGCAGATCCTTATGGGCCTTTACCTTCATATGGAGCGTGAACGTCTCTCCCTTCAGGATGGCGGAGGTCCTGAGCCCCGCGCCGTCCGTCATATAGTATTCCAGGATCTCGGCCTCTTTCGTACCGTACTCCAGTGCCTGCACGTTGATCCCGGGAACCGGCTGTCCTCCGTCCGGCTGCGTTCCGGGACCGTCCTGCGGTTCAGGACCGCCTCCCTGCGCCGGACCGGCCGCGCCCGCAGGATCCCTTTCTCCTTCCGGGCTGTCCGTCTTCCCGGCCGCCGCCTTCCGGATATCCTCATCCGCCGCCAGATTCGCCTTTTTGTCTCCGGCAGGCAGCTCATACTGGCCCACCAGCACCTGCTTGTAAATGTCGATCATGTCCCGGGCGCTTCCTTCGCCCAGCTTCACGCCCTGGTTTAAGAGCACGGCCCGGTCACAGTATTTGCTGATGGCGCTCAGATCATGACTGACGAAGAGAATGGTCTTGCCCTGCTTCTTGAATTCCTCAAACTTATGATAGCATTTCGCCTGAAAAAACACGTCGCCCACGGAAAGGGCCTCGTCCACGATCAGGATCTCCGGATCGATGTTGATGGCCACCGCAAAAGCAAGACGCACGAACATGCCGCTGGAATAGGTTTTCACCGGCTGATAGACATAATCCCCGATGTCAGCGAAGTCCAGGATATCCTGCAGCTTTTCATCGATCTCCTTCTCGGAGAAACCGATCATGGTGCCGTTGAGATACACATTTTCAATGCCGTTGTATTCATAGTTGAAGCCCGCGCCCAGCTCCAGCAGAGCGGAAATGCGCCCGTTCACCTGCACGGCGCCGGAGGTGGGATTGAGCACGCCTGTGATGATCTTCAGAATGGTGGACTTTCCGGAGCCGTTGGTCCCGATGATCCCCACACATTCCCCCTGATATACGTCCAGATCCACATTGTTCAGGGCATAATGCTCCCGGTAGCGTTTTTTTCTGGCAAGCCCCAGCGAATCAAAGAGCCTGTCCCGGTTGTGGTCGTACAGACGGTATACCTTATTCAGGCCCTCCACATGGATGGCAAGCTGTTTTGTATCCATATCGTTCCTTCCTAATATGTCCGAAGCCGCGGTTTTCTCCGTTCCGGCCGTCCCCGCTGATACGGCATCTTCCCGCTGACGGCGGACTGCAGCTACATGATATCCGCGAAATGCACCTTCAGCCGTTTATAGACCAGCGTACCGATCACGAACAGCACGACGGTGATGATCCAGAAGTACATGGTGGAATAAAAATCCTCCCAGAACCACTGCTGTCCGTAAATGGCGCTGCGGTAGCCCTCCACGATGTACACCAGAGGATTGATCTTCAGAAACATCTGCACATTCTCGCTCATCTGCCCGATATTCCACAGGACCGGCGTCGCCCACATGCCGATCTGCAGGCAGATCCCGATGATCTGCTGCAGATCCCGGAAATAGACCACAACGGAACAGGTGGTATAGCTGATCGCCAACACCAGGGCAAAGGTACAGAAGCTGTAATAGAAGACCTGCAGGGTATAGAGGCTGGGATAAAAGCCAAAGCAGGCCGAAATGATGAGCAGCACGATCACAAAAAAGCCGTGGATGAACGTGGCCGCGATGATCTTGATGATGGGAAGGATGCTGATCTTGAAGACCACCTTCTTCACCAGATATTCATATTCGAGAAGGGCCATCATGCCGCTGGTGAGCGCCTCGGAAAAGTAAAACCAGGGAACCAGGCCGGCAGTCAGGAACACCAGATAGGGAACCGTCACGCCCTTTCCCGCAAGCTCGATCTTCTGAGGCATGATGACCTGAAAGACCACAAAATACAGGGCCACCGTCACCACCGGCTGTACCATGGCCCAGATCGCGCCCATGTAGGAACCCGCGTAGCGCCGTTTGAAATCGTTCTTCGCCAGCCGCCAGATCAGACGCCGGCTGGCATACAGCTCCTGGGGCAGCTGCGTGATCTTGTCATAAAACCGGGCAAACACCAGGACAGCTGCCGCGATCAGTACACAGGCGATGATCTTTTTTAAAAGCTCGTCCGCCGGGTCCGCCAGCGGATTGTGGTAACACGCAATAATCACCCCCATGATGAGCATGATGAGGGTGAATATCGTGATCCCTGTCTTTTTACTGAGCGGCCTTCCTGCCGCTTTTTGATTTTTTTTCTTCTTCATTCTTTCTTTTTCAGACTTTCTTCCTGCCGCCGTCCACTGCATATTCCTTCAGGCCGCCCCATTTCTGATCCTTTTCGGACAGGATCAGCTCCATTCCCTCCGGAATGGGCCACTTCACGCCGATCTCGGGATCGTCCCACTTCAGGCCGCCCTCATCGTTGGGATGATAAAAATCCGTGCACTTGTAGGCGAACTCCGCCTCGTCGGAGAGCACCACAAATCCGTGTGCGAAATGCTCCGGGATGAAAAACTGCTTTTTATTCTCCCCGGAAAGGAGCACGCCGTGCCACTTTCCAAAGGTGGGGGACCCTTCTCTCAAATCCACCGCCACATCGAATACTTCTCCCTTCAGGACCCGGACCAGCTTTGCCTGAGGAAAATGGATCTGAAAATGCAGGCCGCGTAGCACACCTTTTCTGGAGGAGGACTGGTTATCCTGTACGAAGACCTGATCGATCCCCGCCTCCTTATATGCCTCATAATGATAGGTTTCCATGAAATAGCCGCGCTCATCCCCGAATACTGCCGGGGTGATCACCTTCAGCCCTTCGATCTCACAGGTTTCTACCGTTATCTTTCCCATCTTTCTAAACTTTCTCCTTTATCTTCCCGGGAGGCAGGCGTTCCCGCTCCCTGTTCCCATCGGACGTGGGCCGCCTCTCTTACAGTCCGTTCGCCACTTCCACCAGGTATTTTCCGTAGTTGGTCTTCATCAGGGGCTCCGCCAGCTTCAGAAGCTGCTCCCTCGTGATGAAGCCGCGGCGGTAGGCGATCTCCTCGATGCAGGAAACGTACAGCCCCTGCCGCTTCTGCACTGCCGCCACATAATCGGAAGCGTCCAGCAGGGAATCATGGCTTCCCGTATCCAGCCAGGCAAAGCCTCTGCCCAGCGTCTCCACCATCAGGTCTCCCCTGCGCAGATATTCGTTGTTCACCGCGGTGATCTCCAGCTCTCCTCTCGCGGAAGGCTTCACATTCTTCGCGATCTGAACCACGTCGTTGTCATAGAAATACAGGCCCGGGACCGCGTAGTTGCTCTTCGGATGCTCCGGCTTTTCCTCTATGGAAATGGCCTTTCCGTTTTCGTCAAATTCCACCACGCCGTATTCTCTCGGATCGCGCACATAATAACCGAAAATGGTAGCTCCCTTTTCCCTGGCCGCCACGGTCCGCAGCACCCTGGAAAAGCTCTGGCCGTAGAAGATATTGTCCCCCAGCACCAGCGCTGCGCGGTCCTTTCCGATGAAATCCTCTCCGATCAGGAATGCCTCCGCAAGTCCCCTGGGCGCTTCCTGCACCGCATAGGAGAGTGACAGCCCCAGCTGCTCCCCGGTTCCGAACAGCTCCCGGAACACGGGCAGATCCCGCGGCGTGGAGATGATCAGGATCTCCCTGATATCCGCCAGCATCAGCGTGGAAAGGGGATAATAGATCATCGGCTTGTCATAGACCGGCATGATCTGCTTGGAAATCGCCTTGGTGAGCGGATACAG
>CALWGL010000104.1 GCA_944380025.1 uncultured Lachnospiraceae bacterium
CGAACCGATCCCATCCCTTCCGGCGGCAAAATCGCCGCTTCCTCCCGCGCTGCAGAAAATGCAGCCTCTGCTCCCGAGCGTACCGTCCCGGTTGGGACAGGTGAAGCCGGCATCCAGGGAGATCTTATACAGCTTTTCCCCGTAATGGGCAAGGCACCAGGAACTCAGCGTCCGGTAGGGCATCCCGTTTCCGAAATCCTCTGTTTTGGCAGGAATGCCGGAGCGGACTGCGGACGGCATGCGTTCCTGCATGCCGTCCGCCTCCGGAGCCTGATCCGTTTTCTGTACGCGCGTCATTCGATGTTGGATTTCACTGCTTCCGCAACCGCCTCGGCCGCTCTGGGATCGAAGGCCTCCGGCATGATGTTGTCCTCGTTCAGCTCCTCCTCCGGAACCAGGGAAGCGAGAGCGAGGGCGGCGGCCAGCTTCATTTTCTCCGTGATCTGTCTGGCCCGTCCTTCCAGCGCGCCGCGGAAGATGCCTGGGAAAGCCACCACGTTGTTGATCTGGTTGGGGAAATCGCTGCGGCCGGTTCCCACCACCTTCGCTCCGGCAGCCTTTGCCAGATCGGGCATGATCTCCGGAACGGGATTGGCCATGGCGAATACGATGGCGTCCGGATTCATGGAAGCCACCATTTCCTGGGAAACGGTGCCCGGCGCGGATACGCCGATGAAAACGTCCGCGCCCTTCATGGCGTCGGCGAGCGTCCCTGTCAGCCCTTCCGGGTTGGTGATGTCAAGCATCTTCTTCTGCATCCAGTTGAGGCGTTCGTTGTCCCGGGAAAGGATCCCCGCCCTGGCGCACAGGACGATGTTGGTAAAGCCGTAGTTTAAAAGCAGCTTCGCGATGGCGATCCCGGCGCTTCCCGCTCCGTTTACGACCACGCGGCAGTTTTCTTTTTTCTTTCCCGTCACCTTCAGCGCGTTGATCAGGCCGGCCAGGACCACGATGGCCGTGCCGTGCTGGTCGTCGTGGAAGACCGGGATATCCAGCGTCTCCTTCAGCCGTTCCTCGATCTCAAAGCAGCGGGGCGCGCTGATGTCCTCCAGATTGATGCCGCCGAAGCCCGGAGCCAGCCAGGTGACAGCCTTGATGATCTCTTCCGTATCCTGGGTATCCAGGCAGATGGGAACCGCGTTCACGCCGCCGAATTCCTTGAACAGGACGGCCTTTCCTTCCATGACCGGCATGGCGGCGTGGGGGCCGATGTTGCCGAGGCCCAGAACGGCGGAGCCGTCGGAAACCACGGCGATGGTATTCGCCTTCATGGTGTAGGTATAAGCGGCTTCCTTATCCTGCGCGATGACCTTGCAGGGCTCCGCGACGCCGGGCGTATAGGCCAGGGCCAGGTCCTCTCTGGATTTTACGGGAACCTTGGAAACGGTTTCCAGCTTTCCGTGCAGCTTTTCATGAAGCGCCAGCGCTTTTTCATTTGTCGTCATAGGAATGGATCCTCCATGTCTTTTTTTCAATAATAATATAATATTTGATTTTGATGTGCAAGATAAACTATTTATTGGACAACTTTTGATTTGCGGTTTCGCGCCTCATGCGGTATGATAGAAACACGGAAATAAATCCTTTTTCGCGCATACCGGGAAAAGAGGCGCGAAAGGGATGAGAACAAAAAAAGAAAAGGAGAGAGAAGATGAGCGACGTATTACAGAGGATCTATGAGATCGGTATCGTTCCCGTCATCGCGATCGACGATGCCGAGAAGGCGGTTCCGCTGGCAAAGGCGCTGGTAAGAGGCGGCCTTCCGGCTGCTGAGGTGACCTTCCGTACGGCAGCCGCAGAGGATGCGATCCGCCGTATCGTGGCGGAGGTGCCTGAGATGCTGGTCGGAGCCGGAACCGTACTGACGAAGGAGCAGGCGGACAGGGCCATCGACGCCGGCGTATCCTTCATCGTCAGCCCCGGCTTCAATCCGGAGATCACAAAGCACGTTCTGAGCAAAGGAATGCTCATGATCCCCGGAACCGCATCCCCCGGAGAGATGGAGCAGGCCATGAGCCTGGGCCTTTCCGTGGTCAAGTTCTTCCCCGCCGAGCAGAACGGCGGCGTTGCCAAGCTGAAGGCGCTGGCAGGCCCTTACACCACCCTTCGCTGGATGCCCACCGGCGGCGTGAACGAGAAGAACCTTCTGGACTACATCAAGTTCAATAAGATCGTAGCCTGCGGCGGAACCTGGATGGTGAAGAAGGATCTGATCGAGGCGGAGAACTGGGATGAGATCGAGCGCCTGACCAGACAGGCGGTGCAGACCATGCTGGGCCTGAGAGTGGATCACATCGGCATCAACACGGAGAACGAAGAAGAAGCCCTGGCGGCTGCGAAGCTGTTCACAGACATGTTCGGCATGAAGGAAAAGGTTGGAAATTCCAGCGTTTTCGTTGGCGAGAACGAGATCGAGATCATGAAGAAGATGTACCTTGGAAAGAACGGCCACATCGCCATCGCGACGCATACCCTGCCCCGCGCCATCGCTTACTTTAAGGCGCGCGGCTATGAGTTCCGCGAGGAGACCGTAACGGACAAGGCCGCTTACTTCAAGGACGAGATCGCGGGCTTTGCGCTCCATCTGGTACAGAGATAAGTACGGGGCATGCCTGCCCCATACCGAAGAATGACTTCGTCATTCTTCCCGGGTTAATATAAAGAGGAGAAAAATATGGCAAAAGTAATTACTTTCGGCGAACTGATGCTGCGTCTGCAGCCCTATGATTATCTGCGCTTTGTACAGGCGGATTCCTTTGAGGCCACCTTCGGCGGCGGAGAAGCGAACGTATCCGTTTCCCTGGCAAACTACGGAATGGATTCCCGCTTTGTGACGAAGCTTCCTTCCCATGCCATCGGCCAGATGGCGGTGAACAGCCTGCGCAAGTACGGCGTGAACACCGAACATATCACCAGAGGCGGAGACCGTGTGGGCATTTACTTCCTGGAGAAGGGCGCGTCCACCCGCGGAAGCGTCTGCATCTATGACCGCGCGCATTCCGCCATTGCGGAAGCGACGGAAGCGGATTTTGACTGGGATGCTATTTTTGAAGGTGCGGACTGGTTCCACTTCACCGGCATCACCCCCGCTCTGGGAGAAAACGTGGTGCGTATCTGCAAACAGGCCTGCATCGCCGCGAAGAACCACGGCGTGAAGATCAGCTGCGACTTAAACTACCGCGGCAAGCTCTGGACCAGAGAGCAGGCCAGAGCGGCCATGACCGACCTCTGCCAGTATGTGGACGTGTGCATCTCCAACGAAGAGGATGCCAAGGACGTATTCGGCATCGAAGCGGAAAACACCGATATCTATGCCGGAAAGCTGGACAAGGAAGGCTACAAGTCCGTTGCGAAGCAGCTGGCTGACCGCTTCCATTTTGAAAAGGTGGCGATCACCCTGCGCGAGAGCAAATCCGCTTCCGACAACGACTGGAGCGGCATGCTGTATGATTCCGCAAGCGGAGAATACTGCTTCTCCAAGCTGTATCATCTGCACATCATCGACCGCGTGGGCGGCGGCGACAGCTTCGGCGGCGGCCTGATTTACGCGCTGTTAAACGGCAAGAGCACGCAGGAAGCGATCGAATTCGCGGTAGCGGCTTCCGCGCTGAAGCATTCCATCGAAGGAGACTACAACATGGTTTCCGTGGCAGAAGTGGAGAAGCTTGCAGGCGGAGACGGATCCGGACGGGTTCAGAGATAAAGCAAGAAGCCATACAGAAAAATGAAGTACGGACAGCCGGGCGGCCCGCAGCAGGACAGCCCGGCTGTCTGCGTGTTTTTAAAAAGGACTTCCTATTTTTTCAAATCTGGTATATAATAAGGAACGGAAATAATTTTATTCATTTTCCTTAAAACATATCTCGCTGGTTCCTGACCGTCAGGAGCCATTGAACAGGCGCTGACGAAAAGGAGCGGCATCGCGGAACATACTCCCGTCAGGCCGGATATCTATGTTTTATTTCCCTGAACAGGAATGCTTTTAAAAAAAGAAGAGGACAGGAACGGACGTCTTCGGCAGAGCCGGAGCGTGGTTCGGGTTTCCTTTGAACGGAAAGAAACACACATCTAAAACGGAGGAACAGTATGAGCAGTTTGGGCATGAAGGAAAAGTATCAGTCGCTTGCATTGACCGATCTGAAGGAGATAGCCAAATCCCGCGGGATCAAGGGTACGTCGTCCATGAAGAAGGCAGATGTGATCGAAGCGATGCTTGCGCTGGATGAAAAGGAAAGCCAGGGTACAGAAGCTGCCGCGTCTGAACGGAAGCCCGCTGTGCATAAGAAGACGGCAGTCCGCCGGACGGAAGCGTCTCAGGCCGCGGAAGGCGGCAAGGCGGACGCGGCGGAGCGCCGGGATGCACAGAGAACAGAGGATGGCCCGCAGGAGAGCAGGCCCGCGGAGAACCGGCAGACGGAGAGCAGGCCGCAGGAGAGCAGACCCGCGGAGAACCGGCAGACGGAGAGCAGACCGCAGGAGAACGTACCGGAGCGGAGAAACGTCTCCCGGGTCGTGCGCAGCGCGGGCGCTGACGGTCAGGCGAGAGGGACGGAACGGAGAGGCGTGCGCCGGTTTGCCCCGGCCCAGACACAGGGGTACGCGGGACAGAACCACGGACAGAATCATGCACAGGGAGCTTCTCAGCCTCAGAACGCCCAGTATGCGTCCGGTTCCGGATATGTGGCCGGCGGCGCGCAGAATCCGGGAAGCGCGGTACAGGCAGAGACCACCGCAGCGCAGACGCCTGCGGCTGAGGAAGGCTTTCCGGCGGAGCTGGACAGCGGCATTTCCGCCAACGGGATCCTGGAGGTCATGCCGGACGGCTACGGCTTCATCCGCTGCGCCAATTATCTGCCCGGTGAGAACGACGTATACGTCGCTCCCAGCCAGATCCGCCGGTTCGGGCTGAAAACGGGAGACATCATCGTGGGAAATACCCGCGTGAAGACCCAGAATGAAAAATTCAGCGCCCTGCTTTATGTGAAGTCCATCAACGGCTATACGCCGGATGCGGCGGTAAAACGGTATAATTTTGAAGACATGACCCCGATCTTCCCGGACGAGAGGATCGGCCTGGAGCTGTCCCGCTCCTCCGTGGCCATGCGCATCATGGATCTGATCAGCCCGGTGGGAAAGGGCCAGAGAGGCCTGATCGTATCCCCGCCGAAGGCAGGAAAGACCACCCTGTTAAAACAGGTGGCCCAGTCGGTAAAGATCAACAATCCGGACATGCATCTGATCATCCTGCTGATCGATGAGCGTCCGGAAGAAGTGACGGACTTCCGCGAAGCCATCGAAGGGCCGAATGTGGAGGTCATTTACTCCACCTTTGACGAGCTGCCGGAGCACCACAAGCGGGTGGCGGAAATGGTGATCGAACGGGCCAAGCGCCTGGTGGAGCATAAGAAGGACGTGATGATCCTGCTGGACAGCATCACCCGTCTGACGCGGGCCTATAACCTGGTTGTCCCGCCCAGCGGCAGAACGCTTTCCGGCGGTCTGGATCCGGCGGCCCTGCATATGCCCAAGCGCTTCTTCGGCGCGGCGAGAAACATGAGAGAGGGCGGCAGTCTGACCATCCTCGCCACGGCCCTGGTGGATACGGGAAGCCGGATGGACGACGTGATCTATGAGGAATTCAAGGGAACCGGAAACATGGAGATCGTCCTGGACCGCAAGCTTTCGGAAAGAAGGGTATTCCCGGCCATCGATATCCCCAAATCCAGCACCAGAAGAGAGGATCTGCTCCTTTCTGCGGAAGAGCTGGAGGCCACCGGCATCCTGCGCAAGGCGCTCAACGGTCTCAAGCCAGAGGAGGCCGTGGACAAGATCCTGGATATGTTCACGCGGACCAGAAGCAATACCGATTTCGTCAACGTGGTCAGGAAGATGAAAATTCTGTGATTTTCCTGCAAAATCGCTCTTGCGCTCATGAAAAAGCTATGCTACAATGAAAAAGCTGTTTACGGACGGCAGTTTCCGGCGAAAGCCGGAATGGTCCGCTTCGGCGGATCCTGTGGATGAGAACGAGAACGAACTGGAAACCGGGAAAATAGAAGAGGTGAAGAACAATGAAAGAAGGACTGCATCCCAAGTATTATCAGGCAACCGTAACCTGCAACTGCGGAAACACATTTGTAACGGGCTCCACCAAGCCGGAGCTGCACGTGGAAGTATGTTCCAAGTGCCATTCATTCTACACCGGCCAGCAGAAGGCTGCTCAGGCCCGCGGACGTATCGATAAGTTCAACAGAAAGTACGGCGTGGGAACGGCTGCGAACTGAGAGCAGGAATAGGGAAACGGATTTTTCCGTAGAAGAAAGGTTGAGGTGGATCATCTCAACCTTTTTTATGAATTTCTGCCTGCGGGACGTGCAGCAGGAAGGATGGAGGATAAGGATACCGATGAGCACGAAAAAATGCGGACACTATTCCGGGATCGGCGGACAGGCGGTCCTGGAAGGCGTCATGATGAAAAACAGAGAAGAGTACGCCGTATCGGTGCGCAGGCCGGACGGCGGGATCGAAACGAAGAAGGAAAAATATGAGGGCGTCTGGGGCGGCAGGAGGATCACGAAGCTGCCGTTTGTCCGCGGCGTTTTCAATTTCATAGACTCCATGGTCCTGGGCATGCAGACGCTGACCTGGTCTGCGGGTTTTTACGAGGATGAGGAAGCGGAGGAGACAAAGGCGGACGCCGTGCTGGACCGGGCGACGAAGGGAAACGGAGAAAAGGTCCTCATGGGGCTGACGGTTGCTTTTTCCATCGTCCTGGCGGTGGCCATCTTCATCGCCCTGCCCTTCGGAATCAGCCTGCTGTTTCAGAATTTTGTCCGCAACGCTTCCCTGCTCGCCATTCTGGAGGGCCTGGTGAGACTGGCCATTTTTCTGATCTATGTGGCGGCCATCGCTTCCATGAAGGATATCCGCCGGGTATACCAGTACCACGGAGCGGAGCATAAGTGCATCAACTGCCTGGAGCACGGCCGGGAGCTGAATGTGAAAAACGTGATGAAAAGTTCCCGTTTCCATAAGCGCTGCGGAACCAGTTTTCTTCTGTTCGTGGTCCTGATCAGCATCGTGCTTTTCATGTTCATCCGGGTGGAGCAGCCGCTTCTCCGGCTGGGGCTGCGCATCCTGCTCATTCCCGTTGTGGCCGGCATTTCCTATGAGGTCCTGCGGCTGGCGGGAAGGACGGACAATGCGTTCATCAACCTGATCTCCCGGCCCGGCCTGTGGCTGCAGCGGCTGACCACCAGGGAGCCGGACAGAAGCATGGTGGAGGTGGCCATCGCTTCCGTGGAAGCGGTCTTTGACTGGAAGGCATATCTGAAAGAAGAATTCGGCTATGAATTTGAGGAGGATGAGGAAAGGGACGCCCCGGCGGAGCAGGAGGGCCTGACGGGAGCGGACAGTCCGGCGGAGCAGGAGGGCCTGACGGGAACGGACAGCCTGGCGGAGGCGGAGGGCCTGACGGGAGCGGATGCCCCGGCAGAGCCGGAAAACCCGGCGGGAACAGAAACCCCGGCAGAGCCGGAAAACCTGACGGGGGCGGACGCCCCGGCTGCGCCGGAAAACCCGGCGGGAGCGGATGTTCCGGCGCAACCGGATGCCGGACAGGAAGCTTCCCCGAAGGGAACTGCCGTATGATGCGCTACGCGGACGCCTACCGGTACGGAAAAGACGCGCTCGAGGCGGCGCAGGTGGCGGAAGCGAAGCTGGATGCCAGACTGCTCCTGGAAGCGGTATGCGGGACCGCAGGGAACGATCTTCTGGTCCATGGGGACAGGGAGCTTTCGCGGGAGCAGGAAGAACGGTACCGGGAATGGATCGCTTTGCGCGCATCCAGGATCCCCCTGCAGCACATCACCGGCGTGCAGGAATTCATGGGACTGGAATTTCTGGTCAACGAACATGTGCTGATTCCCAGGCAGGATACGGAGATCCTGGTGGAGGAGGTGCTCAGGGAGCTGACGGACGGAAGCAGGATCCTGGATCTGTGTACCGGCTCCGGCTGCATCCTGCTGAGCCTTCTGAACTATTCCAACGACTGTGCGGGAACCGGGAGCGATATTTCGGAAAAAGCGCTTGAGACAGCGCGCCGGAACGCGCAGAAGCTGGGCATTTCCGCACAGTTTCTGCAAAGCGACCTGTTTGATGAGGTGGAAGGACGGTATGATTTTATCGTATCCAATCCGCCCTATATTGCGTCCGGCGAGATCCCGGGACTGATGGAGGAGGTGCGCCTGCATGAACCTCTCTGTGCCCTGGACGGACATGAGGACGGACTCTTTTTTTACCGCAGTATCATCGCGGAAAGCCCGGAGCATCTTGTGCGGGGCGGAAGCCTTTATCTGGAGATCGGCTGGGATCAGGGGGCTGCGGTAAAAGCGCTGATGGAAGAAAACGGCTTTCATGAGGTGCGCGTTACGAAGGACTATGCCGGACTGGACCGGGTGGTGAGCGGCGTCTGGTTTTAAGGGATGGATTTTAAGGGATGGAATGGAGATTGAGATAGATGTTTGACAGACTTGAGGATCTGCTTCATCGGTACGAGGAGATCATGAACGAACTGAACGAGCCGGACGTGACGGCGAATCAGGAGCGTTTCCGCGCGCTGATGAAGGAGCAGAGCGACCTGACCCCTCTTGTGGAGGCGTACAGGGAATACAAGAAGGCAAAGCAGGACGAAGAGGACAGTCTTGCCATGCTGGAAGAGGAAAACGACGAGGAGATGCGGGAGCTTCTCAAGGAAGAGCACGCGGAAGCGAAAAAACGCATCGAAGAGCTGGAGCAGGAGCTGAAGATCCTTCTGCTGCCCAAGGATCCCAACGATGATAAAAACGTGATCGTGGAGATCCGCGCCGGCGCGGGCGGAGACGAGGCGGCCCTGTTCGCGGCCGAGATGTACCGTCTGTATGTGAAGTACGCGGAGCGCAGGCGCTGGAAGGTGGAAACCGTCAGCGCGGACGAGATCGGCATCGGCGGCATGAAGGAGGTCACCTTCATGGTCACGGGCAGGGGCGCTTATTCCCGCCTGAAATATGAGAGCGGCGTGCACCGCGTCCAGCGCGTTCCGGAAACAGAGTCCGGCGGCCGGATCCACACATCCACCATCACCGTTGCGGTCATGCCGGAGGCGGAGGATGTGGACGTGGTCATCGATGAAAAGGATATCCGCATCGACGTGATGCGCGCCTCCGGAAACGGCGGCCAGTGCGTCAATACCACCGATTCCGCCGTGCGTCTGACCCATTATCCCACCGGGATCGTGGTCTACAGCCAGACCGAAAAGTCTCAGCTTCAGAACAAGGCCAAGGCCTTCGCCCTCCTGCGCGCCAAGCTCTACGATATCGAGCAGCAGAAGGCCCACGACGCGGAAGCTGAGCTGCGCCGCAGCCAGATCGGCACCGGCGACCGCTCCGAAAAGATCCGCACCTACAACTTCCCCCAGGGCCGCGTGACCGACCACCGCATCAAGCTGACCCTGTATAAAATTGACGACATCATGAACGGCGACATCGACGAACTCCTCGACAGCCTCATCGCCGCAGACCAGGCCGCAAAGCTTGCAAGGATGGGAGAGGCGTAGACCGGCCTGGTCTGCCGACCAGAGCCGCAAAGCTTGCAAGAATGGGAGAAGCCTGAACTGGCCTGGGAAGAAGAATCAAAAAAGCAGTTTTATGGTAGTACAGGAAAAGGGTTTAACCTGCATGGTATTTTCCTGTACTGCCATTTTTTACATTAAAAGCGGCCGGAAGCGCCGTTCTCCAGCAGCTTTTCCAGTTCTTTGTTCAGTTTTTCTTTCATGTGCTCCAGTTCATCCGGCGAGGGCAGGAAAGCGGGATCATACAGCTCCGCCGGGGAAAGCTGCCAGACAGGGCCGGGCGACGGCGTATCGCCCTCCCTTCTTGGAAAAAAGTGCCAGTGCATATGCCTGTTGTTCCCAACTCCCAGCAGCTCATAATTCAGCTTGTCCGGCTGAAAGGCGTTGTAGACCGCTTCTGCGGTCAGCGCCATTTCCTGAAGAAACCTGGTTCGGAATTCCGGCTCCAGAAAATGCAGTTCAGCGACATGTTCCTTGCACAGAAAAAGGGAATAGCCGGGAAAACGCTGATAATCGCCGATCACCACGTAGCCGGTTTCCAGTTCTCTGACAAAATAAGGATTCTTTCCCTGCCGGGGCTGTTC
>CALWGL010000105.1 GCA_944380025.1 uncultured Lachnospiraceae bacterium
CTGTTGTAGTCCTGCGGATCTGATCCATCTTCTCAATTACATCGTCGTAAATGGCTTCAAACCATTCCACGATTCCTTCCCGGTCCTGGATCTGCCCGGCCCGGATATACAGCCTGCCACGGTCTGCCTTCACATAATTTCTGTGCATGGCGGCCTTCACTTCTCCGATCTGCTCCGTCGCCCGTACCAGCCAGCTGATAAACTGCGGACGCGTAACCTCCCTGGTTTCCGAGATCATCTGCGTCACCGCGTTCAGATAGCCTTCTCTGTCATTCTTCTTCAAAGCCTGCAGACAGCTCTCCATCGTCTTTTCAGAAGGCCTTTCCCTGGACGGGTTTTCCGTCATGACCTCCGCCCCCTTCAGCCCGTAGATCTGAAGGGCTTCCATCCGCTCGTTGTTTTTCTGCACCACCGACTTGGCTGATATGCTGCTTTCCAGCCGCCGGCTGATCACCGCATAGATGTCCGTCCCGGAATTTTCTTCCATCAGGCCGTCGCAGTCCCTGTTCAGCGCTTCCTTCAGCTTTTCCGGGGAAAGCGGTTCTTTTCCCTCCGCGATCAGAAACAGCAGATACCGAAGCCCATACTCATAGCAGGTGCTGTGACCGAACCCTGACAGGGTCTCTTCAAACCGCCTCGCCACACTGCGCCGGATGCTGTTCAGCTCCTCCATATCCGCCACCTCGTACCGGCAGACAAACTCAACCGAGACCGCACAGTATCCCGTATCCGGCCGCAGGATCCCCTGCTCCAGCAAAAAGGGCTGGATATTTACATTTTTATCATTCCGGATCAGATTGTAGATAACCCGGTTTTTCTGGTCATTTTCCAGAACCTCTTCCACGTATCGGTTCATATGCGCGGCGTATTTCTGCAGAAACCGCAGTTCGTCTCTGTCCTCCTCCGGATCAAGCTCCAGCCTGTCCCCCATTCCGCTGTGACGGATCTCCTCCACCGTCCGCGTCAGAGGCTGTACAAGACGCGTTCCCATGCGGACAGAAAGGATCGCCATCAATGCGACCGCAAGCAGACACCCCATAGGCACGATCAGAAGCACCTCTGTCAGGACAGATGCGGCCGTATGATCTGAACGGGCGATCAGGTAAAACCCTGCTCTGTCCGACGGCATACTGATAAATTCATACCGCTCTCCATCCGTCTTCATGTCAAAAACGGTCTCCTCTCCCGAAAGCGCCTTCTGCACGAAAGCCTCTTCTGACCAGTCCTCCCCGATGCGGGAAGGATCACTGTGCAGAACCACGATTCCTTCATCGTTCAACAGCATCATCTCCGTGGACCGGTTCTCCCCATCCAAAATACGGCTGCACAGCTCCTTCAGTTCAATATTTACCACCACCGCTCCGGTATAATATTCCATTCCCAGCGGCACCTCGCTGAAAAAGAAGGTGAGCATGGGAATTTTCTCCTCTCCATAACGATAAGGAGCGTACCAGACAAAAGGAGACTCCGTCCTGCCCGCAAGCTGAGCCGCAAGAGTTCTGTCCAGATCCTCCGTATAGCTTCCGTTCCCCTTCGCCCACATGCTGACCTCGCCTTTTCCATCCAGGAAATAAACGGAATGAATATATCCGCTGTTGGCCATCAGATTCTGGATATAGCTGAGGAAGGAATGATGGGAGGCAAGCTCGAAATCCGGGGCCACCCTTGCCACCGTTCCCTCCGGCGCGTTATACAGACTGATGGTCAGGGCGGTGACGTTATCCGCATAGCTGTGAAACACTGTATCCGTATCCCGAAGACGGCTCTGTATTTCACTGCGGTAGTCCCGCAGTATGGATCGATGATAAAGGATCCCGAACACAATGGTCAGAAGGAAGATCGAAGCCGATCCAATGATCAGAGTCAGCAGGATCAGCCTGTTTTTAAAAGAGATCTGACCAATATGAAACTTTTTTTCATTCCGTTCGTTCATCTTCATCCCGTCCTCAAAAGTCCAAAAGACAGACGGGATGCGGGCATCCCCTCTGCTTTTGGCTGTTCCTTCTCTTAATTTTTTCCGGTTTCGTTGGGGCCTTCCTTTTAATGAAAGGGCCGTCTTTCTGTATTACTGCTGATTTTCTGCGTAAAATTCAGAAAACTGAGTCTGTACCTCGGCCACATATTTATCCAGTCCCGCGTCCTTCATCTTCTGAAGCGCCTCGTCAAAATACTCGTCATAGTCCTTGAAGCCCATGAAAATCGGATCCATGTACTCGGTATAGGCTGCCGAAAGAGCCGCAACTTCCGCGGAAACATTGGAGGAATCGAATACAAAGCCCATGGATTTGGAAATCAGCGCGTCGTCATCCAGATGCTCATACTGCTCGATCTTTTCTTCCGGAATGGACGGATCGTAATGCTTGAATTTGCTGCAGGCCATGAACCACTCATCAAAGAAGCTGTCCGTTACCAGTTTGGTAATGTTGCCGTTCTCATCCTTTTCATAATCGGTCCCCTCTATGCCGTATACGCAGAAGTCATAATTTTCCTGAGAAGCGTACATCCAGTTGAAGAGGCGCAGCCAGGCATCCACCTTGTCCTGTCCGGAAGCGGAAATGGCGATTCCCCAGTCATAATTGATCGTCTTGACGCGGGGAACGTCGCCGACGCTTACCAGCTGCAGATCAGCCTCCGGAGCCACAGCGGCAAGAGCCGTATCCACCAGACCGCCCGGCGTGCCGTATACCTGCAGGCACTGGCCCGCGTTCCAGTCTGCAAGAGGCTGTGTGGGATTGGTCAGAAAATCTTCGGATGTATAGCCCTTCTCCAGCCATTCGGCTGCCAGACCGCACAGCTTTTTGAAATATTCCGTTTCAAAGAAGCTGTATACCTGGTCGCCTTCCTCCAGTTCATTGATAACGGCATACTGATTGACATCACCAAGGTAAGTATAGTATTCATTTTCGCCAATCACTCCCGCAGCGATCATCTCCGGCCCGGAGGTGGAGATCCTCAGGTTCGGGTAAGCAGCCTTCACCGCGTCATAAGCGGCGGTCAGCTCCTCATAGGTATCAATCTCAGCCGCATCGTATCCCACTTCATTCAGGATATCATTCCGGATCTCATACCCCTGCATATTTCCGGACATCGCCTTTTCGCCAAAAGGAATCGTATAGATTTTTCCGTCATACTTCACGCAGGAAAAATCGTTCGCCCCGCGCATGTCCAGATATTCCGGCATGTATTTTTCAATGCTTTCCATGGGGATCTCGGCAAGATACCCCTTATTTGCCCAGTCGCAGGTGGACAGGATGCAGTATACCGCAAAATCCTCGCCGGACGCAAGCATAGTGGGAATCGTCGTTTCATTGGAGCCCCAGGGCATCATTTCAATGGACACATCCAGATTCAGTTCTTCCAGAACCCTGTCATGAAACTCATTCTTGAAGAATTCTTCTCTTCTTGTGGTCATATCGCCGTACATGATCAGACGGAGCTCTACAGGATCACCGCTCATCACATCCTCTTCCGCGGCAGCTTCCTCCGCTGCCGGCTTCGCTTCTGCTGCGGTTTCCGTGTCTGCGGCTCCGGTTTCCGCAGAAGCGGAGGCAGTTTCCTGTCCGGAAGAGCCGCAGCCCGTCAGCATCAGGCCTGCTGCCATGGTCAGCGCGAGCAGACCGGACAACGCTTTTTTCACAATCCTTCTTTTCATAAAACTTTCCTCTCTTTCTTTATTTTGCTATAGGTTATCCCCATAATCAACTGTTTTTTAACCCTTTACGGCTCCGACCGTAATTCCCTGCACAAAATATTTCTGTGCGAAGGGATAGAAAACCAGAACCGGAACGGTAGCGAACACCGTCATGCACATCCGCGAGGTAGTGACCGGCACCTGAGCTACGGTTCCCGCAGCTGACGCTGCGCTGGAATTACTCAGCAGCGCCGAAATGTTGGACATCATCTGATACAGCATTTTCTGCACCGTATACAGATCCTGTTTGGTAATCAGATACAGGGACAGATAAAAGTCATTCCAGTATCCCAGCGCGTAAAACAAAGTGATCGTTACCATGGCGACCTTATTCAGCGGGATCGCAATTTTCAGGAAAATACACATGTTTCCCGCTCCGTCTATCCGCGCCGACTCATAAAGCTCCTCCGGCGTTGCCTTAAAGTTATTGCGAAGGACCATCATGTTGAACACGCTCATCGCGGATGGAATAAACAGCGCCCAGATGTTATTCTGCAGATGGTAGTAGCGCGTGGTCAGAATGTACCAGGGCAGGACGCCTCCGCTGAACACCGTGGTAAACCAGGCAAAAAAGGATAACACGTTGGCATACCGGAACATGGTTTTCTTCTGCGCCGTCGCATAAGCGAAGCAGGTCGTTATGACCAGCGAATATATCGTTCCTGCGGCAACCACAAAGAAAGTGACCACATAAGAACGAAATACCATCGCTCCCTTGTTCTGCGTCAGGAACTTATAGGTTTCCAGAGAAAATTCCCGAGGCCAGAGCGCATAACCGGCCTGGTTGATCGCCGCCTCGCTGGAAAAAGAGCTTGCAAAAGCGATCCAGAGAGGCAGGAAGCAGACTGCCGCCAGAATAAAGGTGATCAGAATAAAGAACCATCCTCCGTCTCTGAGGCTCCTGGAAACTCCTTTTTTCTTCTTTCCATTTGCTTTCATATTCTCTCACCTCTTTTCAGAACAGCGCGTAATCCGGCTGAATCTTTTTCACAATAAAGTTTCCGATCATTACGAACAGGAAGCCGAAGATGGACTGATACAGCGTAATCGCCGAAGCGGATTCAAACTGCCCGTTCATGATCGCGGAACGGTATACAAAGGTTGCGATCGTATCCGTGGTTTCCAGCAGCATGGGATTCAGATTGGTCAGGCCCATGATCTGGTCCACGCTTCCCCCCAGCACGCCGCCCATGCTCAGAAGCAGCATGATCACGATCGTCGGCTTCAGCTGCGGGATGGTGATATAGAAAATCTGCTTCCATCTGGACGCTCCATCCACCTTCGCCGCCTCATACAGGCTGGGATCCAGTCCTGTGATCGCGCAGGAATAAACGATGGAGCCATATCCCATTCCCTTCCAGATATTGGAAAAAATCAGGATAAACCACCAGTATTTCGGTTCCATGTACCAGTTGACCGCTTCCCCTCCGCAGGCCACGATCAGCTGATTCAACAGCCCCTTATCCGTATCCAGAATGCCCTGTGCGATCACGCCGACCACGATCCAGGATACAAAATGAGGAAACAGCATGATGGACTGCGTCGCCTTTTTATACAGCTTACCGCTCAGCTCGTTCAGGATGATCGCCAGTCCCACGTTGCAGCAGGTTCCAAGCAGCATGGAAATCAGATTGATCACCAGCGTATTTCTGGTCGCCCGCAGGGCCGCGTCCAGATTCATGAAGAAAAATCTGAAATTCTGCAGTCCCACAAATTCGCTTCCGAAGATTCCGCCCTGATAGGTGTATCTGGTAAACACCATATACAGACCTGCCATGGGGAAATAGGAAAACAACAGCAGGGCGATGATACCCGGAGCCGCAAGTCCGAAGAAGAACAGATTGTTCTTTCTCATCGTTCTTTTCCTCTGACGTTTCGCAAGCTCCGTCTGCGTCAGTTCTTTTTTTGCTGTCATATGTCAGACACCACTCCCTTTCCTTTCTTTTTTTCTGCGTCTTTTTCCTCTGCCGTTTCCGGCCTCGTCATGGGCCCATCATAGGTGGAAATGCATTATTCTTCAATCCGAAAAAGGATGGATGCTTTTGTTTATCCCGGTTTTTATGCGATTTTCATTCTTTTTTAAATTTTCCGTCAAAATTTTAATTGATTTTTACAGCCATTTATGTCTTTTCCCATTCTAATTCTGTCATCCACATAGGCATTATCACGAAGGATGGCCTGTCGGACAGGTCAGGGAGCATCCCTCTTCAGAACAAATGCCCGCCGGATGCACTCATTTAAAAAGGCGGCATCCGTCTTTCAGACAGCTGCCGCCTCGTCTTTCCCTGTTCCTGTTTTTGTTCCTTTCTCCCCCTTTTTCCGTTTCATCCCTGATCCGGCGTTTCATCCCCGATTTCAAACCGCTCCCGGTAATGCAGTGCCAGCGTATGTCCTTCCCCGAACGTAACCGGAAGCCAGATATAGGAACAGCGTTCAAAATTCTCCGTATTGTGCCGCTCCGCCATGTGGATGTACAGATCCTTCTCTCCCCCCACCCGGAAAATATATGTGCTCTGGGACTGGAACGTAGTATGGGTCTCATCCCCCACACAGGGGTCTCCCATATCCTCCCATTCTCCCATCAGATCCTTTGTACGGAAATACTTCGCCTGATTCGCCGCCCAGGAGGTGAGGTCGGAGGTTACCATATAATAATAGCCGTCATGCTTCACCAGGGCCGCCGCCTCCCGCCAGAACGCCGCGTTGATCCTTCTGTACCGGTCGGTAAAGGAAAGATAATCGTCAGACAGACGGACGATGTGCAGGCACCGGTCCTCCCCCACCTGCCTGTCATATATGAAATACGCGCTGCCGTCCTCGTCCTGAAATACTGTGCTGTCCCGCACAAGCCCCTTTTCGTCGATGGGGCGCGACGCGCCAAGCCAGGTATAGCTTCCGTTGACCCGGCCGCAGACCGCCACGCCCGCCTCCGCAGTCCCTTCCGTAAATCCGTGATCCCCCGGATATTTGACATAATGGCACCACAATACATATTGGCCTGTGGTGCGGTTGTACACGATCTTGGGCCTTTCAAAACGCATGGGCGCATATAACGGGCTTTCCGGGTCCTGCGAGCAGGCCAGGATCACGCCTTCATATTTCCAGTGATACAGATCCTCCGACTCGTACATGACCACGCCCTTTGTGGTGGTCTGACCGCCCAGCCCGTCCCCGGCAAAGGGAAGAGACCGGAGCGCCTGCCCGTACCAGTGATATTTCCCTTCCGCATAGATGATTCCTCCGTCGCTGGCATTGATGATATTTCCGTCCGTATCGAACCACTGCACATATTCATCAATCTTTCCATTCACGATCTGACCGTTTTCCATGGTCTGCCTCCTTCTTTAAGCTCTTCCATCCGAATCCCTTCTCCGGCCGCTGTCCCGGCGCTGGTTTCAGCATATCTCACTGACACTGCGGGCGCAATATCACTTTTTTCGGAAGCTTTTGATAAATAATGAAACAATCCTTCTTTTCTGAAATTGCCCTCCGTTCTTCTTCCATATTATAATTGCATGCAGGAAACAGACGCGCCCCTTCCGGAACATTCCGCGAAAGGGCGGGATATCAGTGCTGCCTGCGCCGAAGCGTCCCGGACGGCACTGATGGAAGGAGCCTGCTCCAGAACCGGCTCTTTTTTCAGAAACGCATGCACTTCGGAAAGGAAAATTTTCATGAAACAGAATCGTTGTCCCATCCGGCTGAACCACCACGTCTATCCTCTGGTGGTGGGAAGCACAGATAAAATCACCTTTGAAAACTGGGAAACCAGCGGAAGCACGGTACAGCTGACCGCCTGGACAGAGATTCCTCAGGGAAACATTCTCTGGCGCTCTTCCAATCCGGAGGTTGCGCCGGTATCTGACGGGCTGGTGCGGGGGCGCACCACCGGAAGCGCCGTCATCAGCGCCTGCCTGCCCTCCGGCGAAGAGGATTGCTGCCAGATTCTTGTGATCGATAACATCACCAGAAACACGGTTCTCCGGCTTCGGCTGAACGCGGAACAGCTCACTCTTTCATGCGGCGCGCATGCCGTCCTTCGTCCCCTGATCGAGCCGGAGGATACGCTGGGAAACGGCGCCATGAACAGGAACGTGCTGTTTTTCAGCGACAATGAGGCTGTCGCGTCTGTGGACGCTTCCGGGCAGGTCCGTGCACTCGCTCCGGGAGATGCCTGCATCCGCGCCGTTTCCGCCGATGTGGGACGCACTGCCCGGTGCCGGATCCATGTGACCGGAGAAATCCAGGCGCAGAAGGGGAAACAGACTGTTTCGGAATATTCATCCGTTGAATCCATCCTTCTGACGGCAGGCGAATGCCGAAGGCTTCCGGCCTCCCCTTCTCTCTCCCTGGCCTCTTCCCGTCCCGATGTTGCGGACGTTTCCGCCGATGGAACGCTGACTGCCTACAGCTACGGGCAGGCCAGTCTTTATGTGACGGCGCTTCAGGGCGGTTTCTGCCGCCAAATTCCCGTCCGCGTCCAGGCACCTGCCGCAGCTCCCCGCGAGATCCGGCTGAATCAGGAAGAACTGTACCTGAAGGAAGGGGAAACCTTCGAGCTTTACGGCCTTGCCTTCCCCGCATCCTTTCCGGAGGTCTCTTTCTCCTGGGAAACCGACCGGCCGGAGCTTCTCTCCTTCCAGGAGAAAAAGAAAAACTGTTTCGGCGCGGAGACCGTCTCCATCCATGCCCTGCGGGCGGGAAACGCTCACGTAACAATCCGCTTCGGACAGCTCACCGCCCGATGCAGGGTTATCATTGAGGCTTCCCGGAAGGCAGCTGCTTCCTCCGGACTGGCGGCCACTGTTCCCTGCTCCGGTTCCAAATGCTTTGTACCGCAGGAAACCGCCTCCATTCCGGGGGAAAAGCGCTGTCCGCAAAACATTCCTGTTCCGGAGGAAAAAAGCTGCCTGCAAAATGTCCATATTCCTGCGGAAAGTGTTTCCGCGGATACCGTTACGGTATACTGGAATCGGGACTGCCTTCCGGATATTCCCCGTTTTGACCGGTATGAAGCGTTGCTGCGGCGCAGAGGGGAAACAGACTGGCACCGGAATGCCTTTACCCGAAAGCTTGCCCATACCTTCCGCAGTCTCCTCCCCGATATCGATTATGAATTCCGTATCCTTGCCCTTGACTCTGACGGCCGCACGCTGGCAGAGGCTTCTGTCTGCGCCCGGACACGGCGGCTCAATGCGGTTCTCGATGTAACCGCCCCTCCCTACCTGGCGTCCGGAAACGGTTTTCATAACGATACTCTGTCCATTCAGAGGGCCATCGAGGACTGCCCGCCCGGAGGAGAAGTTCTTCTTCCATCCGGCAATATTTTTCTCTGTGGAGCCCTGTTTCTGAAAAGCGATATGACCTTCCGGGTAGAGGGCATCCTGCTGGGAAGTCCCGATCCGAAGGACTATCCCCCCATTATCACCCGCTGGGAGGGCTGGCGGAAGCTGGAGCAGAAAGCTTCCGAATGGCCCAACAGTACGCCGGAGCTTCCCGATAACCACATGACCCATGCCAGTCTTTTAAACGCCGGCGTCTATGACGAAGGCCCCAACCATCATGATGCGGGAGGAGGACGTCCCGTTCCTTTTTCCACAAGGCAGGATCCTACCCTGCGCGGCCGCTGTATCCTTCTGCAGAACGCGGAAAATGTCTGCGTCCGGGATCTGACCGTCTGCTACGGCCCCTCCTGGACCATCCATGCCATTTACTGCGAACATGTTTCCTTCGAGCATTTACAGATCGTCTCAAAGGGAGACGGCTTCACAGGCGCGGCGGACGACATCTGTATTCTGAACGGAGACGGGATCGACCCGGACTCCAGCCGGCATGTTCAGATCTTCGACTGCGTTTTTCACACCGGAGACGATGCCGTCGCCATCAAATCAGGGCGCAACCGGGAAGGAAATGAACTGGACCTTCCTTCTGCCCACATCCGGGTCACCGACTGTGAAAGCTCCGATTCCAAAGGCGGCTTCTGCATTGGCAGCGAACAGGCCGGAGGCACGCATGACATTTTGTGGCAGAATCTTACCGTGAGCCGTATTTCCCTTTTCGGCCTCTGGGTCAAATCCTGCGCCGCCCGCGGAGGCCTTGTGGAGCGCGTCGTCTGGAGAGACTGCATTCTGACCGATACACAGGGAGCCATATTCCTGGAGGATGCCTATCACAGTTCCAATGCCAATCCGGCGAAAGTCCTGCCGGAAATCTGTCATCAGACCTTTGAAAACATCCGCTGCACCGGGACACATGCTTTCGGCATCCGGGTCGTCGGGCTGGAAGAAAAACCGATTCATGACATTTCCTTCCGGGCGGTCTCTTTTGAAAGCCTGCCGGCGGACGGAAAGCTCTTTACCCTCCGGAACACGGAACGGATCTCCTTCCGGCAGGTTGCCTGTTCAACCGCTCTCTCATAACCCCATACCACCGCTCCGCGATCTGACGTATCCCTTCCAGCGAAGGATGCGTCAGGTCCTGGGAGATCAT
>CALWGL010000106.1 GCA_944380025.1 uncultured Lachnospiraceae bacterium
TGAATTACTCCAGGTATCTGAAGTATCTCACAAAAGTTGGAGCCTGACGATCCGGTCGATTATAAAGCGCTTACGATCCGGCAGTATTATATCCTACAGTTATTAGAATTCTAACTTTTTATAGAAAGGTACGCCTCTATGGAAGAAACAAAACTGATGGAGAAATACGACAGGCTGAACCGGAAAATGCGGCGGTGTTTTGCCGGCTATTTTGCCGATACGCCGCTTACCAGCATTCAGGGGCTGACCCTGCATTATATTATCGTGGAGTCGCAGTACCGGGATGTTTTTCCAAAAGACCTGGAGGACTTTCTTGAGATCAAGGGCTCTTCCGTGAACAGTCTCATCAACAATCTGGAAAAAAACGGGTATCTGCGCCGTGAAAATATTTCCAATGACGGCAGATACAAGAAGCTGGTCCTGACAGATAAGGCCTGCGCGATCAGGGAAGACATCGTTTCACGGGTGACGGCTTACATGAAAAATATGTTTGCCGGCATACCGGAAGAAGATCTGGCGGTTTTCGAGCGCGTCATCACAAAAATGACAGGAAACACGGGGCAGTGATCCGGCGGCGTCAGAGGCTGCCCTGTTTTACGCCCGAATAGTTAGAATTCTATTGAAATAAATGACTCAGCCTGCTTTAGCTTCTCTTTTTTTACACAATTAGTTAGAAATCTAATTATAAAACAAGGAGGATTCGTGATGGCAGAAGAAAAATCGCATTCGTGATTTCTCTTCTGCCCGTCGCTACGTTCCGGAATGGAGGTTTATTATGCAGCATGAAGCAAATCACAAAAACCCGCTCGGCACCGAAAAGGTCGGCGCCCTGCTGCGGAAATATGCGATACCGAGCATCATTTCCCTGATCATCAATTCCCTGTACAACATCGTTGACCAGATTTTTATCGGGCATGGCGTCGGTTATCTGGGAAACGGCGCTACGAACATCGTCGCTCCCATCGCCACGATCGCGATTGCCCTGTCCGCCCTTTTTGGCGACGGTCTTGCGGCGATCTACAGCCTGAGTCTGGGGCGGAAGGAGCCGAAAAAGGCGGCGCAGTCCGTTGGAAACATGATCGTTCTGGCCAGCATCGTCGGCATCCTGTTCGGCGTATTCGCCTTTCTCTTTATCGAACCGCTGTGCATTTTGTTCGGAGCGACGGATAACATCCTGCCCTACGCGCTGCGGTATGGGCGCATTATCGCAGTCGGTTTTCCGTTTGTCATCTTAAGCTCCGCGATCAACTCGGTAATCCGTGCGGACGGCAGCCCGCGCTACGCCATGTTCTCCATGATGATCGGCGCGATCCTGAACACGATCCTCGACCCCATCTTCATCATGGGCTTTCACTGGAGCATCGAGGGCGCTGCCATCGCCACGATTTTCAGCCAGTTTGTCGGGCTTTGCTGCAATATCGCCTACCTGTTCCGGTTTAAAAATATCAGACTGGAAAAAGCCTGCTTTGTCCCCGGATCGTCCATATCCTTCAGGATCATGGGGCTAGGCCTTGCCAGCTGCTTTAATAACCTGGCCGCTACTCTGATCGCCGCGATCTCCAACAATCTGCTGGCATCCTGCGGCGCCCGGTCGCCCTACGGGCCGGACATCCCGGTCACAACCTTCGGCCTCTGCCTGAAGGTCAGCATGATCATCTTCTCCGTCGCCATCGGAATCGCCAGCGGCAGCCAGCCGATCATCGGGTACAACTATGGAGCGAATCTGAACCGGCGTGTCCGGGACACTTATTTATGCGCCTGCAAATACGCTACGCTTGTCGCCATCGTTGCCTTCATCGCTTTTGAAGCCTTCCCGCTGTTTTTCCTCCGGTTGTTTGGCACCGAGTCCCCTCTGTATGAGGAATTCGGCGTAAAATGCTTCCGCATCTATCTGCTGCTGACGTTCCTGAACGGCGTGCAGGCCTGCGCGGGCGTCTTTTTCCAGGCAATCGGCAAGCCGGTCAAAGCCGCCGTCACATCCCTTTCCAAGCAGTTTCTGTTCATCCTGCCTGCCATGCTGATCCTGACACGGCTGATCGGTGTGGAGGGCGTTCTGTGGTCGGGTCCTGTGGCGGACGCGCTGGCGTTCCTTTTGGCCGGCGGATTTTCTATCGGGGAATTGCGCAAATTGAAGGAGAGGGAGGCGGCAAAATGAGCGGTGATTGCCTCCCGCCGAAAGATATGCTACACTCAAAAGCCCCTCTCTTCGTCTGTTTTTCGGAGAGGGGCTTTTCTTTTTTGGCTCATTGCGCCCCGATGGTTTCCGTCACGGACATGGCGCGGATGCGCCGTGCCGGGCCGAATATGGCGAGAAGGACGGAAAATGCGGTGACGGCCAGGATGACAAGAAGCGAAACGGCAGGAAAATACCAGGCGGTTCCCCACTGCGCGGTCACGAGGCTTTCATAGAGCAGCCAGTTCAGGGGCAGTCCCGCCGCGCAGCCTGCAAGAACGCCCGAAAGGCAGCAGGTCAGCGTCTCGGCCGCCACCATTTTCACAAGCTGGTCCACCGTCATTCCCACAGCCCGCATTCTGCCGTATTCCTGAAGGCGGGCGGACACGCCCATGTCCGTGCTGTTAACGATGTGGACCAGACTGATCAGGGCGATCACGGCAAGGAAGCCGTACATGATCAGCATCAGGGAATACCAGGCGCCGACCGTCTCGCTGTTGCTCATCCTCCGGTCGGAAAAGACGGCGGCGTCAGGCCCTGCCGCTTCCTCCACAGCCCTGCGGATATGCTGCACCTCCTCATCCGTAGCATTTCTTTTCAGCTGCATGTCGATAATGGTATAATCCTCCATTCCGGTCAGCCGCATAAACAGCTCCTCCGAGCAGATCAGCTGGGTTTCTCCCTCCGTGGTATAGGGGGTATCCGACAGCATGCCCAGAACGGTCACATCCCTTTGTCCGCCGGAAAACGTCAGGGAGATCACGTCCCCTTCCGCAAGGTCAAACTGTCCCTCATAGCCGTAAACCGCGAGCACGCCTTCTCCCCGCCGTACCGCCTCCATCACCTGCGAAGCCTTGACGAACCGCGGGGCTTTCGTGAGCTGCCCCGCGTTCACAGCGTCCTCCGCTTTCCGGGAAATCGAAAGCAGATCGTCCCGCGCCCACTGAAGCTGGTTCTCTTCATAGGAAAACAGGCAGACGCTTCCCTGCGTCCCTTCCCATGAGGCGGGAACGCCGTAAGCAAAGCTTCTTCCATACACCCGCTTTACCGCCTTCTCCTGCGCCAGACGGTCCGCCAGCCGTCGGGGCAGGGAACAGGTATTGTCCGCGCTCATGACAGAAAAATCCGGGGCGGCCGGATCCAGCGGATTGACCGCGTGCCTTCCCATATCCGGCAGCACGCTGAAGGCAAGGAACAGAATGACGCTCAGCGCGTAGGAGCCTGCCAGCAGAAGAAAGCCCTTCTGAAAGCCCTTCCCGCCTCCCAGGGCGTGATGGATTCCCAGCGCGATCTCCACGCTGAAATGCCTGGTATCCGCGGCCTTCCCCTGTCCCGGCACAGCCCTCATTTTCCCCGGCATGAGCCTTCTCTTGCCCGGCGCGGCCTTTTCCCTTCCCGGCGTATCCGCCCCCAAAAAGATTCCCGCGTTTCCGGATACTGCGGTCAGGGGAGAGACGGAAACCGCCCTTTTCGCCGGCGTCCGGGACGCCAGAAGCACGGTGAGAACGCCCACCGCGGTGCCCGCCGCCATACCGGCCCAGCTGATGGAAAAAAGCGGCATCTGCGCAAACAGGCTGCTCATCCGCTTTAAAACGGCGCACAGTATCCAGACCACCGCCATGCCGGTCAGAAGCCCGGCGGGAACCGCCGTCCGGCACCACCCAAGCGCTTCTCTTCTCACAAAACGGGAAATCTGCGGCCCGGTGGCCCCAAGGCAGCGCAGCAGGCCGAAAAATTCCGTTCTCTGGGCGATGTTGCTGTTCAGGCTCCCCGTGATCATCAGCACGCCGAAGACCATCACCAGAACGGCCAGCGCGATCCCCGTCTGCATCAGCCGGATCATATAGGAATCGCTGCTCTGTCCGATCAGGCCGAGCATCTTGATGTTTTCCGACACCTGATCTTCGCGCAGGGAAAGCTGCTGCCTGATGTCGGCCAATGTTTTCTGGATCTTGCAGAAAGGGCTGAAGGCTACCATGTAAACGCTGTTCCAGTACGCCTCCTCCCCGTCCCCCGCCGCTTCCGCAAGCCTGCGGAAGGAATCCATATTCAGAAAGACGCCGAAGGCATCCTGCCGGTTCAGCTGAGAAAACTGCCCGCAGAAGCCGCTCACCGTCAGTTTCAGCCGCTCTCCCCAGGGGGTGTCGAGCGCCACCTCATCTCCGACGGAAATCCCCAGCCTCTGTCTCGTGTTTTCCGAAAAAACCGCCTCATTTTCCTTCTCAGGAAAAGTCCCTTCCAGAATCTCAGCGGCGGGAAACATTTCGATCAGCCCCTCATCCGCCCCGATCACCGCCGTTTCCACCCCGTCGATGAGCCAGCGCTCATCCAGGCCGTAATTACAGATGCCGTACCAGCTTCCCGCCGTCACCTGCGGCCTTGCCGCGATCAGGGCGGCCTGCTCCGGGGTGATTTCCCGAAATGAGGCATGCCAGCCTCCGTCGCTCATCCTGGCCTGCCGGATCTGATTTCGGATTTCCATGTCCGCCATGCCGAAAATGGTCATGACCAGCGCGACCGCAAGCACGATGCAGATCCTGGTCATCCTGCTCCTCTTCCTGCGAACCCGCTCGGAAAGAGGAATCAGGTCCAGCCAGCTTTTCATGGGAACGCCTCCCGCAGGGGAAGTTTCTCCCCTTTTCCCGGCCTTTCCCGCAGGCTCATCTCGATTTGTTTTTTCTCCTTCAAATCTCATCATGCTGCCGCCCTCCCAGTTCCTTCAGAACGCCGTCCGTCACCTGAAATACCCGGTCCGCGCAGGAGGAAAGATTCCTGTTGTGGGTAATCATGAGAACGGTCTGCTGATAGTGCCTTGAGGCCTTTAAAAGGAGGTCCATCACATCCCGGCTGTTTCCGGAGTCCAGATTTCCCGTCGGCTCGTCCGCCAGCACCAGCATGGGACGCGTGATCAGCGCCCTTCCTATGGCAACCCGCTGCTGCTGTCCGCCGGAAAGCTGGCCGGGCAGATGTCTGCGCCTGTCCGTAAGCCCCAGCACATGAAGCATTTCCTCCACCCGTTCCGGTTCCGGCTTCCTGTGATCCAGAAGCAGCGGGAACACAATGTTCTGCTCCACATCCAGCTCCTGAATCAGATGAAAGGACTGAAAAATGAACCCGATGTTCTGCCTCCTGAAAATCGTCCGTTTTTTCTCCGACAGGGAAAAAAGATCCTCCCCGTCCAGCCAGACCTTTCCCGACGTAGGCTCATCCAGCCCGCCGATGCAGTTTAAGAGCGTACTCTTTCCCGAACCGGATTCTCCGATCACCGCGGCGAATTCCCCCTTTTCCAGAGAAAAGGACACACCTTTAAGCGCGTCCACCCGGGCCTCTCCGGCCCCGTATACCTTACACAGCTTTTCCACCCGTAAAATTTCCATTTCAGTCTTCCTGTCCTTCCTTTCTGCAGCTGTCTGCTGTCCGCTTCATATCCATGAAAACATATTCACCTTACGCTCCGGTGAATCTCATCTTACATTTCTGAAAGAAAGGAAATGGAGAAAACGGTTCTTCCGCCGGAAAATCCACCATTGCCGGGCGTGCTGCTTACGCTCAGCACGCCGCCCTGTCCCTCCACCACCGCCTTCGCAAGCGGAAGGCCAAGGCCCACTCCCTGCATGCCGCGGGCCGCCCTGTCACGGCCGCTTCGGTAAAAGCGTTTGAAAATATGGGGCAGATCCTCCAGAAGGATCCCGCAGCCGTCGTCCTCCACCGACAGGCGGAAAAGTCCGGGAGAGCGGTTCCAGAAGACGCGCACCGTTCCGCCTCTTTCCGTATGATCCAGCGCGTTTTTCACCAGATTGGACAGCGCCTCCGCCGTCCAGACAGGATCGCAGCGCACCCGGTCTTCCGCATTTCCTTCCACGATCAGCCGCTTTCCCTCCTGTCCCGCCCGGGTGGTCAGCTCCTCCGCCGCTTCCCGGACCAGCTCCGAAACCGGACAGTCCTCGGGTTCGAAACGGACGCTCCCCGCGTCCAGCCGCATGATTTTCAGAAGCAGTCCGATCAGGCACCGCATCCGCTCCAGGGACTGCAGGGCTTTTGCGGAAAATTCCCGGACGGTCTCCGTCCGCTCCGGCTCCTCCTGCAGAATCTCCATGTACATGGACAGGGCCGCGAGCGGGGTCTTCAGCTGATGGGAAATATCCGAAACGGCATTCTTCAGGGCTTCCTTCGCGGCCCGCTCCGCCTCGCCCCGCACCTGAGCGGCCCTGGAAAGCTGGTCCGCCGCCGAAAACAGACGGTACAGCGCCCCTGTGCCGCCTCTTGGCAGATGTCTGGAAAAATCCCCTTCCGCGAAACGGGAAAGGACGCCCGCGGCCTGCCCGTACAGCGCCTCCCGCCGCCGCAGAAACAAAAGAGTCCCTGCCAGAAGGAGCATTCCCATCAGGCAGACTCCTGTGGCAGAAATAAGCGCGGTCCTGCCTGCCGCCCGCCTGACTGCGGGATACAGAAGCGCCGGGCTTTCCTCCGTCCGCCCCGTCCGAAGAAGAAGGGCCTTTCCTTCCTCCGACGCCTCCGACACGTTCAGGATTTCCGCGGCCTCCCCTTCGGAGAGGCCGCAGGCGAGCATGCCGCTTACCAGCTGCGCCTCCCTGGATAAAAGCGCTTTCTTCAGTTCCCGCGCCTGCGCCAGGCTGCTCAGAGCTCCAAAGCAAAAAAGCAGCGCGCAAAACAGGAAAAGAAAGATCAGAAAGCTCCGCTCCTGCCTGTCCTGCCAGATTTCTTCCATGTCAGCCTCCCTTCCCCTGCATGGCTTCTCCGACGGCTTCCTGCCACCGGTAGCCGATTCCCCGGACGGTGAGAAGTCTCTCCGGCCGGGAGGGATTCCTTTCTATTTTTTCCCGCAGCCGCCGGATGTAGACGGACAGGGTATTATCATCCACAAAGCTTCCGTTTCCATCCCACAGCACATCCAGGATCCGCCCCCGCGGCAGAGTTCTTCCCTCATTTTTCATGAGCAGGCACAGAAGCCGGTATTCCGCCGCCGTCAGCTCCAGCGGCTGCCCGCCAAGGTACGCCCTTCCGGCCGCCAGATCCACCCGCAGAGAGCCGCTTCGCAGCTCCTCCCTTTCGGCAGCCGTCCCCGCGCTCCTTCTCAGCTGGGCCCGGATGCGGGAGCACAGCTCTCCCAGCCGGAAGGGCTTTGTGATATAGTCGTCGCCTCCTCCGTCCAGCCCCCGGATGACGCTGGTTTCCTCATCCGCGGCGGTCAGAAAAATAATGGGAATCAGGCTCCCCCTCCGGCGCACCTCCTCGCACAGGGAAAAGCCCGTCCCATCCGGAAGGGATACATCCAGAAGCAGAAGGTCATAATCCCCAATGCCGCAGCCTCCGTTTTCTCCGGACAAAAGCCTCCTTCCCTCCTCCAGGGAACGCGCGGTCTGAATCTGAAATCCGCTTTTCCTCAGGGAATATTCCAGGCCGTCGATCAGACTGATATCATCCTCCAGAAGCAGTATCCTGTTTTTCTCCATACGCGTTTCTTTCCCTCCTGTCTACAGCCATCCTCTTTCCTGATTGTAACACAGATTCCGCGGAAAGAATCCGGTTCCCTCCGCTTTTTTCCTTACAAAACTGTAAGGTGGTTTCTGTTCACGGGCAGGCGTTTCGGAAGAGTTTTCCACCAAAAAACCATTTACAGCTTTCCCGCGAACCCTTATAATGAAAACAGCCGGGGAAGACACCCATTCAAAAAAACGAAGCTGCGCGTCCGCAGAAGCGGACACAGAACAAAAACGCCATCAGACAGAAGGGGAGGACACCCATGGAAAAAAACATTGCTGTCATCGATGCAGAAGGAAATGTTTATGAAGCGACCTGGCCGAAACGCGCCAGGGGACTTGTCAAAAGCGGCAGGGCGCGCTTCGTAAATCAGAATACGATCTGCCTTGCGCGCCCGCCCGTATATGCGGAGGGTAAATGCATGAACGCTTTCATTGATCCTGAAGGAAAAACCGACGGAGCTGCAGCCGCGCCGGAGCAGGGACCAAACGGCGGGCAGGAAATTCCGGACACGGCATACGTGGTCCGCAAAATCGATGAGATCCTTGCCGGAAACGCCGAGCTTCGGGCTGCCATCGCCCAGATGGAACATCTGGAGGATACGCCGGCCGAGGCGCTCAGCCACATGATGGAGGCCCGTGAGACGACCAATCAGCGGCTGATCGACCTTCTCACAAACATTCTGGAAACCGTAAAACCGGATCCCGCTCTCGTCCGCCTGGAAGCGGTAACAAAGCTGCTTTCCGACGCCGGGCTGGAAGAAAACCACAAATTTGACCTTCTGAACCAGACGATTCAGCGCCTGTTCTGAAGACTGAGAGCCGCCGCCGCGGATGTTCCGCGCGGCGGTTCTTTTATCCGGCTTTCTCCATGGCATCCCGCACCTTTTTTCTGCCGTCCGGTCTCTTTTTATGGACAGCATCCGGAAAAAATGCGATAATATTATAGATTTTGCTGTTTTACGACCGCAATCATTTGATATCAGGGGAGAAGCCTATGAAAAGCAATGTTTATACCATTAAAAGAGGTTTTGTAAAGGAACAGATTTTTACGGAAGTGGAAAAATCCGCGCGGTATTTTGATCTGGACAGGAAAGCCAGGCTTCAGCTCCGGCTTCTGACCGAAGAACTCACGGGCATGATGAACGAGATCGCCGGAAAATACCGTGCGGAGTTCTGGGTGGAGGCAGATCCGGTGGAATATGCGGTCCAGTACTGGGAAAAGGTGCATAACGTCGATTTCCGTCTGCATCTGCGGCTGGAAGAGACGGATCTGAACGAGGAGAGCAGAAAGCAGCTCCTGTCCGTCGCCACCACCGGAAAGAATGAGCCGCCCCGTGGCATCATGGGAAAGATCCAGGCCTTTCTGGAGCAGTGCTCCCAGGCACACGAGGATCTTGGCGTATACTGCAGCCAGCAGGGAAGGCTCATTCCGTACATGGGAGACATGTATGATTCCTGCAGCATCCAGGACGATTCCGTGGTATGGACCCTGAACGATTATGCCGGCAGGCTTTCCTCCGGCAAAAAGGGCGAGGAATGGGACGAGCTGGAAAAATCCATCATCGCCAACGTTGCCGATGACGTGGTGGTAAACATCCGCAGACACCGCGTAGAGGTGACTGTCTCCAAGGTCTTCAGGCGCTGAAAAAATTTTTGAATGCCGCCTGCGGCGGCGGAAGGAGTGGCGGACGAAAGCCGGGGGCTTTCGTCCTGGAAATTGGCCTTGCGGCCAATTTCTTCGGATTTAAATGCCGCCTGCGGCGGCGGAAGGAGTGGAAATGACGATCAAAAAGAAACTTGAGAATGGCACAATGACGCTGGGTCTGACGGGCAGACTGGATACCGTTACGGCTCCGCAGCTGGAGAAAGTGATCCAGGGAGAGATGGACGGCATCCGGAAACTCATTCTGGATCTGGCAGATCTGGAATACATCTCTTCCGCCGGACTTCGTGTGCTCCTTACGGCGCAGAAGATCATGTCGCGTAAGGACGGCATGGAGATCCGAAATCCCAACGAGCTGGTCATGGAGGTCTTTGAAGTGACAGGCTTCACCGACATTCTCGATATCCGCGAATGACGCGGAGTCAACTGTAACGAATGATCGTTACTTTTCATGGGGCGGGAAAATACTGCTGTTGATTCCTTCTGCCATATCGAAAACCCCTGCTTCATATCCGGCAGGATGCTCTGATACGGTTTAAAATTAAGAATCTACATTGTATAACCGTACAAAAAGCCTAAAGCGACGGTTAAAAAGGGGATTTTCCGATCTTTAACCGTACTTTTTTCCACTATTTTGTCATCAGTACGGTTACATGCCTGATTTTCTCATCTGTAACCGTACTTTTGGGCATCCCGGT
>CALWGL010000107.1 GCA_944380025.1 uncultured Lachnospiraceae bacterium
GAGGATACCATGGGGCCTGTGGAGCTTGCCACCACGACCTTCGGGCAGGGCTTCAATGTGACCATGATCCAGATGATCACCGGCTTCTGTGCCCTGATCAACGGAGGATATTATTACGAGCCCCATATGGTGAGTCAGATCACCTCCTCCGACGGCTCTGTGGTGAGGAATATCGAGCCAAGGCTGTTAAAGCAGGTGATCTCCGAAGAGACCTCCGCAAAGATCCGGGACTACTGCCTGCAGGTGGTGATCGGCGAGCATGGTACGGGCCATACGGCACGGCCTGCCGGATATCTGATCGGCGGAAAGACGGGTACCGCGGAGACCCAGCCCAGAGGAAACAATGAATATGTGGTATCCTTCATGGGATATGCCCCGGCGGATGATCCGGAGATCGCCATTTACGTGGTGGTAGACCGGCCCAATTCGGAAGATCAGGACGATGCGAAATTTGCCACCCGGATCGTGAGAAGCATCCTGACGGAGGTGCTCCCTTATCTGGATATTTTCATGACAGAGCCCCTGAGCGAAGAAGAACAGCAGGAACTGGAAGAGCAGCAGATCGCCTATCAGCAGGCGCTTGTGAGCGGAAATGACGTGAGCGGAAACAGCGCGGACGGCACGGAAGGAACGGACGCGCAGGAAAGCGGTTCCGGTACGGCCGGCGCAGGAGAGACCGGAAGTCCGGGAAGCGGAATCGGCGGCGCGGAAGAACCGTCAGCTACGGGCGGGGCCGCGGATCCGTCCGGGACCGGCGGCGCGGGAGAGCCGGACGGCACAGGCTCCGACGAAGGGGCCGGAGAAGGGCAGGACACCGACGGCTATACCATGGAGGACATCACCATTGATCCGGAGACCGGAGAGGGCGTGCTTCCGGACGGAACCAGAGTGGATCCGGAGACCGGAGAGGTGATCGGAAACGTGGAGCTTGGCCTTCCTGAGCCGAATCTTCCTCTGGGAGAGGCGGACGAGGGAGATTCGCCCTTCTGATCCGGCCGCAGGAAAAGAAAACACAAAAGAGAATAACCTCATAAATCCGGTAATAGATTGTATCAATACCGCTTTATGGGGTTTTCCGATGGAGGAGAAGCATAAGACCTTTCACAGAAAGAAAACATTCTGGGTCTTTTTCATCTGTTTCGCGGTCTTTCTCGGGCTTTCCGGCCGGCTGGTCTGGCTGATGGTCTGCAGCTCTGCCTACTACTCCGATGCGGCCGACGAGCTGCACCAGAGGGAGAGGAGCATCAAGGCAAAGCGGGGCAGGATCCTGGATGCGGCGGGGAACGTGCTGGCGGATAACCGGACGGTATGTACGGTTTCCGTCATTCATAATCAGATCACGGATCCGGACGCTGTAGTCAGGGTGCTGTCAGAGGAGCTTTCCATGGATGAGGAGGAGGTCCGCCGGAAGGTGGAGAAATATTCCTCCATGGAACGGATCAAAAGCAACGTGGATAAGGAAACCGGAGATGCCATCCGGGCTCATCGCCTGGACGGCGTGAAGGTGGATGAGGATTATAAACGGTACTATCCCTACGGGAGCCTGGCGTCAAGGGTTCTGGGCTTTACGGGAGCCGACAATCAGGGTATCGTCGGTCTGGAGGTGAAGTATGAGGAATATCTGCAGGGCGAGCCGGGCACCATCCTGACGGTGACGGACGCCAGAGGCATAGAGGTGGAGGAACAGGGGGAGTCCCGGCTGGAGCCGGTGAACGGAGACGACCTGTATATCAGCCTGGATCTGAATATCCAGCAGTACGCGGCGCAGCTGGCCGAACAGGTGATGGCGGCGAAGGAGGCGGAGAGCGTTTCCATTCTGGTGATGAAGCCGGACAACGGGGAGATCCTGGCGATGGTGAACGTGCCGGAATTCGACCTGAACGATCCCTTTGCCCTGCCGGAGGGCACGGATACACAGGGCCTTTCCGAAAAGGAAAAGCAGGATCTGCTGAATCAGATGTGGCGCAATCCCTGCGTCAGCGATACCTATGAGCCGGGTTCGGTCTTTAAGACCGTCACGGCTTCCGCCGCTCTGGAAGCGGGCGCGGTGACGATGGAGGATACCTTCCACTGCCCCGGCTATGTGATGGTGGAGGACCGCCGGATCCGCTGCCATAAGGTGACCGGCCATGGCACGCAGACCTTTGTGGAGGCCACCATGAATTCCTGCAATCCGGCGTTCGTCGCCGTGGGGCTCAGGCTTGGGGCGGAGAATTTTTACCGGTATTTCGGGCAGTTCGATCTGTTGGAAAAAACGGGCGTGGATCTGCCGGGAGAGGCGGGGACCATCATGCATAAGGAGGAGGACATCGGCGCGGTGGAGCTTGCCACCATTTCCTTCGGCCAGTCCTTCCAGGTAACGCCCATCCGCCTTGCCGCCACCGTTTCCTCTCTGATCAACGGAGGAAAGACGGTGGTACCCCATTTCGGCGTGAAAACCGCGGATGCGGCGGGGAATGTGACGCAGCAGTTCGCATACCCGGCCGGATCAGGGGTGGTTTCTGAGGATACGTCAGAGAAGCTGCGCTATATGCTGGAGCAGGTGGTGGAAAACGGCGGCGGGCATAACGGTTATGTGGAGGGCTACCGGGTGGGAGGCAAGACGGCCACCAGCCAGACGCTTCCCAGAGGAACCGGCCGTTATATTGCTTCTTTTCTGGGGTTCGCCCCGGCGGATGATCCGAAGGTGCTCGCCATGGCGATCATCACCAATCCCCAGGGGACCTATTACGGCGGCCAGGTCGCCGCGCCTGTGGTGCGCCAGCTCTTTGAAAATATCCTTCCCTATCTGGAAGACCTGGATTATAATATACAGCATGCGGCTGAACCGTGAAAGGAAAGGTCAGATGAGTCTATCCGTTTATCTGCCGGTCCTGATATCCTTTTTCGTAAGTGTATCGCTGGGGCCGGTGATCATCCCTTTTCTAAAGAGACTCAAGGCTGGGCAGACTGTCAGGGGAGAAGGTCCCAGAAGCCATCTGAAGAAAAACGGTACGCCGACCATGGGAGGGATCCTGATCCTTTCCGCAGTGGTCGTTTCTTCCCTGCTGTATGTGAAGGATTATCCGCAGATCCTGCCCGTTCTGCTTCTGACGCTCGGGTTCGGCCTGATCGGTTTTCTGGACGATCTGCTGAAGGTGGTGCTGCATCGTTCCATGGGGCTTGCGCCGATGCAGAAGTTTTCCGCTCAGCTGGTGATAACGGGGCTGTTCATTCTTTACCTGCTGCGGGAAACGGACATCGGACTTGCGGCAAGGATCCCCTTCTTTCCGGAGCTGTCCCTGGATCTGGGGTGGATGAATATCCCGCTGGCTTTTTTCATCATCCTGGGAACGGTGAACGGGGCCAATTTCACCGACGGCCTGGATGGGCTTGCCGCCAGCGTAACGGTGATGACGGCCGCCTTTCTGGCGGCGGCGTCCATCGGGACCGGCGCCCGGATCGAGCCCGCGGCCTGCGCGGTGGCGGGCGCGCTTCTGGGGTTTCTGCTGTTTAACGTGTATCCGGCAAGCGTATTCATGGGGGATACAGGTTCCCTGGCGCTGGGCGGCTTTGTGGCAGCCTCCGCCTACATGATGCGGATGCAGCTCTTTATTCCCGTCATCAGCTTCATTTATCTGGCGGAGGTGGTCTCCGTCATCCTGCAGGTGGCGTATTTTAAGCTGACGGGAGGAAGACGGCTTTTCAGGATGGCCCCCCTGCATCATCATTTTGAACTTTGCGGCTGGCCGGAGACCCGGATCGTGGCGGCTTTTTCCGTCCTGACGGCGATCCTGTGCCTGGCTGCCCTGCTCGCCATTTGAGGCCGTGCGCCCTTCGGGACTGCGGCCGGGAAAAGAGGAAAAACATGAACGTAAACGTAGAAGGAAAAAAGATTCTGATCATCGGAACGGGAAAGAGCGGCATCGCCGCGGCAGAGCTGCTTCTGGCCGGGAAGGCGGTCCCCGTGCTTTTTGACGAAAATGAAAAAACGGATCCGGAGGCCGTGAGGGCAAAGCTTTCCGCGGGCCCGGAGACGGAGGTGCTGGTGGGAAGGCTGCCGGAGGAACGGCTCGGAGAATTTGACCTGGCAGTATTCAGCCCCGGCGTTCCCGTGGATACGCCCTTTGCGGACAGGCTCCGCGGGCGGGGGATCCCCATCTGGGGCGAGGTGGAGCTGGGCTATGCCTTCCTGAAGGGACGTCTGATCGCCGTGACCGGGACCAACGGAAAGACCACCACCACGGCGCTGACCGGGCAGATCATGAAGGATTATTATGAATCTGTTTTCGTTGTGGGAAATATCGGCGATCCCATTACGGCTGAGGTGACAAAGACCCGGGAGGACAGCGTGACGGTGGCGGAGATCAGCTCCTTCCAGCTGGAAACGACGGCGGCTTTCCATCCGCAGGTATCCGCGGTTCTGAATGTCACGCCGGATCATCTGAACCGGCATCATACCATGGAGAATTACGCGGCGGTCAAGGAATCCATCACCAAAAACCAGACCGGTGCGGACACCTGCGTCCTGAATTACAGCGACCCGTATACCAGGGCGATGGGAGAACGCTGCCCGGCTCATGTAGTCTGGTTTTCCTCAAAGGAGCAGCCTCCGGAGGGTCTGTATCTGGAGGGAGAGGAGATCCTGCGGACGGCGGACGGGAAGAGGGAGCATGTGATGAATGTCCATGAAATGCAGCTTCTCGGCGCCCACAACGTGGAAAATGTGATGGCGGCCATCGCCATGTCCCTGGCATTCGGCGTGCCTATGGAGAATATACTGAATACGGTAAGACGCTTCCCGGCCGTGGAGCACAGGATCGAGTTCGTGGCCGAGGTGAACGGCGTCGCCTATTACAACGATTCCAAAGGAACCAATCCGGATGCCGCCATCCGCGGGATCCGCGCGATGAACCGTCCCACCGTCCTGATCGGCGGAGGCTATGACAAGCAGAACGAATATGACGAGTGGATCGAAGCCTTTGACGATAAAGTGAAAAAGCTGGTGCTGATCGGTCAGACCAGGGAAAAGATCGCGGCCTGCGCAGCCCGCCACGGGTTCACCGATTATGTGTTCGCGGATTCCTTTGAAGAATGCATGGAGATCTGCGTAAAAAGCGCGCAGCCGGGAGATGCGGTCCTTCTGTCCCCTGCCTGCGCGAGCTGGGGCATGTTTCCCAACTATGAGGTAAGGGGAAATATGTTCAAGGAGTATGTGAAGAAGCTGAAGGGGTGAAAAGCGTGGCAGCCCAAAGAAAGAAAAAACAGTCGGAATATTTTTTTGACTATACCCTGCTGTTCATCGTTCTGTTTCTGCTGGGGTTTGGACTGATCATGGTCTATTCCACCAGCTTTTACGATGCGTCGATGACGGCAAGCATCAATTATGACGGGGCCTATTATCTGAAGCATCAGGCCGTGGCGGCGGTCCTCGGGCTCGGGGCGATGTGGGTGGTATCCCGCATTCCCTATCACTTCTGGGAGCATTTTGCCGTACTGGGCTATGTGGTCTCCGCCGTACTGATCGCTCTGGTCATGACGCCCCTGGGCATCACGGCGAACGGCGCGACCCGCTGGCTGAATCTGGGCGTTTCCGTTCAGCCGGCGGAGATCGCCAAACTCTGCATGATCCTGTTTCTCGCAAGCTTCATCTGCAAGATGGGAAAGGGGATCCGTTCCTTCAGGGGCTTTCTGCTTGTGCTCCTGGCGCCGGTTCCGATCTGTCTCATGGTCTGGCAGATCACGGACAACATGAGTTCCGCGGTCATCATCTTCGGGATCGCCTTCCTGATGCTGTTCGTGGCGAGCCCGGAATACAAGCGCTTCCTGGTCCTGGGAGCGGCGGGCGTGGGAGCGGCGGCGCTGGCTGTGATCGTCATCCTGCAGGTGGATAAGATGGGAAATGCCGAACTGGATTTCCGGAGCAACCGGATCCTTGCCTGGCTGAATCCGGAGCAGTATGCCACGGGCACGGGCTTTCAGACCCTGCAGTCCCTGTATGCCATCGGCTCCGGCGGCATTTTCGGCAAGGGACTCGGCCAGTCCATGCAGAAGCTGGGCTTTCTGCCGGAGGCGCAGAACGACATGATCTTCTCCATCATCTGCGAGGAGCTTGGGCTGTTCGGAGGGATCGCCGTCATCCTGCTGTTCATCCTGCTGTGCTGGCGCTTCATGGTCATCGCCAACAACGCTTCCGACCTTTTCGGTGCTCTTCTGGTGGTTGGGGTGATGGGGCACATCGCCATCCAGGTCATCCTGAACATCGCCGTGGTCACCAACACCATTCCCAACACGGGAATCTCCCTGCCCTTTATCAGCTACGGAGGCTCCTCGATCATGTTCCTGCTCATCGAGATCGGCCTGGTGCTGAGCGTGGCGAGGGGGATCCGGCTCAAGGCGGTCTGATCTGCGATAAAGGGGAAGGCCGCTGCCGGCAGGAACAGCCCGGGCAGGACAGGACCGATCCCGCTCCTGCCAGACACCGCCGTTCCCGTCCCGGCATAGGATAGAATAGCTCTGTCTTGAATAAAACCGGGAAGGTGGACATTTGAAGTCTGTTTATATCCGCGGAAACGCGTCTCTGTACGGTGAAGTGACGATCCAGGGCTCCAAGAACGCGGCGCTGCCGATCATGGCGGCGGCGCTCCTGGTACCCGGAGAGTGTGTACTCAGGAACTGCCCCCGCATAGCGGATGTGGACCATATGTGCCGGATCCTCAGAAGCATCGGCTGCAGGGTTGACAGGAAGGGCCGGCAGATCCGGATCGACGCCTCCGTGCTGAAGGACAGCCGGCTGCCGGAGGAATCCGTGACCCGAATGCGTTCCTCCATCATGCTGATGGGGCCTCTGCTGGGACGGATCGGAGAGGTGTCTCTAAGCCATCCGGGCGGATGCGTCATCGGAGACCGCCCCATCGATCTGCACGTTAAGGCGCTTTCGCGGATGGGCGCGGTCTGCCGGGATGACGGAGACCGGCTTTCCGCCGTATCGGCGGGCCTGAAAGGGACGCTTGTCAGGCTGGCTTATCCCAGCGTGGGGGCGACGGAGAATGTGATCATGGCGGCCGTCCTGGCGGACGGGGCGACCTGGCTGGAGAACTGTGCCAGAGAACCGGAGATCGGCTGGCTCTGCGATTTTCTCATACACTGCGGCGCTTCCATTGAGCGGACAGGGCCGGGAAGGCTCCTGATCCGTGGGAAAAAGCGGCTGCATCCCTGCGCCTATTCGGTCCCCGCGGACCGTATCGTGGCGGGAACCTACCTGTGCGCCTGCCTGGCGGCGGGAGGAGAGATCTTTCTGAAAGGCGCGCCGGCAGGAGAAAATGATGCCCTGGAAAAAATCGCGGAACAGATGGGCGCGCAGGTCAGAAAGACGCGGACAGGGCTGTGGGCCAGACGCGCCGGCCCCCTGCGGTCGCCGGGCAGCGTGGCAACGGGAAGCTTTCCGGCCTTTCCCACCGATCTGCAGTCTCCTCTTCTGGCGGCCATGGCGCAGGCAGAGGGGGAAAGCCGCCTTCAGGAAACGGTCTTCAACGGCCGGTTCGGCGTAGTGGAGGAACTGAACCGCATGGGGGCCGGAATCGCCGTAAGGGAAAACACGGCCCTGATCCCGGGCGGTCGGAGGCTGACGGGCATGCGCGTCAGGGCGGCGGAGCTGAGAGGCGGAGCGGCTCTTGTCATCGCGGGCCTGTGCGCACGGGGAGATACGCTGGTGGAGAACCGTTTCTATGTGGACAGGGGATATGAAGACATCTGCCGGGATCTGCGCATGCTTGGCGCATGCGTTCAGGACGGATAGCCGGCAGGCGGTGCGCAGAGAAGACCGGGGAAAGCGGCTGCCCGGATTTTCCCGGTCCGCGGCGCTTCGTCATGGAGGAAAAAATGGCACAGAAGACTCTGAGAAAAGGATCTGACAGATATCCGGCGGAAAACGGAAGGAACCGGTTCCGTGTGGTAAACGGCAGGAAAGGCGGCTCCTTCCGCGCGCGGAACGGACTGGAAAGTCTGGAGCGAAGACGCGGCGGAAAAAAAGCCGCGGCTCTTGCCGTGCTGCTGGGGATCCTCATTCTCCTTCTGTCCGCCTTTCTGTTCCTCCGGGAGTATTTTCATGTGGAAAATATTTACGTGGAGGGAAATCTGCACTATACGGATGAGGAGATCATCCAGATGGTGACCGGCGGACGGTTCGGCGATAATTCTCTTGTTCTGGCGTTCCGGTATCGGGACAAAGGGATCCAGGATATTCCGTTCATCCAGACCATGGATGTGAAGGTCCTTTCTCCGGACACGATCCGGATCGTGGTCTATGAGAAGACGATCGCCGGGTATGTGGAATATCTGGACCGCTGCATGTATTTTGACCGGGACGGCATCGTGGTGGAGGCCTCTGAGACAAGAACGGAAGGGATCCCGGAGATCACGGGGGTCCATTTTTCCGAGGTGGTGCTCCATGAGCCGCTGCCTGTGGAAAACCAGGAGATCTTCCGGGAGATCCTTTCCATCACACAGATCCTGTCCAAATACGGGCTGACGGCGGACAAGATCTATTTTGACGACGCAGGGGAAATGACTCTGTATTTCGGAGATGTGCGGGCGAGGATGGGAAGCAGGGACAACATTGAGGAAAAAGTGGCGCGCCTGCAGCAGCTCCTTCCGGACGCGGAAGGGAAAAAGGGCGTCTTCCGTCTGGAAAATTATTCCGGGAGCGGGGAGAATGTCACCTTCGAGCTGGACGATTGAACGTATTTGGACATACCTTTTTTCCTCACAGCGGAAAATACCGTTTTTTGCGGCGGACGGGCGCAGAAAAGTAAAAAAAGAGGTTGCGTTATCCGGAAAATAATTATATGATAGGAACTGTGAAGTTTGTATGAAAATAGGAAGATAAATATTCGAACGTCTGTTTGAAATGAAAACATGCCGCCGCCGGCGGCAAAGAAGGAGGAAATACCCTTGCTGGAAATCAAGTCAAACGATGCGGAGTCCGCTGCAAGAATCATCGTGATCGGTGTCGGCGGAGCGGGCAATAACGCTGTGAATAGAATGATCGATGAGAAGATCGACGGAGTGGAATTCATCGGAGTCAATACGGATAAGCAGGCGCTCCAGCTCTGCAAGGCGCCCAGGCTTCTGCAGATCGGAGAGAAGCTGACGAAGGGACTGGGAGCCGGCGCGAAGCCCGAGGTGGGCCAGAAGGCGGCGGAGGAAAGTACGGATGAGATCACGAACGCGCTTACCGGCGCGGATATGGTGTTCGTCACCTGCGGCATGGGCGGCGGAACCGGAACGGGAGCGGCTCCTGTCATCGCCGGGATCGCGAAGGAAATGGGCATCCTGACGGTGGGCGTTGTGACCAAGCCCTTCCGTTTTGAGGCGCGGACCCGCATGACCAATGCGCTGGGCGGGATCGAGCGGCTGAAGGACAACGTGGATACGCTGATCGTGATCCCGAATGACAAGATCCTGGAGATCGTTGACCGCAGGACCACCATGCCGGAGGCGCTGAAGAAGGCGGACGAGGTGCTGCAGCAGGGCGTTCAGGGAATTACGGACCTGATCAATGTGCCCGCAGTCATCAATCTGGACTTTGCGGACGTGCAGACGGTCATGAAGGACAAGGGCATCGCCCATATCGGAATCGGCCACGGCAAGGGCGACGACAAGGCAAGCGAAGCGGTGAAGATGGCTGTGGAAAGCCCGCTGCTTGAGACCACCATCGCGGGAGCCACGGATGTGATCATCAACGTGAGCGGCGATATTTCCATGTATGATGCGGACGACGCGGCAAGCTACGTGCAGCAGCTCACCGGCGACGATGTGAATATCATCTTCGGCGCGATGTATGATGATACCACGCCGGATACCTGTACGATCACGGTGATCGCCAC
>CALWGL010000108.1 GCA_944380025.1 uncultured Lachnospiraceae bacterium
TTCTTCATCGGGCGTAAAGCCGATGCGCACGGTTCCGTGCTCGATTTCCGGGTGGGCCAGCAGATATTCCGCCATGGTCATGATCTCCGCCACGCCGGCCTTGTCGTCCGCGCCAAGCAGCGTGGTGCCGTCGGTGACGATCAGGCTCTTTCCCACGTAGCCCGCAAGCTCCGGGTTCTCCTTCTCCCGCAGGATGATGGAAAGCTCCTCGTTCAGGACGATATCCCCGCCGGGATAATTTTCCACGATGCGGGGCTTTACCTCTTTGCCGCTCATGGCCATGGCGGTATCCATGTGAGCGATGAAGCCGAGCACGGGAGCGGTCTTTCCCTCCTTCAGGGTGGAAGGAACGGTGGCGTATACATAGCCGAACTGCTCGTCAAACCTCACATCGGAGGCTCCCATTTCCTGAAGCTCCTTCGCAAGGAGCCTTCCCAGATCCTTCTGCTTTTCCGTGCTGGGGAAGGTGTCGCTGGGAGACCAGGACTGGGTGTCGATCTTCACATATCTCAAAAATTTATCCACTACGCTGCTCATGCTTTCGTCTCTCCTTTTTCAGAATATATCATCAGGATCCATCATGATCCGGGACAGCGCATCCTCCTGTCCTTTTAAGGCCGGGTCTGTCCGTTTCCGCGGATCACATATTTGTAGGAGGTCAGCTCCTTTAAGCCCATGGGGCCTCTGGCATGAAGCTTCTGGGTGCTGATGCCGATCTCCGCCCCGAAGCCGAATTCAAAGCCGTCGGTAAACCGGGTGGAGGCGTTCACATAGACGCAGGCGGAATCCACTTCGTTTAAAAAGCGCTCCGCGCGTTCCGTATCCTCGGTCAGGATGGCATCGGAATGGCCCGTACTGAAACGGTTGATGTGACGGATGGCTTCCTCCAGGCTGTCCACCGTTTTGATGGAAAGGATATAGTCCAGATACTCGGTCCCGAAATCCGCCTCTGTCGCCGCTTCCATATCCGGCACCGCTTCCCTGGCACGGCTGTCCCCGCGGAGCTCCACGCTCTTTTCCCGGAGCGACTGCGCCAGCGCAGGCAGGAAGCGTTCCCTTACCGCTTCATGGATCACCAGGGATTCGCAGGCGTTGCAGACGCCGATCCGCTGGGTCTTCGCGTTGAGGATGATGGGGACCGCCTTTGCCAGGTCCGCGTATTCATCCACGTAAATATGGCAGTTTCCTGTTCCCGTCTCGATCACGGGCACCGTGCTGCGCTCCACCACGGTCCGGATCAGCCCCGCGCCGCCCCGGGGGATCAGCACGTCCACATATTCCTTCATGCGCATGAACTGCTCCGTCACCGCACGGTCCGTATCGGTGATGAGCTGAACGGCGTCCGGGCAGATCCCGCACCGGTCCAGAGAGGCCCGGAGGCTCTCCGTGATCGCCAGATTGGAGGAAAGCGCGTCGCTTCCGCCCTTCAGGATACAGGCGTTCCCCGCCTTGAAGCACAGTGCGAAGGCGTCCGCCGTCACGTTGGGCCTGGATTCGTAAATGATGCCGATCACGCCAAGAGGAACCCGTCGTTTTTCGATCTGAAGGCCGTTGGGCCGCACGAAATGATCCAGCACCTCTCCCACGGGATCCGGCAGCCTGCCAACCTGACGGATCCCCTCCGCCATGGCCTCGATCCGTTCCTTCGTAAGCCTCAGCCGGTCCACCAGGCCGGGATGCATGCCCTTTTCTTCTCCCTCCCTGACATCCTTTTCGTTTGCGTCAAGGATCCTGTCCATGTCCGCAAGAAGACCTTTTGCCGCCTCGGACAGCGCCCGGTTCTTTTCCTCCTCCGGCATGCAGGCCAGATCATACTTTACCGCCGCCGCGGCCATTCCCATTTCCTTCAGTTCCATTCCCATCCCTGCCTTTCTTTTTTCCTTTCCATCCGTTCCTTCCATCCCTGCACGCCGCCGGGTCACCAGGCCTGTTTTCCGGCGTTTTTCGCGGGAAGCGGTCCGATGATCTCTTCCTCCGTTACGATCAGCTCCGGCCGGATATCCGTTTCCTCCTGGCAGAGCCGCTCCAGAAGCTGGCAGGAAAAGCAGACCGCGATCCTCCGAAGCTCTGCCGGCGCGCCAGCCTCTGTTTCCGTTCCCTTTTTCTCCGTCAGCGTCTGAAGGAAGCGGTCATAGAAGCCTCCTCCGTAGCCGAGCCTTCCCAGGCTCCTGTCAAAAGCCGTGCCCGGCATCACGATCAGATCCGGGCTTCGGCCGCAGCGATCCGGCAAAACGCCCCCGGAAACTTCCCGCACAGCCGGCCGGTATCTGCGCGCTTCCTCTGCCGGCGGCTCCGGAATGCCCCGAAAGCCCGGCGTCAGCTCGTCCGGCTTCCGGATCCGGTAGAAGGACATGATCCCCTTCCCTTCTACCCTGGGGCAGTACACCTCTTTTCCTTCCAGAAGCGCCCGCCCGATCAGCTCCCGCGTCGGAACCTCGTCTCCAAAGGAAGCGTATACCAGGAGCCGTCCGGCCTCCCGGTAGGCGGCAAGGCCGCAGAGGGCCGAAAGGATCTGCCCGCCGGCGCGTTCTCTTTCCTGCGGCGTCAGCCTTCTCCTTCTCTCAAGCGCTTCCCTTCTCTGCCTTCCTTTTTCCGCCTCCGGATCGTTACTGCGCATGACCGGAGCCCTTTGCCGCGTGTTCCTCTCCAAGATTGGTGACGGAACCGTCTTCGTTCTGAATGTTAATGTTATTCAGCTGCGCCCGCAGATTGGCGCGCACACTGTTGATATAATCCTGCCTCAGCCGGGCCTGTTCTTCCTTTTCCTCTGCTGTCAGGCCTTCCTGCTTTGACTTATGATACAGCTCGTTGATCCGCCGGATCTTTTCTTCCATCGACATCTGTTTTTCCATACAGGCTCCTTTTTCTCACTGATTCAGCCGCGACACGAAGCCCGGCAGATCGAAATCCTCATCTCTGTGCGCCACAAAAAGAGTGCCGAGGTTCTGCCCGTCCATCAGCCTGTGAAGGATCCTCACGTCCCGGCTGTTGGCGATCAGCATATCCGCTCCCGATCTTGTCGCGATCTGCGCCGCCGTAAGCTTGGTGTTCATCCCGCCGGTCCCCACGCTGCTCCCCGTACTTTTCTTTCCCATGTTCAGATGGGCTTCGCTCAGCTCCTCCACCAGATCGATGAAACGGGCGTCCGGATTCTGTCTGGGGTCGTCCGTATACAGGCCGTCGATATCGGAAAGCAGGATCAGAAGATCCGCCCCGATGAGGGCGGCAACAATGGCCGAAAGGGTATCGTTGTCCAGCTCCAGCTCATAGGTCGCCACTGTGTCGTTCTCATTGACCACAGGGATCACTCCCATTTCCAGCAGCTGGGTGAACGTATTGTGGGCATTGTAGCGGTTCAGATTATCTGCGACCGTATTTTTGGTCATCAGGATCTGTGCCGTCACCTGGTTATATTCGGAAAAAATGCGTTCATAGGTCATCATCAGACGCGCCTGGCCGATGGCGGCGCAGGCCTGCTTCATGGCGATGCGGTTCCTTCCGAAATCCTCTTCGGTCAGATGCATGGCCTTCTTTCCCTGGGCGATGGCGCCGGATGTGACCAGGACCACGTCCTTTCCCTGATTTCTCAGATTGCACAGCTCCCGGACCAGAACCTCCAGCTTGATATAATCCAGTTCTCCGGTCTGGGGATGCTGCAAGGAAGAAGAACCGATCTTCACCACGATCCTTTTTTTGTCCTTCAGTCTGCTTCTGTATTTCTCCATCGTTCTCTCCTGCCCTCTATTTATTCTGCCATCCTGCTGGCATAACGGGAAGCGATCGCTTCCGCCGCCCGCATTCCGTCCATGGCTGCGGAAGTGATCCCGCCCGCATAGCCGGCACCCTCTCCGCAGGGATACAGCCCGCGCACGGAGGACTGCAGACTTTCGTCCCTTGGAATGCGCACCGGAGATGAGGTCCGGCTTTCCACTCCGGACAGACAGACCGCGTCGTCCGCGAAGCCGGGAATGATCCGGTCAAAGGCTTCCATGCCCTCCAGAAACGCTTTTCTCACCGGAGGCGGCAGGATCCTGCGCAGATCCGCCGGTTTCCACCTTCCCTTAACGGCAGGCGCAAAATCCTCCGGCACAAAGCGCGCTCTTCTCTCCCCGCCGGAGCGTTCCGCATAGTCTGCGTATCTCTGCACGGGCACCATCCCGTCCGCCGCGCGGAAGGCCCGTTCCTCCAGCATCCGCTGAAAACAGATACCGGAAAGGGGACCGTCCGCGCCGTAATCCTCCGGGGTAACGGAAACGATGATGGCGCTGTTCGCGTTTTTTCCGTTCCTTCCGCTGTAGCTCATCCCGTTGACCGCGAGCCGTCCGGGCTCGCTGGAAGCGTTTACCACGTAGCCTCCCGGGCACATGCAGAAAGAGTAAACGCCTCTTCCCTCCGAGGTTCGGGCGGTCAGCTTATAGGAAGCCGGGGGAAGCTTCTCCGGAGCCTTTTGTCCATACTGAGAGAGGTTGATCAGCTCCTGCGGATGCTCCACCCGGAAGCCCACGGCAAAGGACTTCGCCTCCATCGGGATCCCCTTTTCCAGCAGCATCGCGAAGGTATCTCTGGCACTGTGGCCGATGGCAAGGACCACCGCCCCGCTTTCGATCTGTTCCCCGTTTTCGCAGGCCACGCCGCACACCCTGCCTTCCCGGATCAGCAGATCCGTCACCTTTGCGCCGAAGCGCACCTCTCCGCCCCAGGAAAGGATCCGCTCCCGCATGCTCTTTACCACCCGGGCCAGCACGTCGGTCCCCACATGCGGCCTGGCTTCATAACAGATCGCCTCCGAAGCACCGTTTTCCGCAAAGATCCGGAGCACCTCCGCGTTCCTTCCGTCCCGGTCCTTCACCAGGGTATTCAGCTTTCCATCGGAAAAGGTGCCTGCGCCTCCCTCTCCGAACTGCACGTTGGAATCCGGCGCAAGCTTTCCTGTTTTCCAGAACTCCTCCACCCGTCCGATCCTGCTTTCCACATCCTCCCCCCGCTCCAGGAGAAGGGGCCGGTAGCCGGCCCGTGCCAGGAGATAGCCGCAGAACAGTCCCGCGGGTCCCGTTCCGACGATCACCGGCCTGCCGTGCAGCGCCTCCTTTCCCGGCTCCGGGAAACGATACCGCACGCCGTCCGAAGGACCCACGTTCGAGTCCTTTCTGCATGCTGCAAGGACCTTTTTCTCCGAGCCCTTCACCCGCACGTCCACCGTATAGACCAGCCGGATCTCCGGCTTTTTTCTCGCGTCTATGGACTGCCTTACGATCCGGAAGGACGCGATCTCCTCCGGACAGATATGTAAGGTCTTCGCCGCTTTTTCCATCAGCTCCCGCTCCGTATGTCCGGGGGGAAGCTTAAGCTGTCTGATCTGTATCATTTCCTTATTCTGCTTTCTGTCTCAGGCTTAATGAATAGAGTATAGCGCAAACCCTTTCCCCGGACAAGCTTTTTTGCGCAAAAGCAGCTCCGTGTCCCGCTTTTTAGTAGTTCAGTTCAGCCGATACGTTTTCGTACGGTCTGCGCAGTAAATGCGCAGACCTGGCTGAACTGTCCCGCTTTTTATCCGCGGCCCGCAAGATAGCCGGAGGTCCAGGCCCACTGCAGATTATAGCCTCCGCATCTTCCGTCCACGTCCAGAAGCTCTCCTGCCAGAAACAGGCCGGGATGTTTTCTGGATTCCATCCGGTCCGTCACCTCATCAAGCGGCACCCCTCCGGCACACACCTGGGCGGCGGAAAAGGGGTTGACCCCCTTCACCTGCACGGGGAAAGCACGAAGTCCGGAAAATACCCGCCGGATGGCAGGCTCGTTTCTCTGCTCCGCCGTGTCCTGGATCCTCAGACCGTTCTGCTTTAACAGGGCAAGAATGATCTTCTTGTTCACAAGGCCGCAGAAAAGCATCTCCAGGGGCCGCCCCCTGAAAGCGGAGATCCTTTCTTCCGCAAGCTTCCGGTATTCCCCCTCTTTTCCCGCAAAAGAAGGAAGGAAATCGATCTGTGCCCGTACCCGCCTTCCCGCCGCCAGCGCAAAAGAGGCATGACGGCTTAACTGAAAGACCGGAATGCCGGAAATCCCATAATCTGTCAGCTGCAGCTCTCCTTCTTCCGAATACTCCGAAAAAGTTTCCGGCTTCTGTGTCTTTCCGATCATCAGGCGGATGGACGCCTGACAGCGCACCCCCGCCAGAGCCTTCCAGAAATCCCCCTCGCAGCGCAGAGCCGTGAGCGCCGGCTGTACAGGGACCACCGTATGCCCGAGGGAAGCGGCATAAGCATACCCGTCCATCCCCTCTCTTCCCTTCTGTCCCGCCGGGGAGCCGCAGGCAAGGATCAGACGGTCAAAACGATACGTGTCATCCTCCTGCGTATGTACCAGGTATCCGCCCCTTTTCAGCGGTTCCACTGCCGCAATGCGGCATTCCGTGCGGATCCATACCTTCCTCCGTTCCAGTTCAAAGCGCAGCGTATCCAGCACCGTGGACGCCTGGCCGGAGAGCGGATAGACATAGCCGTCCCGGGAAACGGTCAGCATCCCCATCTTCCGGAACAGTCCGCAGGTGTCCTCCGGAGAAAAACGGGAAAACAGCGCCTGCAGCCGTCCGGCAGACGCTCCATGATAATATTCCCCGAGCCTGTCCAAAGGAAAAGACAGGTTGGTCAGATTGCACTTTCCGTTCCCTGTCACCAGGATCTTTTTCCCGATCCGTTCTTTTTTTTCCAGAACAAATACCTCGTCCCCGGTTCCGTTCTTTTCCGCCGCAGCCACAGCCGCCATCAGGCCGGAGGCCCCGCCCCCGATGATCCCTGTTTTTCTTCTGTTCATAAGCTCCTCATCTTTCAGCTGGAATAGGATTCCAGGAAATCATACAGCTGCGCCTCACTGCCCACATACTTGAAATTCAGGAGTTCCTGAACCAGTTCGTCCGGCAGGCTCCGGACGGGAATTCCCGTGGACATGAAGCGGGTCTTCTTATCCTTCTCATAGACCACAACATAGTTGTTTTCCACAGCGAGATAAAACTCTTCCGTCTTTTTGCTGCTCTCGTAATTTTTCCGGACGACCACCTCTTCTGAGGAAAAGCGCTCCACATACATGGAAAGAAAGCCTTTGCTCTGGTCAGCCAGGGAAGGAGAAGCTTCATAGACTTCGCAGGCGTCCAGAAATTCCTCCCGATCCATTCCGATATACTGTGCGGGAAGCGGCTCCTCCGTTTCAGTCCGGCTGGAATCGGTCAGATCGAACCGCTCCACCACATACCGGGTATCCGCCGTGATCACCTGCTCCTGTCCGCCGGCCGCCTCCACCGGCTTTCCGCCGTCCCGGGCCGTTTCCTCCCTCTGCGCTCCCTCCCGCAGATCCTGCTCCTCTGCCTGCTCTCCGGCAGGCGGGAACCGGTTCGGATAGAAAAATTCCTGCACGCCAAGGCCTGCGGCGAGCCCGACAGCGAGCATACATGCCGGATAAATGAAATAAATGCTGATCTTCTTCCAGAGACGCATCAGGAACCTCCTGCTTTTCGTTTTCTTTCCAGAGTATCAGCATTCTTTCCGCCGTTTATTCAGAATTCCTTTAATAAAACCGGAAAAGCTTTCCCACCTTCAGCAGCGCTCCGCCGCCCGGAATGCTTTTCAGCTCCCTGCCGCTGAGGCTGTGCATGGAAAGCATCAGGAGGACATACAGGATAAGTCCTGCGGCAAAGCAGAGAAGGCACACAGGCCCTGCGCCAAGCACGGCGGGCAGGAAGCGGTTGATCAGATAGACGACAAGCCCCATCACCGCGCAGGCAATGACCGGGATCCCGATCAGTCTTCCCCAGTCTCCCCGAAGAGAGATGGTCCGCAGCACGGCGGCCATCCCTAGGACCGCAAACGCTCCGTACAGGGCCGTCACCGCCCAGATCACGCCGTCCGTACCCATTCCGAAGCTGTGAAGGAAAACGGAAAGGAGCACCGCGTGCAGGATCAGAGAGGCCGCCGCTGCGGCAAACAGAAGTCTCTCACGTCCCAAGCCGCGCAGAATACAGGCGATCCCAACGGCAAGAGACTGCAGAACCATGGACACACAGCCCAGCCGGAGAAGCTGCGCCGCCGTTTCCATATTTCCCGCCGTAAAAAGCGCCGGGACGAGATTGTCCGCCGTAACAGCATACCACACCGCAAAGGGAAGGGACACCGAAAAAGAAAGCTTCAGCATCAGAAATGCTTTTTCCCGCGTCCTGCCCGGATTCATTCCCTCATGAGAAACGGAAAGAGACGGGATCAGTCCGGTACAGACCGCCGCTGCCAGCATCGCCGGAACGCAGGAAAGGATCCTGTATTTTCCGGTATATATCCCCCACTGTACGGCGCTGTCCGCTCCGGCAGGCATGAACTGCATGAAAAGTATCTGATCCAGGATAAAGCTGCCCTGCATGGCAAAGGCGGTCAGGACAGCAGGAAGGGCCGCGCCCGCGATCCGGCGGCCGATGCTTCCGTAATCCTCCGCCGCCTTTCCCGTATCCTTTCTTTCCCTTCTGCGGAAGCTGCCCTGAAAGAGCAGATAAAGCACGGCAAGAAGCAGCAGGGCGATCAGGCTTCCCAGGCCAAAGGCGAGCGCCGCTCCGCCGGCTCCGAATGCCTGCTCATAATCCGGCTGGAACAGGAGCGCTCCCACCTTTTTCCCATACCCGCCCATACCCGGCACCAGGACCAGCATGAGAAGCAGACCGGCAAGTTCCTCCGCGAACCGGGAAAAGGCCGTGGGCACCATGCTTCCCATCCCCTGAAAATAGCCGCGCAGCGCGCCTGTCAGAGAAACGATCAGAACGCAGGGCGCCATACAGCGGATGACAGGAGCCGCCTCCCTCGTCCGAAACAGCCCTTCCGCCAGCACGCCTGCGGAAAGCAGCATGGCTGCGCTGCCGGCGATCCCGAGGACTGCGGTATACAGGATGGCCGTATTCCAGACCCGCCGTGTATTCCGATACTGTCCCTTCGCGCATCTTGCCGCTGTCATCTGCGCCACTACCGTCTGCATAGCATAGCCGCAGAGCAGAAAGAAAAAAAGAAACGTATCATAGGCCATGCCGAAATAGGCGTTGCCGTTATCCCCTATCCGGTTTGTCAGAGGAATTCTTTTATAAACGGCCAGCGCGCCCGCCAGAAAGGCGAGCGCGGTTACCAGACCGTTCTTCCTGTATCCGGATCTTCTTGTCTGAGCCATCGCTGTTCCTTTCAATCTGTGATCTCTCTCGTAATCTGCAGTCCGTCCAGAATGCTCTCCTGCTTTTCTTCCATGACGGCCGCCTCCTGCGGTTCCATATGGTCATAACCGCACAGATGCAGCATGCTGTGCGCCACCAGAAAAGCGAATTCTCTCTTCTGGCTGTGGCCGTAGGCCTCTGCCTGCTCTCTGACGCGGTCGCAGGAAAGGATGATATCCCCAAGGATCAGCTCCCCGCTATCCGGCTGAAAACAGTCCGCCTCCGAGCGCTCCGCCGCGGAAAAATCCGCCGGCCGTTCAAAGGATATGTTGGGGAAGGAAAGCACGTCCGTCGCTTTGTCCATGTTCCGATATTCCCTGTTGTAGACCCGGATCCCCTCGTCGTCCGTGATCAGCACATTGATCTCCGTCTCGTAGGGGCAGTCCTCCGCGTCCAGAACCGCCTCCGCCACCTGAGACGCCACCTCAAGCGGATCAAAAGGAAACTCCGTATGAATCTCATTTTCCACAAATACCGTCATCTTCCGCTTCTCCCCTGCCGTCTTCTGGCAAACCGCAGCCTGGCATCCGGTTCCCGTCTCTCCGGACGTGCCGCGGCCTCTTTTCTTTCGTCATTTTCATAGGCCTTCACGCTCTTC
>CALWGL010000109.1 GCA_944380025.1 uncultured Lachnospiraceae bacterium
GTCGCACCTCCATTTTTCTGCCAGAAAATATAAGAAAAGTATATCACGCAAAAGTGAATTTTTCAATTCAGGAATACTTTTTGAAAGAGAAATTTCCTTTCAAATAAGCCACTATAACAAAGCGGCATTGCACTTCCAGTTAATTAAAGAAAATGCAATGCCACTCTTTTTCCAGTTTTGTGAAAATATATCCTTTCGCCAAAATTCTAAACGAATCTCCTGGCCAGCGGCTCTGCGTATTCTGTGACCGCTGTTGCCTGCTCTTCGAGGGAAGAAGTGAAAGCGTCGATGCGCTCTTATCTTCTCCTTTCCAATTTCACACAGACTTCTGTATGGACAGTTCCCGGAAACATATCGCACCCTCTCCCCTTCACGATCTCATACCCGCTCTCCCTCAGCCACTTCACATCCCTGGCCAGAGTCGCCGAGTCGCAGCTCACATACACGATCCGCTCCGGCTGCATTTTCACCATGGTTTCCAGGCACCTTTCGTCGCAGCCCTTGCGGGGCGGGTCCACCACGATCACGTCCGCATGGATGCCTTCTTTTTCATATTTCTCCGGAAGCACCTCCTCCGCCTTCCCCACGAAAAACTCCGCGTTGGTGATGCCGTTGAGGCGGGCATTCTGCTGCGCGTCGCGGACGGCGTCGGGGACGATCTCCACGCCGTACACCTTTCCCGCCTGTTTCGCCAGAAACAGGGAGATGGTTCCGATACCGCAGTAAAGATCCCATACGGTTTCCGTTCCGGTCAGGCCCGCGTAGGCGAGGGCCTGGCTGTAGAGCTTCTCCGTCTGGACGGGGTTCACCTGGTAGAAGGAAAGGGGGGAGATCCGGAAGGTGACGCCGCCGATGGAGTCCTCGATAAAGCCGGTTCCGCGCACCACGCGGATTTTTTTGCCGAGGATCACGTTGGTGCGCTCCCGGTTGGTGTTGACGGACAGGCTGGTCATGCCGGGAAGCTGCCAGAGGGCGTCGGCAAGGGCCTCTTCCTCCGGAAAGCGGCTGCCGTTTACCACCAGGCAGACCATGAGCTGGCCGCTCTGAAAGCCCTTTCGGATGAGGACGTGGCGCAGCAGGCCCGTGCCGGTCTGTTCGTCGTAGGCGGTGATGTGAAAGCGCTTCATGTGGGAGAGGATGGTTTCCAGCACCAGGCGGTTTTCGGGAACGCCCAGGGCGCAGTCCGTGTTGGGGATGATGGTATGGGTGCGGCCCGCGTAAAAGCCCGTGACCACGTTTCCGTCCTTATCCGTGCCGAAGGGAAACTGGGCCTTGTTGCGATAGTGCCAGGGATCGTCCATGCCGATGATGGGTTCCATGATCTCCTCCACCCGTTCCGAGGAGAGGCCGCCGATGCGGATCAGGTTGTTTCGGATCTTTTTTTCCTTAAATTCCAGCTGCTTCTCATAGGAAAGCGCCTGAAGCTGGCAGCCGCCGCACTGGCGGCTGAAGGGGCAGAGGGGCGTAACGCGAAAAGGAGAAGGCTCGATCACCTTCTCCAGCTTCGCATAGGCATAGTGCTTCTTCGCCTTCATGACCTTTGCCTGCACAGTATCCCCGATCACGGCGTCCTTAATAAACAGGGTGAAGCCCCCGGTCCCGGCCACATCCATCCCGGCTGCGTCCGGCCCGGCCGCAGGCAATGTATTCACCGGCAATATATCCGCATCCGGCCCGGCCGCAGACAATTTTTCCACAGGCAACATGTCTGCGGGCAATGTATCCGCAGGCAATGTATCCGCAGACAGGGTATTCGCCTGCGCCATTTCCCCCGCGCAGGGCCCCTTCCCTCCGGGCACGCTCACTCTCCCGATGCCCTCGCCGTCGTTTCCGGTATCCGTGATCGTTACGGTAAAAATGTCATTCTTCTTCACTTCCATACAGAAGCCCGTCCTTTCCTGGCATTGCTTCCCTGTTTTCTTCCCTGTGCTTCATCTCTTAATCCATCCTGGTCAGGCGGATGTTGGACTCAAACAGCCGGTTGTAACCCAGCCAGCCATACCCGGTCGCTCCCTGCAGGGCTTCGGAGAAGGTCTCCAGCTTGGCGTCCGCGTTGTCCGCCAGGTAGAGGGCCGTGGCCTCGATCAGGGCAGGCTTTTTCGGGGAGCCGTATTCGTATTCACCGTGGTGGGCCAGGATGCAGTGCTTCAGCTCCGCCGCAAGCACAGGCGGGAAGCCGGGAATCTGGCGGGCCTTTTCTCCCACCATTTCCGCGCCCATGATGATGTGGCCCAGGAGCTGTCCGTCGTCGGTGTAATCGTTTTCCGGGAAGCGGGAGAGCTCCTTCGTTTTTCCGATATCATGGCAGAGCGCCGCGGCGATCAGCAGATCCCGTTTCAGGATGGGATAGGTCCTGCAGAAATATTCGCACAGCTTTGCTACGCTCAGGGTGTGCTCCAGAAGGCCGCCCACAAAGCCGTGGTGGATGGTCTTGGCGGCGGAGGACATGCGGAAGGCGCGGATGAATTCCTCGTCCTCCACGAAGAAGCTTTCCAGCAGTTTTTTCAGAAAGCCGTTTTCCGTGCGGCCGATGAGGCCGAGAAGCTCCTTGTACATGCCGTCGATGCTTTTGCTGCTGACGGGGAGGTAGTCGGCGGGGTCGTATTCGCCCTCACGGCAGACGCGGATGCGTTTTACATTGACCTGGAGCGCGCTCTGGAAGCTGATCACGTCGCCGTACACCTCTATGTAATCCATGGCGTCAAATTCGGCGATGCCCGCGTTGTTGGGATCCCAGACCTTGGCGTCGATGGTTCCGGTCTTATCCTGCAGGATCACATTTTCATAGGGCTTTCCGTTCTTGGTCACGGCGGACTGCTTGTGCTTGCACAGATAAATGTCAAACATCCGGTCGCCTTCTTTATAGTCTCTGATATATTTCATCGTCCTTCTCCATTCCGGAAGCGCGGCTGCGGACGAGATCCGGAGCCGCCGCGTTCCTCTGCATTTTTTCTATTCCAGTGTGTTCAAAAGCACGTCAACGGTCATCTCCTGGTATTCCTCCTGCACCTGGCGCATGACGGTGAGCGTCAGCTCCGTGTCGGGAAGCAGTCCCATGAGGGTGTTCCGGTAGTCGGCAAAGGATTCCACGGGCACGGTTCCCATCTGCACGATCACGTCCCCGCTCTGGATGCCCGCCACCATGGCGGGGGAATCCATGACGATTCCCGTCACGTAAGCGCCCGCGGGCACGCCCTGGGTCTCCTGGATCTCCTTAGGCACATCCGTCCCGAAAATGCCGAGGGAGGCGGAGGGCTGTCCGTTGGAAAGCTTTTCGATCAGGTTTTTCAGCCCGCTGATGCCGTAGGCGGTGATCAGGTTCGGCGTATCCTCCGCGCTGTTTTCCTGGCAGATGATGCCAAGCACCTGGCCGCTCAGGTTGGTGAGGATGCCGCTGGCGAAGGTGCTTCCATAGATGTCCGTGGTCAGAAGCTGATAATTGCCGTCCGCCAGATACAGCGTGCCGTCCGATGAGGTAATCATCCCGTAGGCCACGGAATTTGCCTTTCCCAGAGGGCGGCCCAGCGCCGCCACGGGGGTGGCCAGAAGGCCGCTGTTGCTGGAGCTGGCAAGCCTTGCGGGAGAAATGGTCTCCTGGGTGGCGTCTGGAATGCTTTCCAGCTCCACGCTGATCACCGCGAGCCCCACGGTGGGGTCGGCCTGCTTCAGCTCTGCCTGCACCTGCGTGCTGTCGCAGAAGACCACGTTCAGCTCCTCGGACTGATCCACGATCTCCTTTTCTGTCAGAATCAGAAGCTCCCTGCCGTTGTCCGCCACGATCAGCCCGGCATTCTGGCCTTCATTTTCATAGGAATTGTTCATCCAGTCCGTATCGGAGGTGATCCCGATCACCGTCACCAGGGATTTGGACACCTCCTGCACCATTTTATAGAGATTGCTGTAGAGTGTCTGATAATCGGATACCTTCAGCTCCACCCGCTCCACCACGGTGGTCTGGACGGGCGGCGCGCTCTCCTCCTCGCTCTCCTCTTCCAGCACCATGTCCTCCGGCAGCATTTCCTCGTTTTCCGATTCCTCCTGCAGCTGCACCGGTTCCGGCTCCTCCTCGGGATAGAGCCAGTTGCTGAAAACAGGCTCCAGCACCAGAAAGGTGAGGCAGGCGATGAGCCCGAAGATCGCGGCCATGGAGGCGGTGATCATGGTCCGTTTCAGAAGCTTTCTCTTGTTGACCGGCCGTTCCTTGACCTTTTCCTTGATAAAGCTGATATCCGTTCCGGCGCTGTCCGAGGCCGGCTGCGGCTTCTGCGGCAGTTCCCGGTTCTGCTTTTCGTCGTTTCTTTTTTCCTGATCCGGCATATATCCTTCTCCGTATGAAAAAAATCGTTTTCTTCCCGCCGCGCTTCCGCTTCCCGCCCCGGTTCGATGCAGCGCGGACAAGCACGGCATTCACAGTATATCCGATTGCGGGCCGGTTGTAAAGGAGCGCGCCGAAACGGCGGAAAAAACAGGGAGCTGACGTGTTGTGTCCTCTCCCTGTGTCTGTATCATTTTTTATTTTCACGCTTATTGGTTATGCGCGCAGATTTTCGTCCGCATGCGGCCGTTTCACCGCTTCGCTGCGGCGATGGTCTATGCGTCCGGCCGAATCTCCTTTTTCGCTTTCTTCACGCTTTCCCGGTAATTCTCCCCGGCGTTCTCCCGCAGATAGCCCGGGGCGAGAAGCGCCGCATCGTAAAGCTCCTCCAGTGTGTCCTCCTGCGCCTGTGTGGCCTCCGAGGGGGAAACCACCCTGGTCTGCCATACGGACATGCAGCCGGTGTATTCCGCCAGCCAGAACAGGGGCTCCATGCTTTTCTCCATATGTCCGTGGAGCACCGCAGGATCCGCTCCCGCAAGCTCTGTCAGCTTCCCGATATGGGAAGGCAGCGGCTCTTCTATGCTGCCGTCCGGCAGGATCACGCATTCGCAGGGATCTTCATCCTCCCTGTGCGCATTGAGAAATTCCATCACCTTCACTTCGGCCGCCTTTCCCTGCACTTCCAAAAGCGCTTTCTGCCAAAACGTCTCCTGTATGCAGCCTTTTTGTGCGAATCATCCGGAGCCTTTGCCGTGCGGAGTACAGCGTACGGTTCACGGCAGTCCCGGATCTGTCCTAACCTCTGTCACGCCTTTATACTAGCAAAAAAGCCGCTTCTTTTCAATAGGAAAGGGAAAACGTTTTCCGAAAAAAGGCCGCCGCCTGTTACTGTTCAACCTTTGGCAGAACAGTAACGGCATGCCGGCGGGCAGAAATCCGGCCTGTCACGAAACAGCAGCCTGTTCAGTGATTTCCCGCGCAGCCGTGCTTATCCTCGCCGCAGCCATGATCTCCGTGGCCGCAGCCATGATCCTCATGTCCATGCCCGCATTCGTGATCTCCGTGGCCGCAGGTATGGCCCTCGCCGTGATCATGATGATGACTGCACTGCGCGTCGGGATCGTAGTTCAGGCTTCCGGACAGAAGCGCCGCCACCGCTTCATCCGCATTTCCCTGCACGCCGGGATACAGACGGATCCCCGCGTCGTCCAGCGCCATCCTCGCGCCCATTCCGATCCCGCCGCAGATCAGCGCCTCCACGCCGTGCGCCTGCAGAAAGCCCGCCAGCGCTCCGTGTCCGCTGCCCTGTGCGCTGACCACCGTTTCCTCCGTCACCCTTCCATCCTGTGTCTCATACAGCTTGAAGCTCTCACAATGTCCGAAATGCTGAAAAACCTCTCCGTTTTCATAGGTTACCGCAATTTTCATCTCTCTGTCATCCTTTCTGTCCGGCAGCTTCTTCCTTTTGTCCTCCGCCGGTTCTTTTTCGTTCAGTGTAGCTCTGTTTCTGGCATATGTCAATAACCTGGCAGCCATTTTCCCGTGACTGCCGCCTGTCCTTAGGGATTTTTTTCCGGGCTTTTTCCCGGACTTTCCCTCCTGCCTTTTCTCCCGCTTCCGGATGCAGGAGCCGGATCAAAGGCCGGGAAGCTCCGCCGGGTTTTTGCAGCGGAAAACGCCGGCGGGAACTCCTGCCTCGGATTTCCTCTGCGGAAAACGCCGGCGGGAACTCCTGCCTCGGGTCTGCAAAAGCTTTTGTGACGGTTTAGATGCAGGAAATTTCATTTTGAACCGTACAAAAAGCCTGTTCTGACGGTTCCAAATACAAGAAATGCCCTTCTGAACCGTACAAAAATTGGTCTGCTGCCTGTTCCTACGGTTCCAGATACAGGAAATGCCCTTCTGAACCGTACAAAAAGGTGGTGTGCTGCCTGTTCCGACGGTTCCAAATACAGAAAATGCCCTTCTGAACCGTACAAAATGGTCTCTCCGTACGGTTCAATATATAAAAATCCTGTTTCTGACCGTACCGGACGCCAATTTGTACGGTTCAGAACAGGAAAAGATCTTCTTATAACCGTATTATTTCAAAAAATGTACGGTTCAGAATTTGAAAATTGCATATGTAACCGTATCCATCCTTTTCTTTGCAGTCTGAACGGCAGCAGGGCCCTTTCTTAACCATGCATCATGACAGAATCCTTCATGACATCCGAAAAGCCGCGGCATTCCTGTTCACCGGCAGGCCAGCGAGCAGGAATCCGGCCCGCATTTTATCCTTGCCGGGACTGGCTATGCCCTTCTTTCCGTGGTATAATGATTGCGCACAGCGCAATCCAGCCCGATTTTTTCGCGCTGCCCCGCTGCCGCCCCCAAACATCAGAAATAACCACAGAGGTAACCATGAACGAGAAAGTACTGAAAACCCTTGAATATAATAAGATCATCGACCGGCTTACGGAGCATGCCACCTCGGATCCGGGGCGGCGGCTCTGCAGGGAGCTTGTCCCCATGGACAGGCTTTCCGATATTGAAAGCGCCCAGCAGGAAACGGCGGACGCTCTGACCAGGCTGTTTCAGAAGGGAAGCATTTCCTTCGGAAGCACCAGGGAGCTGGGCATGAGCCTGCGGTCCCTGGAGATCGGAAGCACCCTTTCCATTCCGGAGCTTCTGCACATCGCGTCGCTGCTGGAAAACGTGGCGCGGGTAAAGAATTTCGGCAGGAAGGACCGGGAGGACGCGCCGGACGATTCGCTGACGCCGCTGTTTTCCTCGCTGGAGCCGCTGACGCAGCTGTCCAGGGAGATTTACCGGTGCATCGTTTCCGAGGAGGAGATCAGCGACGACGCCAGTCCGGGCCTGAAGCATGTCAGACGCAGCATGGCCGTGACCGCGGAGCGGATCCATTCCCAGCTAAACAGCATGGTGAACGGCTCCCTGCATTCTTATCTGCAGGATGCGCTGGTCACCACCAGGAACGGGCGTTACTGCCTGCCTGTAAAGGCGGAGTACCGCAGCCAGGTGCCGGGCATGATCCACGACCAGTCCTCCACGGGAAGCACCATTTTCATCGAGCCGGCAGCCGTGGTCAGTCTGAATAACCAGATGCGGGAGCTGGAGCTGAAGGAAAAGGAAGAGATTGAAAAAGTGCTCGCCGCGCTGAGCACTCTCGCCGGAGAGCATACGGCGGAGCTTGCGGAAAACCAGCATGTGATGACCCGGCTGGATTTCATTTTCGCGAAGGCCTCCCTTGCCCTGGAGCAGAACGCCTCCAGGCCGGTCTTCAACGAGGATCATATCATCGATATCCGCGGGGCGAGACATCCTTTACTGGATAAAAAGAAAACCGTTCCCATCGATATCCGTCTGGGCAGGGATTATGACCTTCTCATCATCACCGGGCCGAATACGGGCGGAAAAACGGTTTCCCTGAAAACCACGGGACTGTTCTGCCTGATGGGGCAGGCCGGCCTTCATATCCCGGCCCAGGACCGGTCTGAGCTTTCCGTGTTCCGGGAGGTTTTTGCGGATATCGGGGACGAGCAGAGCATCGAGCAGAGCCTGAGCACCTTCTCCTCCCACATGACCAGCATCGTGTCCATCCTGAAGCACGCGGACGCGGACTCCCTCTGCCTCTTCGACGAGCTGGGAGCCGGAACCGATCCCACGGAGGGCGCGGCCCTTGCCATCGCCATCCTGAACCATCTGCACGACCGGGGCGTGCGCACCATGGCGACCACCCATTACAGCGAGCTGAAGGTTTACGCTCTCTCCACCTCCTTTGTGGAAAACGCCTGCTGCGAATTTGACGTGCAGTCCCTGCGGCCCACCTACCGGCTGCTCATCGGCATACCCGGAAAGAGCAACGCCTTCGCCATTTCCAGGCGGCTTGGCCTTCCCGAGGAGATCATCGAAGCGGCCTCCTCCCAGATCAGCGCGGAAGACAAAAGCTTTGAGGATCTGCTTTCCGACCTGGAGCAGAGCCGCGTGACCATTGAAAAGGAGCAGCGGGAGATCGAATCCTATAAAAGGGAGATCGAGACGCTGAAAAAACGGCTGGAGCAGAAACAGGAGCGCATCGACCAGTCCCGCGATAAGATCCTCCGGGAGGCCAACGAAAAAGCCCGCGAGATCCTGCAGGAGGCCAAGGATACGGCGGACGAAACCATCCGCATCTTCCAGAAGGCCGGCCCCGGCGCTTCCATGAAGGATCTGGAAAAGCAGCGGGAAAAGGTGCGCAATAAGATCTCTGAGAAAAACAGCAGACTTTCCGTGAAGCAGGAAGCTCCTGCCGCGTCCGGCCTGAAGCCCTCTCAGATCAGACTGGGCGAATCCGTGCGCATCGTTTCCATGGGGCTGAAGGGCACCGTCAGCTCCCTCCCTGACCATAAAGGCAACCTGTTCGTCCAGTGCGGCATCATCCGCACCCAGACCAACATCAGGGATCTGGTCCTGGTACAGGAAAAGGACAGCTACACCTCCGGCGGCGCGAAGCGGACCGGCTCCGGAAAGCTCCGCATGTCCAAGTCCCTCTCCGTCTCCCCGGAGATCAATCTTCTGGGAAAGACCGTGGACGAGGCCCTTACGGAGCTGGACAAATATCTGGACGACGCCTACCTGGCCCATCTTTCCACCGTGCGCGTGGTGCACGGCAAGGGCACGGGCGCGCTGAGAAACGCGGTGCAGAGCCACCTGCGCAAGGTAAAATATGTGAAATCCTACCGTCTGGGCGAATACGGCGAAGGCGACGCGGGCGTCACCATCGTGGAGTTTAAGTCCTGACCGGCCGCGGGACTCTGTCCTGATAAAAAGAAAGAAAGGAATCTCAATGGCAAATAAACAGAAAATACTGATCGTAGACGACGACAACAATATCGCGGAGCTGATCTCCCTCTATCTGACCAAGGAATGCTTCGACACCATGATCGTGGGAGACGGGGAGTCCGCCCTGGTTGCGGTAAAAAGCTTTTCTCCCAACCTGATCCTGCTGGATCTGATGCTTCCGGGCATCGACGGCTATCAGGTCTGCCGGGAGGTGCGCAGCCACTCCAACATCCCCATCATCATGCTTTCCGCCAAAGGGGAGATCTTCGACAAGGTGCTCGGGCTGGAGCTGGGCGCGGACGACTACATGGAAAAGCCCTTCGACTCCAAGGAGCTGGTGGCCAGGGTGAAGGCGGTCCTCCGCCGCTACAAGGCCGCTCCCGCCGCGAAGGAGCAGCCGGATATCAAATGCGTGGAATACCCGGATCTGATCGTCAACCAGACCAACTATTCCGTGATCTACAACGGAAAAACCGTGGACATGCCGCCCAAGGAGCTGGAGCTTCTTTATTTTCTCGCCTCCTCTCCCAACCATGTCTTTACCAGGGAGCAGCTGCTGGATCAGATCTGGGGCTATGAATACATCGGCGACACCCGCACCGTAGACGTACATATCAAGCGCCTGCGGGAAAAGATCAAGGACCACGAA
>CALWGL010000110.1 GCA_944380025.1 uncultured Lachnospiraceae bacterium
CCAGGTCTGCGCATTTACTGCGCAGACCGTACGAAAACGTATCGGCAGAAAGCATCCGGCCCATCGCGAAGCGATTGAAATGGCCGTCCTCTCAGACCGTCTGCGGCGATGGGCGGTCCGGCTCCGGGCCGGAACACTCCGCCTTCGGCCGGTCCGGCACAGGATCAGCGCTCCGCCTTCAGAAAGTCTTCCCGCATCGGGCTGAACACATCCACCAGCTTTCCCGCTTCCAGGCACACCGTACCATGCACGGCATCAGGGGGCATCAGCACGCAGTCTCCCTTTGTGACCACCTGCGTCTCTCCCGATACGGTAAATTCAAACGTTCCCTCCGCCACATAGGTCACCTGGGTATGCGGATGGGAATGCACATTCCCCTTTGCCCCTTTTTCAAAGGTGATCTCACACATCATCACATTGTCGCTGTACCCCATAACTCTTCTTGTCACGCCCGGTTCGCAGGGAGTGACGGAACACGCTTCCCTTTTGATGAACATTCTTTTTCCCTCCGTTTCTTCCTGAAGCAGCAGTATCACTGTTTTTTCATCATACCACTTTTCCGCGGCAGACGAAAGCCCCGGCATCCGCTTTTCACTGCGGATACCGGGGCCGGGAAATACTAGCGTTCCGGGCCGAAACCGGCCCGGACTGCATGCCGCGGGACCTTCTCAGTAAAACACGTGATTTCCGATCACCTGGCCGCTTCGGCCGTTCACTCTCCGGAAAAACAGCTTATCTCCCACCGGCTCGGACCCGGCGATCGCTTCCAGGGCCGCCTGACGGCAGGAAGCGCTGATATTTCCGGATCCGAGAGTCCTCTTCAGGCTTCCGTTCCTGACCGGGCTGAACTGTCCGGGCTCATACACCACGCCCGTAATGTTGTCCGGATGCTTTCCGGACTCCATCCGGTTCATCACCACATTTCCCACAGCCACCTGTCCGATATAGGATTCGCCTCCCGCTTCACACTGGATCAGCGCCGCAAGCAGATCGTATTCCTGTCTGCTGATCCCCTTCTGTACGAGGATGGCTTCCTCCATGGCTGTCTTCGCCGCAGCCTCCGCCGCCTGCTTCTGTGCCGCCGCGGCAGCCTCTTCAGCCGCCTTCTGCTGCGCGGCCGCGGCAGCCTTCTGTGCCGCCTCCGCCTGCTTCTGTGCCGCTTCAGCCTGCTCCCGCGCAGCCTTCTGTGCCGCTTCGGCCTGCTCCCGCACCGCCTTCTGCACCGCTTCTGCCTGTTCCTGCATCGCTTTCTGTGCCGCCTCGGCCTGCTCCTGCATCGCCTTCTGAAGCGCTGCCGTCTGTTCCCGCGCCGCCTTCTGCGCCGCCGCTGTCTGCGCATCTGTCTGTATGGTCTCTGTTCCGGCGCTCACCGCGCCCGACATATCTGCCTGTGTCACACCTTCCGCAAAAACGGTTGTCCCGCATGTCATTCCGAGAAACAGCATCCCGGCCGCCATTCCTGCGGCATGCATCCACAGCCCTCTGCTTTTCGTGTTCATGGAAACCTCCATTTCTGTTACTCATTCTTTTCATTTGTTACAAAAGTGTTAACAAATGTTACAGCTGCTATCTTAACAGCGGCGCCGTCTTTTGTCAACCTGCATCCTGACCTGACTTTTCGCGGTTTTCTGCCGGCTTTCGATAAGGTTTTACAACGCCCGGAACGCCCGCCCCTGCTGTCCTTTCGTCTTTCTGCCCAAATCGCAGCGAAAAAACAGCCTCATTTCTGATCGTGCGATGCGCACAGCGCAAAAAAATGCCCTTCCCGCAGATTTTTTCCGCGAGAAAGGCATTTTTTCAATCCTTTTTCCGTTTTTTAAAAAATATTACACATCTTGTAACATTTTGTCACAATCCGTCATTCCACCGGGCCGGGATCCGGGCTGGGCCGCCGTTCAAAGCTTCCCGGCCTTTTCCAGGCAGGCTGCCACGGCGTCCATTGCCGCGGCGCGGAAACCCTTTTCTTCCAGCGCGCGGACGCCCTGGATGGTGGTACCGCCGGGAGAGCAGACCATATCCTTCAGCTGCCCGGGGTGTTTTCCCGTCTCAAGGACCATTTTCGCGCTTCCAAGCACCGCCTGCGCGGCGAGCTCATAGGCCTGCGCGCGGGGCATTCCTCCCGCCACGGCGCCGTCTGCAAGGGCTTCTATGAACAGGAATACGAAGGCCGGGGAGCTGCCGCTCACAGCGCTGACCACATCCATCAGACGCTCCGGCACCAGGACCGAACGTCCGAAGCTGTCCGTCATGCACTTCACTTCCGCCGCGGCTTCCTCCGGAACCCTGTCGGAAACGCACAGGCCGGTGCAGCCCTCTCCCACCAGGGCAGGGGTGTTCGGCATGCAGCGGATCACGGGAACCGGATATCCGAAGCATTGATCAAACCAGTCAAAGGTCTTCCCGGGAGCCAGGCTGACCAGGACCTTTTCCCTCCAGGCTTCCTCTCCCAGCTGCCGCAGCTGCCGGATCACCTCGTCAAAAAACTGAGGCTTCACCGCCAGCACCACGATATCCGCTTCCTCCGCCACCCGCACATTATCCGCAAGGATCCGGATCCCCCAGGCTTCCTCTGCCCGTTTTCTTGTCGCGTCCGTTTTCGCGTTTCCCAGGATATTCCCGGGTTCCGCCAGCTTCTGCCTCAGCATCCCTCCGATCATGGCGGAGGCCATATTTCCCAGTCCGATGAATCCAACCTTTCTGTTTTCCAGCATATCACAGCTCTCCTTTCCTCTGTCTTGCCGCCTCGTACATCAAAATTCCCGATGCCATGGCGGCGTTCAGGGATTCCACCTGTCCCGCCATGGGGATCCGGATGCGGCAGCCGGCAAGAGCGGCCGTTTCCGGGCGCAGGCCGTTCCCCTCATTTCCTATTAAAAAGGCGGTCCCCTTCGTATAATCCGGTTCCGTATATACGACGGAGCCCTGCAGGTGCGCCGCGCACAGACTGACGCCCGCATCCTTCAGGCGGGCCGCCGTCTCTTCCATGGAATCCGTATAGAAAAAGGGAACCCGGTAAATGCTTCCCATGGTGGAACGGATCGTTTTCGGGTTATAGATGTCCGCACATCCTCTGCTCATGAGGACCCCGCTGATCCCGGCTCCCTCTCCGGTGCGCAGGATGGTTCCCAGATTGCCCGGGTCCTGGATATCCTCCAGCACCATGATAAGGGGCGCGTTTCCGGCCATGATCTCCTCTTGCGTCCAGTTCTTTCTCCGCATCACGCAGAGGATCCCCTGCGGGGTCTGCGTATCCGACATTCTGGAAAACACCTCGTCCGAAACCGTTTCAAAGGGAAGTCTGTCCAGCCGCTCCAGACAGGCACAGGAATACGGCTTCCCATGCGCCTCCCTCCGGCAGCTTTCTTCAAATCCGGCGGAAACATAGATCTCTTCGATCTCTTCTTCCGGGGCTTCCAGAAACATCCTGACGCCCTCCACCACATACTTTTCCTGACTCCTTCTTTCCTTCGCCTTCCGGTTCAGCGCCGTCACGTTTTTCACTCTGCTGTTTGACAGGGATGTGATCATACCGTTCTCCATTCCGAAAGCGCGGCGGACATCAGGACGGATGTCCGCCGCGCTCTCCTTAACCTGAAAGCAACGGCGCGCCATGCGCGCCGTTGCCCTTCGTATCCCGCTGATGCAGGTTTTCTTTCTTTATATAAATATATAAATGCCGCTTTCTCTCTTTTCCCGGACAGGCCGTACGGGCCGGACCTGTTTCATCCGTTCTCCGCGGTCAGATCGCAAGCAGCTTGCTGATCCTGTACTCGTATTCCGGAATATCCTTCTGCATGGCAAGCGCTTCCTCGATGTCAAAATCGATGAATTTGCCGCCGCGGTAGCCGATCACCCGGTTCGTCTTGCCTTCGCAGAGAATGTCGGACGCCAGGCAGCCCATGATGGACGCGTAATAGCGGTCCTTACAGGTCGGGCTTCCGCCCCTCTGCATGTAGCCCAGGATAGTCGCTCTGGTCTCCACGCCGGTGGCCGCCTCAATCCTTCTCGCCATGGATGTGGAATGGCCGATGCCCTCCGCATTGATGATCAGATGGTGGGTCTTTCCGCGCTTTCTGTTGCTGATGATGTTGTTGATAATATTCTGTTCGTTATAGTCATATTTCTCAGGAAGAAGGATATCCTCCGCGCCGTTGGCAACGCCGCACCAGAGAGCGATATAGCCGGCATTCCTTCCCATAACCTCGATGATACTGCAGCGTTCGTGAGAGGATGAGGTATCTCTTACCTTATCAATGGCCTGCATGGCGGTATTGACTGCCGTATCGAAGCCGATGGTATAGTCCGTACAGGCGATATCCAGATCGATGGTGCCGGGGATGCCGACCGTATTGATCCCGTGTCTGGAAAGCGCCCGCGCTCCCATGTAGGATCCGTCGCCGCCGATGACCACAAGGCCGTCGATCCCGTGCTTGTGGCAGATATCCGCGCCCTTCTGCTGGCCTTCCTCCGTCTTGAACTCCATGCAGCGCGCCGTTCCCAGGATCGTACCGCCCCTCTGGATGATATCGGACACGCTCCTGGCCTCCATATCCACGATCTCCTCGTTCAGAAGGCCCTGATAGCCTCTCTTGATGCCCTTCACCTTCACGCCGTTGGAAAGCGCTTTCCTGGCCACCGCGCGGATCGCCGCATTCATTCCCGGAGCATCGCCGCCGCTCGTCAGAATCCCTATCGTTTTAATCGACTTCGCCATACATCCTTCCTCCCGTTTATTGAATTAAAAACAGCTCCTGTGTCCATACTCTGTGTCTATTTTAATCTATAAACAACCCCTTTTCAATCATTTTCTTGTAAAGAATCATGGAAAAAACATTTTTTGCCGAAGATCTCTGACAGATTGATGAACCTCCTCATTTCCTCTTGACATTCCCCCTCAAACTGCGCTATGATATCGTTCGCATCCTAACAATATAAATTGGTATTTGCACCCGAAAGGGGGGATTGACGTGGAGAAGGACTGCGGCGCATGGATCAACCTGCTGTCGCACAAGGTCAAAGCGCGGCTGGACGCCGCCTTCCAGGATCTCGGTATCACAGGCGTCCAGAGCTGGATCATCTGCTACATTCTGAAGCACTATCCGGACGGGCCTGTTTTTCAGCGCGATATCGAAAGCGCGTTCGGGCTGAGCCGTTCGACGGCGACAGGGATCCTGCAGCTTCTGGAACGAAACGGCATTATTCTTAAAGAAGGCGTCGCGAACGACGCCCGCCTGAAAAGTCTGATCCCCACGCAGCGTGCCGTGGAGCTGGATGCCAGTGTCCACGCCTGTCTGACGGAGACTGACCGGCAGCTCACCAAGGGCCTTTCCGACGGACAGGTCATCCTGTTCCGGGAAATGGCGGCGCAGATGCTCCGCAATCTGGAGGACTGGGACCGCGAGGCCTGCGGCTGCACGGCCGGTCCTGCTCCGGACACGCCTCTTCAGCAGAAGGGGCGCCAAACAGCAGAAACAAAAAAGGAGGAATGTCACCAATGATCAAAGTTCTGGCACGAAGCATACGCGAGTACAAAAAAGCTTCGATCCTGACTCCTCTGCTGGTTACGGTAGAGGTTATTATGGAATGCATCATTCCATTTATCATCGCCAATCTGGTCAGCCAGATGCAGGCCGGCTGCTCCATGTCTGTCATCGCGCAGTACGGGGCGGTCCTGATCGCCATGTCGATCATCTCCCTGGTCTTCGGCGGCGCGGCAGGCGCGACCTGCGCCACGGCATCCGCCGGCTTTGCGCGCAACCTGCGCAAGGATATGTTTTACAAGATCCAGGGCTATTCCTTTGAAAACATTGACAAATTCCTGGTGTCCAGTCTGGTCACAAGGCTGACCACCGACATCACCAACGTACAGATGGCTTACATGATGATCATCCGGATCGCCATCCGCTGCCCGCTGATGCTGATCTTTTCCTTTGCGATGGGCTTCATCATGGGCGGACGGCTCGCCGTGATCTTCCTGTTCACCATCCCGCTGCTGGGCATCGGTCTGTTCTTCGTGATCCGCTCTGCCACTCCGCTGTTCCGCAGGGTATTCCGCAAGTACGACGCGCTGAACGATTCGGTGCAGGAAAACATACAGGCCATGCGCGTGGTCAAATCCTACGTGCGTGAGGACTATGAGAAGAAGAAATTCGGCGCTGCCGCGGAAAACGTTCAGAAGGACTTCACCAAGGCGGAGCGCATCATGGCCATCAACAGCCCGATGATGCAGATCTGCGTTTACGCCGGCATGGCCTTCGTCATGTCCTACGGCTCCTACACCGTCATCACCAGCCAGGGGCTGGATCTGAACGTGGGACAGATGTCCTCCATGCTGACCTACAGCTTCCAGATCCTGATGAGCCTGATGATGCTCTCCATGGTCTTCGGCATGATCACCATGTCCGCGGAATCCGCAGAGCGTATCGTGGAGGTGTTAAGCGAGGAAAGCACGCTGAAAAGCCCGGAAAGCGGCCTGAAAGAGGTGAAGGACGGCTCCATCGACTTTGACGGCGTAAGCTTCAAGTATTCCAGAAAGGCGGACCGCATGGCGCTGGCCGACATCGACCTGCACATTAAGTCCGGCGAAGTGGTCGGCATCCTCGGAGGCACCGGTTCTTCCAAGTCCTCCCTGATCCAGCTGATCCCCCGTCTGTACGACGTGACGGAGGGCTGCGTGAAGGTGGGCGGCGTGGACGTGCGCAAGTATGATCTGGAATCCCTGCGCAATCAGGTCGCCGTGGTGCTTCAGAAAAATGTGCTGTTCTCCGGAACCATCAAGGACAATCTGCGCTGGGGCAACCCCAACGCCACCGACGAGGAGATGGAGGAAGCGTGCCGCCTGTCTCAGGCGGATGAGTTCATCCAGCAGTTCCCGAACAAATACGACACCTGGATCGAGCAGGGCGGAACCAACGTATCCGGCGGCCAGAAGCAGCGTCTGTGTATCGCCCGCGCCCTTCTGAAGAAGCCGAAGATCCTCATTCTGGACGACTCCACCAGCGCCGTTGATACCCGCACCGACGCCCTGATCCGCAGAGGCTTCCGGGAGTTCATTCCGGAAACCACCAAGATCATCATCGCCCAGCGTGTGGCCAGCGTGCAGGACGCGGACCGCATCATCCTGATGAAGGGCGGCCGCATCAGCGCCATGGGCACCCATGAGGAGCTGCTTGCAAACAACGAGGTTTACCGTGATCTGTACAATTCCCAGAATCGGGTAGGAGGTGATAAGGATGGCAAATAATTCCACTGCACGGGGCGCCCGCGCTTCCAAGGGCGTGCTTCCCCGCCTGATCCGCACCGTATTCGGCTTTTATCCGGTGCTTCTTCCGGTCACGCTGGTCTGCATCCTGTTCAACGCGGTCGTGAGCTCCATTCCTTCCGTTTTCATGCAGAACGCCATCGCCGTGGTGGAGGATACCTACCAGAGCGGCGACTGGGCTTCGGCATCCGGAACCATTTTCCGGCTGCTGGCCATCCTGCTGGTGCTCTATGCCCTCAGCCTGCTGGCCAACGTTCTCTACACCCAGCTGATGGCAGTCATCACCCAGGGCACTCTGGCAAAGATGCGTGAAAAAATGTTCGACCACATGCAGGATCTGCCCATCCGGTATTTTGATACGCATAACCACGGCGATATCATGAGCTTCTACACCAATGATATCGATACTCTGCGCCAGATGATCAGCCAGAGCCTTCCGCAGCTGATGATCTCCGCCGTCACTCTGATCAGCGTTTTCGGCATCATGCTCTACTACAGCATCTGGCTGGCGCTGGTGGTCGTCTGCGGCGTGGTCATCATGACCTTCGTTACCCGCTACGTGAGCGGCCATTCCTCCCGCTACTTCCTGAAGCAGCAGATCTCCATCGCCCGCACGGAGGGCTTCATTGAGGAGATGATGAACGGCCAGAAGGTCATCAAGGTTTTCTGCCATGAGGAAGGCGCAAAGGCCGACTTTGACAAGGTCAACGACGAGCTGTTTGAAAACTCCGAGAAGGCCAACCGCTATGCCAATATCCTGATGCCCCTGCTTGGAAACATCGGAAACGTAATGTACGTGATCGTGGCTCTGGTGGGCGGAAGCCTGCTGCTCTCCGGTGCGCCCAATGTGAGCATCTCCGGCATGGCGCTTAGCATCAGCATCGTGGTTCCCTTCCTGAACATGACCAAGCAGTTCACCGGCGCCATCGGACAGGTATCCAACCAGATCAACATGGTGGTCATGGGACTTGCGGGCACGCAGCGTATTTTCGCCCTGCTGGATGAGGAACCGGAAACGGACGAGGGCTATGTCACCCTGGTCAACGCAAAGGAAAATCCCGACGGAACGCTGACGGAATGCCAGGAGCGCACCAATATCTGGGCCTGGAAGCATCCTCATCACGACGGCACCGTCACCTACACCCGTCTGCAGGGCGATGTCCGCCTGGTGGACGTGGACTTCGGCTATGTGCCGGAAAAGATCGTCCTGCACGATGTTTCCCTCTACGCCAAGCCGGGTCAGAAGGTGGCCTTCGTCGGCTCCACCGGCGCAGGCAAAACGACCATTACCAACCTGATCAACCGGTTCTACGATATCGCGGACGGCAAGATCCGCTATGACGGCATCAACATCAACAAGATCAAAAAGGCCGATCTGCGCCGAAGCCTTGGCATCGTGCTGCAGGATACCAACCTGTTCACCGGCACCGTTATGGAAAACATCCGTTACGGCAATCTGGACGCGCCTGACGCGGACTGCATCGGAGCCGCAAGGCTTGCGGGCGCGGACGACTTCATCCGCCGCCTGCCGGACGGCTACAACACCATGCTGACCGGAAACGGCGCGAACTTAAGCCAGGGCCAGAGACAGCTGATCGCCATCGCCCGCGCGGCCGTAGCCGATCCGCCCGTCATGATCCTGGATGAGGCGACGAGTTCCATCGATACCCACACCGAAGCCATCGTCCAGCGCGGCATGGACGCCCTGATGATGGGCCGCACCACCTTCGTCATCGCGCACCGTCTGTCCACAGTACAGAACGCCGATGCCATCATGGTCCTCGACCATGGCCGCATCATCGAGCGCGGCACCCATGACGAGCTGATCAAGCTCAAGGGCACCTACTACCAGCTGTACACCGGCGCGCTGGAGCTGGATTAAACGGTTTTACCGGTCCGCTTTACTTCGTGGTATTTTACGGATTTTGCGGCGGACTGTTTCAACAGGAGCCCCTCCGGGCGGCAGGCTTTGTATCGCCTGCCCGTCCGGAGGGGCTCCTGAAAAATTTCAGGAAATATTTCCTGAAATTTTTGTCCTGGTGAATTGTGGATTTTTACGGGGGGATGCCAATGGTTACATATGCTGATTTATTTCAGTTTTGTATGCTCATTGCCGCCATCGTGGGACTTGTGCAGCACAACCTTGTGTTATACGATCTCCGATGGAAAGAAATAGCCGCCACTACCTGCAATAGTGACGGCTGGCCTTTAAAAGGCTGACGCTACAATATTGACAGGGCAGGCCGTATGTCTCTGGCTTTCCCTTTTTTCTTTCTACATGTTTATTATACTATATTGAATAGCAGGAGGTAAGAATTTCGCCGGGAAATCATTTCAAAAAAATTTACAGTGTTACTTTTCATGGGTCGGGAAAATACTGCCGTTGATTCCTTCTCCCATATCGAAAACCCCTGCTTCATATCCGGCAGGATGCTCTGATACGGTTTAAAATAAGAATCTACATTGTATAACCGTACAAAAAGTCTGA
>CALWGL010000111.1 GCA_944380025.1 uncultured Lachnospiraceae bacterium
GCTGTTCGGGGCGCTGTTTTCCTGAGAGGATTGAAAGGCGGGAGGACATTCCATGACGCCGGACGGTGATCAGGGCCTCTGAAAGCGGGACGGAAGGGCGGATGCGATGCGCACCGCGGCAGCCATCCCGCCGTCCCCATAGGAGGGGCTTCGCAGAAAGTCTTCAGACACAGCGCTGAGCGGCCGGTCTTCCTGAAGGGCGTGAAGCATTTCAGTTTCCCAGCCGAAAAGTCTGGACATGGAGACCGCCTCCAGCCCGAGAAGCGCGTCAGCCAGATGCTCCCGGTAGGCGGCCGGATGTCTGCTTATGATGTGCCGCATGAGCTCCAGCCGCTTTTCCATGCTCCGGACGTTGGAGGAGGCGGGGGCGGTGCGGTAGGCGATGAGAGGCTCCGGAACGATTGCGATATGGGCGTCCGGCGCGGTCTCCAGCATGCTCAGAAAGAAATCCCAGTCCTCAAAACCGGAACGCATGGCTTCGTCATATCCGCCGCAGGCTTCCCAGCAGGAGCGCCGGAGGATATGGGTGGCGGGACAGCAGTTCCGGGAAAGGAAGGGAACGATGGTTCCGCCCGAAGGCCGGATCTGCGCCTCCAGCACCCCGAAGGTCTGCATCCATGAGGACGCGGCCGCCAGGGACGGATCGCTTCTCAGAAGCGCGCTGACCTTTTCCAGAAAGGCGGGCTCCAGCCGGTCGTCCCCGTCCAGCACCAGCACAAAGGGCGTCCGCGCGTTCCGGATCCCCGTATTTCTTGCCGAGGATACGCCGCCGTTTGGCTGCCGCAGGACCCTGACGGGAACGGGCAGGGACGGATCGGTTTCCAGCCTGTCCAGAACGGCGAGGGAAGCCGCGTCCGTGGAGCCGTCGTCCACAAGGATGATCTTTGCCGGAGGCGTTGTCTGGGCGCAAAGGGACTGCACAGCTTCCAGGATCATGGAGCCCTGGTTGAAGCTGGTGACGACCGCCTGTACGTCCGCGGCGGTCCCGCGCGCCGGACGGGCCGGCGCGGATTTGAGTGTGGAAAGATCAGATTTCATGGGGCAGAGCTCCTTTCTCAGATAGACCATATCCTTCAGCTGCACGCCGCCCTCAAAGATCGGGTGGTCATAATGCTCCGTAAAAAAATCCGGGATCCGGTGGGAACGCCGGAAGCCGCAGGCCTCATAAAAAGGAACGGTGAGGGGACTGTCGCCGGTGCCCGCCTGCAGGATGGAATACTGCGGCCGGTATTTTTCCGCAAGAAAGCGGATCAGCGCCTTTCCATAGCCCTGCCCCTGAAAATCCGGTTCCACCGCCAGGCTTTTGATTTCCAGAATGCCGTCCCCCTCGTCCGTGACCACACATTCGGCTTTCACGCCGCCCTCCTCCAGCACGTACATGGTTCCCCGTTCCAGATAGCGGTCGATCATATCCTCCTGCTCATCGGCAAGGAGCAGCAGGGGAAGATATTTCTTTTTGTCAGTCAGGATCTCTCTGATTTCCATTTCCTTTTGATTCCTTTCGCGGGCTTTTTATGCGGAATTGTTACGCGGAATTTCCGTGTCTCTGTTGTACTGTGCGCGCAGGTGAGAAAGCGACGCCGCAGGCGGCATTTCCTCCGCAAGAGGCCGTCTGCTGCTGCAATTCCCCGCGCAGCGGGGCGGCACGACAGGGCGAGCGCGGCCCGATGTAATCGGGCCGGATCGTGCTGCGCGCAATCATTGTATCATGCGTGTGATGCTTTTTAACAGTATATTTTGCCTCTCACTACGGAAAAAAATCCAGTTTTCCCGATTCTTACCGTAGGATTTTGCCTCTCACTACGGGGAAAAATCCAATTTTCCTGATTTTTACCGTAGGATTTTGCCTTTCACTACGGGGAAAAATCCAGTTTTCCCGATTCTTACCGTAGGATTTTGCCTTCCACTACGGGAAAAAATCCGATTTCCCTGATTCTTACCGTAGGAAAACCCTCTTTCACTACGGGCAAAAACGGCAGAATGACATTTTCTGCCGTACAAAGAGGCTTTTTGTACGGACTGATTTGGCATTTCTGAGTTTTTAACCGTATGTAGATGCCATGCTGCCAGGAGATTTCCCCATCTGACCAGGAAAAAAACGGGTCAAAACGGCCCGGAGAAAAACAGCAGAATGAAGCGGATGAAAAGGCAGCGCAGCCACTGTTCAGACAGGTCTGCGCATTTACTGCGCAGACCGTACAAAAACGTACAGGAAGGAAGCATCCGGCCCATCGCTGCACGATAAAGCGAGTGCTGCGATGGGCCGGATGCCATTACTGTTCTGCCGAAGGCTGAACAGTAACGCAGCGCAGGCTGTCCGGGCAGAATCATCCCGCCGCCGTCTTGCCAGCAGGCCGGCCCGTGCGCTATACTGACAGAGGAAATTTCCCGGCTGCAGCTGCCGCAGCCGGTTTTGGAAAGGAGGCGCGCTTCATGCTGCGCATAGCGATCTGCGACGACGAGCCTGCCCAGCTTGCCCTGCTGGAAGAGCTGGTTCGGGAATGGGCGAAGGAAAGACATATGGAATGCGCCACGGAGCTGTGTGAGAACGCGGAGCAGTTCCTTTTTCTGCTGGCGGAGCGGCGGGAGAAGAAGCAGGAGGTGGATATCCTGCTTCTGGACATCGAGATGCCGGGCATGGACGGCGTGGAGCTGGCGTCCCGGCTGCGGGAAGAGGGAGAGGGGATGCAGCTTCTGTTCGTGACGGGGATCGCGGAGCGGGCGGCGGAAGGGTATGACGTGGATGCGGTATCCTTTCTGATCAAGCCGGTAAAGAAGGAGAAGCTGTACGCCTGTCTGGACCGGGCGACGGCCCGGCTGAAGCGGCAGGAGCCGTCTCTCCTTCTGGAAACGGCGGGCGCGGTGGAACGGGTGCGGATCCGAAAGATCCGTTTTCTGGAAAGCGCAGGCCATGATACGCTGGTGCACTGTGCGGACAGAGAAAGGCCGGTGCGCTGTCTGCAGGGGATCGCGCAGCTGGAACGGCTGCTCGCGGAGCAGAGCGGGGCCTTTTACAGGATACACCGGACCTGTGTGATCCACCTGTCCCATGTGGAGAGGATCTCCCGGAAAGAGGTGACCATGGAGGGCGGCACGGTGCTTCCCATCGCCAGAGGAAAATGGGAGGGGCTGAACCGGGCGTATCTTGCCTGGTACCGTGCCGGGACAGAACGGGAAGAAGAGTGAAAGGGACAGAGGAGTATGACGGAAACCATGGTGGAAACGGCTGTTTTGAGCCTGGTCTGGCTGTTTTTATACGGATACTGTATCGAAGGAATGGGCGCCATTCAAAAGGGACGGGGAAGACGGATCGCGGCAGGATCCATTTCCCTTCTTTTTCTGGCGCTTTCGCTTTGGCTCCCGCTCTGGACGGTCTGGCTTCTGGAGGGGCTGACGGCTGTTCTGTTCGTCCTCTTTTTTGACGAGGAACCATTCCGGCAGCAGTGGAAGCGGGCGGCGGCTCCGGCCCTGCTTTTTGCTGTCCTGACAGTGACCGCCGAAGCTTTTGGAAGCGGGAGCCTGCTTCCCGCCGCGAACGGGATCGTCTGTCTGGCCCTGTTTCTTCTGCTAGCGCATAGACGGGGATATCTGCGGGCGGGAAACGCTGCGGCGGTGGGCGCGGTGTACGTTCTGCTCTCAGCCTTTCCGACTGTCTTTGCCGGGGAGGCGACGGAGGGCGCGGATCTGTGGGCCGTGCCGGAAATGGGCCAGGTCCTTATCTGGGGGACTGTCCTGACGGAGGTGCTTCTGTTTTTTGCTCTGGAGGGAACGCTGTTTTCCTGGCAGAAGAGCTTTGAACGCAGCGCCGAGCATTTTCAGCAGGATGTGCTGACCCATCAGTATGAGGAAATCCGCACCATCTACACGAATATGCGGGGATGGCGGCACGACTACCATAACCATCTGCAGGTGATCAAGGCACAGCTTGCCCTGGGAGAGACGGAGCGGCTTTGGCGCTATCTGGACGAGCTGGAGCGGGATCTGGACCGGGTGGATTCCTGGATCAAATCGGGGAACCTGATGGCGGATGCCATTTTAAACAGCAAGCTGTCCCTGGCGCAGCAGAAAAAGATCGCCGTGAACTGCAAGGCCAGATTGCCGGAAAACCTGCCGGTGGAGGATGTGGATCTGTGTGTGATCCTTGGAAACCTCCTGGACAACGCGCTGGAGGCCTGTGAACAGATTCCGCAGAACGCCCGCTTCCTGCGGGTATATCTGGCAATAAACGGCCGCCAGTTTTATCTGTCCATTCAGAATTCAGCAAAGGAGGAGCTGAATTTCAACGAGCGCAATTACATCACTCAGAAACGGGGCAGCCATGGCTTCGGCATGAAGCGGGTCAGCGCGGTGGTGGAGAAATATGAGGGTTTTCTCAATCTGGCAAATGAACCGGGCATCTTCGCGGCGGAGGTGACGCTTCCCCTGCCGGAGTGACGCTGCTGGAATGATGCTGCCGGAGTAATTCTGCCGGAGCGAACCTTTCGGCAGGACGCTGCCGGCGGCGAAGAGCAGAATCCGCGGAAGAAAGCCAGACGCATGGACTCGCTGCAATTCATGAAAAAAATCAGTCGTTTCGTGCGGGAATCCCCACAAAAAGGGATTCCCGTTTTATCATTTAAGAAAAGTACGGCACGGGTTTGAGAAAAGTCCGGTACGGGAGCTCGCCGATTCGGAAAAGAAGCGCCCTTCCGGACAGGGATTCAGAAAAAATGCGCGAAAGGATCATGGGAACATGAAGACAATCATGAAAAAGAGCCGAAAGAACAAAGCCGAAAGAGAATATTCCATCCCGGATACGCTTGCGTATGTTGCCAGGCTGTTTTGTCGTGAGATGGGAGGAAAAGGGCTTCTGGTCTGCATGGGGCAGGTGGCTTCCGGGATTCTGTATCCCTTTCTGTCGGCAGCGCTGGCCGGCGTGATCGTGGCGGCGCTCTCCGGAGGAGGGAGCGCAGGAGAGATCCTTCTCACTGTGGGCGGATATGTGGCGCTGCAGCAGGCATTCCGGCTGCTTGCAGGATATCTGGCACAGTACGGGTCTGGTGTAATCATACAGTTCCGGGCGCGGATGGGGATTCCGCTTTACCGGAACTGTCTGGAAGCGGATGCGGCTCTTTTGGAGAGCGACGAGGGGCAGAAGAAGATGGCGGGGGCGCTGGAAGCGGTGTTCTGGGGAGACGGACATGGCTTTGAAGCATATGTGCGGGAACTGGTGAGGCTTGCGACCAACCTGGGGGGCTTCCTGCTGTACGCTTTTGTGATCGGAAGATACAGCCTGCCGCTGCTTGCGTTGATCCTCCTGTCTGCCGTCCTCACGACGGCTGCCTCCCTGCTGGCGAAAAGGCGGGAGGCCGGACTGGAAAAGGAGAACGACGCCAACCGGACGGCTCTGGCCTATCTGCGTAAGGTAACGGTGGATACGGCCAACGGAAAAGACATCCGTCTCTACCGGATGGACCGGTGGCTGCTGGGAGCCTTTGAAAAGGTCATCGACCGCTTTACGGAGCTTCGGGGAAAAGGGAAGGCTGCCTATATGGCGGCGGGGCTGTTCGGAAAGGGGCTTTCCTTTCTGAAAAATCTGCTGATCTATGGCTTTCTGATCCTGCAGATGGCGCAGGGCAGGATGACGGCGGCGGAGTTTCTGGTCTATACGGGGCTGGTCTCCGGCTTTGATACCTGGCTGACCGCTTTTTTTACCGCTCTGCAGGATTTTTTCCACCACCATATCACCATTGGGAAGTTCCGGAACTTTGAGGAGGCTGTGGCGGACGGAAAGCGGGGAAAATGGGGAGACGCAGTGCCGAAAAGGGCGGGACAGGCGCATGAGATCCGGCTGGAACAGGTATGTTTCCGGTATCCGGAAAGCGAGGCGGATACCATCCATGATCTGAATCTGACCATCCGCCCCGGAGAGCGGCTGGCGCTGGTGGGCGCGAACGGCGCGGGAAAAACCACGCTGGTGAAGCTGCTCTGCGGCCTGTACCGTCCGGATTCCGGACGGATCCTGCTGGACGGACAGGAGCTGGGCGAATTGACGGAAAGCGCCTGCTTCCGGGAGTTTTCCGTGGTATTCCAGGATGTGTTCACCTTTTCCTTTTCTCTCATGGAAAATGTATCCTGCGCGGAGGAGGAAGAAACGGATATGGACAGACTGCGCGACAGCCTGACCCGGGCGGGCCTGATGGAGAAGGTGGACGGGCTGGAACAGGGCGCGCATACGCCCCTGAACCGGGATCTGGGGGAAAACGGCGTGAGTCTTTCCGGAGGCGAGCTGCAGAAGCTGATGCTGGCCCGGTCGCTGTATAAGGGCGCGCCGGTGGTCATCCTGGATGAGCCGACGGCAGCCCTGGACCCGATCGCGGAGGGAGAAATGTATGAGAAGTACGAGGAACTGCTGCAGGGACGCACGGGCGTTTTCATTTCGCACCGCCTAAGCTCCACCCGCTTCTGCGACCGCATTGTGTATCTGGAGAACGGGCGGATCGCGGAGGAAGGGACGCATGAGGAGCTGATGGAAAAGGGCGGCGCTTATGCGAAGATGTTCGCTGTTCAGGCGCGGTATTACAAAGAAGGGAAGGAGGAAGCCTGCTTTGGATGAAAGGATGACTTTATGGGGAAAACTCCGTAAAAAATGGATGGAAAGCGAATTCCTGTCCGCTCACCGGGTAGGATTCCGGCTTCTGAAAATGGTGCATGAGACGGACTCCACCGTCCTTCCCATGAATCTTCTGATGATCTGCGTGAATTTGGCGGAGATCTACGTGGGTCTGTTCCTCACATCGGCCCTGATCGACAGCCTGCTTGCGGCCGATTTCCGGCAGGCTGCGCTGTATGCCCTTTTGCTTGCCGCTTCCGCTCTGATGCTGGGAAGCATGGGAGAGGTGCTGTTGAAGAAGGTGCGGACGGTGCAGAACCGGCTCTGGCAGATCGTGTATCTGTGGATTGCGAAAAAAGCGATCTCGCTGGATTATGAGACCATGGAGGATCCGGACGCCGTCAAAAAGCTTCTGACTGCGGAGAGGACCTGCGACATGTATGGCAGCGTGGGGGTTGTGGTTCTTAATTACGGAGAACTGCTGAAAGCCCTTCTGAACATTGTTATTTCAGTGGGACTGTCGCTGCGGCTGGTGCTGACGCGCCCTGTTGCAGGCGGCATAACGCTCCTCTCCGGACAGGGGGACGGAGTCAGGCAGGCGGCAGCTCTGCTTTCCGTGCCGGGTGTTTCTCTGTTTCTGTTCGGCGCGGCTCTTATGGGAATGGCCTTCTTTTCTGTGCGAACAGCACGTAAATATGCGGAAAGGGGTAAGAAGATTTTTCAGAACCATGCGGGGGTAGAGGAAAAGCTTAGCTATCTGAACAACAATATATTTTTTAACTACCGGGCAGCCAAGATCATCCGTATTTTTAAAATGCAGGATATGCTTCTGAAAAACGGGAAAAGAGAACTTGACGGAATGACCGATTTCTATATTAAATGGCTTCACACAAACCGCGGTGAAACGATGGAAAACTTGACCACCAGCGGCCTGTTTACCGTCTTTTCCTATCTGCTGGTGGTTTTAAAGACCATTTCCGGCGCCATTACCGTAGGAGCCTTCACCCGGTATGTGGGAGCGCTGAACCAGTTCGGAAGCGCCTGTGCCTCGTTGATTGAATATAATGCCGCCATCCGTCGGAACGCCGTTTACATGGGGGAATTTCTGGCCTTTCTGGATGTGGAGGAAAAGCATCTGCACGGCACCATCCCCGTGGAGAAGCGCGACGACGGGGAATATGAGCTTGCCTTTGAAAACGTGAGCTTCCGTTATCCGGGAAGCGCGCAATACGTGCTGAAAAACGTGAGCTGCCGCCTGGACATGAAGCGGAAAATGGCGGTGGTGGGACGAAATGGGGCGGGAAAGACCACCTTCATCAAGCTGCTCTGCGGCCTGTACGAGCCCACAGAGGGGCGCATCACCTTAAACGGGGTGGACATCCGCAAATATAAGCCCGACGAATACCGGGATCTGTTCGGCGTGGTCTTTCAGGATTTCCGCCTGTTCTCCTTCCCGGTGTGGGAAAATGTGGCGGCCGGATATGAGCGTGACGACGGCCGCCTCTGGAAGGCCCTGCGTCAGGCCGGCGCAAAAGAGCTTGTGAAGCGGATGCCGGAGGGCCCGGAAACCCTGCTTTATAAGGATACGGGTGAGGGCGTGGAGATCTCCGGCGGCGAGGCTCAGAAGCTTGCCATCGCCCGAGCACTGTACAAGGATGCTGCCCTCATCATCCTGGACGAACCCACCGCAGCCCTGGACCCGCTTGCCGAAGCGGAGGTCTACGCCCGCTTCGACGAGATGACCGAAGGAAAGACCAGCATCTACATTTCCCACCGGATGAGCAGCTGCCGCTTCTGCGACGATATCATGGTTTTTGATGACGGAAGGATTGCAGAACGGGGCAGCCATGAAAGCCTGCTCGCCGCAAAAGGCCTGTATTCGCAGCTGTGGAACGCGCAGGCGAAGTATTATGCGTGAACGAACGGAGCCCGAAAGTACGGTTACAGATAAGAAAATCAGGTATTTAGCCGTACTGATGACAAAATATCAGGGATACATAAAAAATCCTGTTCATTTTTTGATAATGAAAATACAAAAAAATAAAAAGCGCCGGCTTTTGACCCAGCGCTTTTTTCATTTCTTATACTTTTTCAGTATACAGGGCAGGTTGTGGAATCTCTTTCCCTAACTCCCTTGCCGTTTCTAGCCATAACTCGCAGGCTATTTCCAGCTCTTTCAGTGCTTCCTCTTTCGTTTCCCCATGTGCCATACATCCCTGCAATTCAGGGATGCTGGCAATATAGATTTTATCTACATTATCATATTGAATATATATAGAATACTGTGCCATAATTATCACTCCTTCCTTATTTTTCTGTCAGGCCATGCTGAAGAATAATATTCCTTAATTGCTTGACCTCATAACCTTTTGCTTTCGCTCCATCTTTCTGGATGTTCATGAAAGCATTAGCTCTGCTATGATAATATATAGTGTGAGAGCCTCTTTGCCGCTTAAACTCAAAGCCTAATCTTAATATCAGGCTCTGAAGGTCTACATATCTGATATTATAATCGGCCTTGCCGCTTATAACGTCATTATATGTCTTTGATGCCATTTTCTTTCCCCCTTTCTTTCATTATAGGGATTTTTTTGTATTTATCAATCCTTTGTTCGTTTGATGAATGGAAAGAGGCTTTTTTGTACGGACTGATTTGGCATTTCTGAGTTTTTAACCGTATGTAGATGCCATGCTGCCAGGAGGTTTCCCCATCTGACCAGGAAAAAAACGGGTTAAAACGGCCCGGAGAAAAAACAGCAGAATGAAGCGGCTGAAAAGGCAGCGCAGTCACTGTTCAGACAGGTCTGCGCAGTAGATGCGCAGACCTGTCTGAACAGTAACCGGAAATTTTCCCCGAAAAATGATCGAAAAAATTTATCTTGTCCCCATGCCCGAAAGGTGCTACAATGCCTGTAAGCATAAATTTCTATTTTTAAAGCCGTTCGGCTTTCGTCAGGACAGCGTGTCTCCTGTCCTCTCTGACGTTTTTCAGAACTCTATGCTGAATTCTTTTTTTCCCAATAACCATTGTTGCAGTGATCGGCAGGAGTGTCTGAGAAATCGATGGCTTCTGCCGGAACAAAAAGCGTTTTTGCGCTTTTACATCGCACGGAAAGGAGCCTGCCTGTGAAAAAAGACGGAAAGACATCA
>CALWGL010000112.1 GCA_944380025.1 uncultured Lachnospiraceae bacterium
GTAAACAAGATCGGAGAGGTTGTCATTCTGATGCCCGCCGAAAACAAATGGGCCGGATTTCTCAGCGGTCTGAACCTTTTTTCGGAGGACTTCATGGAGGACGGCCGCGCGCCGCATGTTCCGCAGGAGCGTGAAACGCTATGAGATATATGCTGGACACAAATATATGTATTTATGCGATCAAAAAGAAGCCGGAAACGGTAATCCACAGATTTCTGGAGCATGATCCTGATGAAATCTGCATCTCTTCCATCACCTGCGCGGAGCTGATGCATGGCGTTGAAAAAAGCCAGGCTGCAGACAGAAACCGTCTTGCCCTGACGCTGTTTCTCTCTCCCATCACCATTCTGGACTTTGATCAGAAGGCCTCAGCAGAGTATGGGAAGCTCCGGGCCGATCTGGAAAAAAAGGGAACCCCGATCGGACCAATGGACATGCTGATCGCCGGACATGCAAAAGCCGAAGGTCTCATCCTTGTCACAAACAACACACGGGAATTCTGCCGCGTGGAAGGACTGCGGCTTGAGAACTGGGCGGAGCAATCATGATTGCCTGGAGATTCTGCGTTTTCAGCCCTCAGCGTTCAGGCCGCACCTTCACCTGCAGCCTCGTGACAAATTCTCCGGCGTCCACCGTATACCGGTTGTCCACCGGATACCATTCCAGGACGTCTCCTTCCACCGCGAGGCGCCGCCGCCCGGCCTCTGCCAGCAGCTCCCGGATCCGCTCCGGGGACTGCTGGTAGCCGCCCCGGTAATAAACGGTCAGATACTCTCCCGCCGGCAGGATGAGAAGGCCGTCCGTCCTCCCGTCGTCCGGCTTCCCGCCGGACGTTTTTCCGCCGGACAGTTGTCTGCCGGCCTCTTTTCCCGGATTTTCTTTCTTTCCCGGTCCTTCCTCCAGAATGATAAAAACAGAATGAAACAGGTTATCGATCCCGTTTTCCACGTCCTGCACGGACACGCTCGCCCCGATCTCCCTCTCTCCCAGGCTTCTGATCTTATCCTCATGCCGTTTCTGCAGCCTTTTTACCGCGTAATCCATTTCCTCATCCCGCCGGATCTCCGCATTGAGCTGCAGGCAGCAGCGCTCCGGACAGGATACGCAGGCAAACCGCCCCGCTTCCACCGTTCTGAATTTTTCCAGATGCTCCATCCGCTCTCCGATCGCCCGTTCCATCTGCTTCAGCCTTTCCCGCTGCTGCCGGATCTTTTCCTTTTCCTCCTCCAGCATGGACAGGGTGCTCTCCACATTCTGACGGCCCAGATATTCTCCGATCTGCTTCACCGAAAAGCCCAGCGTGAGAAGATCCCGGATGATGTTCAGCCGGTAAATATCCTTCAGAGAATACAGCCGGTAATTGTTCTCTCCCCGCCTGGGAGAAAGCGCGCCGATCCTTTCATAATAACGCAGGGAATCCACCCCGATCCCGTACAGGCGGGAAATCTCGCTGATCGTGTAATATTCCTTCATTTTAACTCCCGTTCCGCAGACAAATCAATTTTCAAAAAACCTCTTGACCCTGGTATTATACCAGAGTTTATACTCAAAGAAAACAGCGGAATCCGACTGCGGGGCGCATCTTTCGTCATTCTTTGCCGTCATCTGCGGCCGCCGCTGAATCCAAAGGAAAAGAGGTTTTATCTTGCTGTTTCAGAACAAAAAACTGTTTTCAAAAATCAACGCATATTTCCGGGAACGGGAGCTTCCTTCCTTTTCTGACATCTGCAGAAAGGCAAAAGAGCTGTTTCCGCCCGCCATCATCCTGTCCATTCTGGCCGGAACGGCCATCTCCTCCTTCGGCATGGTGAACATCCACCAGCGGGTACAGATCACGGAGGGAGGCGTGCTGGGCATGATCCTTCTGCTGAATTACTGGTTTCATGTCCCCACCTCCGTGCTTTCTCCCATTCTGGATGGATTCAGCTATGCGGCGGGCTTTAAATATCTGGGGAAGGCCTTCCTCCCCCGTTCCATCGCGGCCACCTTTTCCCTGGCCTTTTTCCTGCGGTTCTGGGACGTCTTCCCCTTCCGTCTGCCCGACCTGAGCGATCATCCGCTTCTGGCCGCAGTATTCGGCGCATGCTTCGTCGGCGTCGGCGTGGGACTGATCGTGCGGCAGGGGATTTCCAGCGGCGGGGACGACGCCCTCGCCCTCGTCATCTCGAAGCTCACTCACTGCAAGATTTCCAGAGCCTATCTGGCCACGGACCTGACGGTGCTCATCCTCTCTCTGAGTTATATTCCCGTGACCAGGATCGCTTATTCCCTGGTGACGGTGACCATTTCCTCCCTGCTCATCGACGCGGTGTCCTCCTTCCGGGCATCCGGAACCGACGCAGAAAGAAGTATGGCAAAGGACGAGATTCCCGAACGGGAACTGACAGGGCAGGAGGCCGCGCAGGCAGAATAAAAGAATAAAAGAGTTCTTAATTTTTCTTTAACGGATTGACATATTTTCAGCCAAACCATATAATAATATCGTAAAGCAGGCAACGGAGTGTGTCTGCTGAAGCTGAGAGATAAGGGAGTGTACCGATACGCATTGCTTTATTGAGCTTTCAGGAGGGGTTGTGCAGAGAAACCTCAAATCGGTGTAGGTTATAAGACCGAAAGAAAATGCTCAGTCAAAAGTCCTGCCGGAAAGCAGGACTTTTTCTTAAATTTTCCTGATATTTTCATTTCTGTTTCAACAATTCTACGGAAAATATACCCGTATTAAACAAAACACCGGAAAGGATCTCTTATGGATTTGCTGCAGCAGTGCGCCTTAAAATTCGAACGCCTGCTTTTCTTTGAATATATTATTCTTCTGGGGCGGAAAGGAAAAACGACCGAATTTGTCCTCTCCTTCGAGCAATCAGACTTTCATCATCTTGCAGGCCTCCATAAACTAAAGGATAATGTTCGTTTTCAAACCGGAAAACGAGAGCAAATTTACAGAGAAATTCTGGCAGGACAGCTTACCCTTTCTCAAGCCGGCCGAAGTGCCTTTTTTCATGAAATGTCACCACGACTGGCTCCTCTCATCAATCTGGAATCCTTTTTGGACAGCAATAAAACCATTTTCCACTACAATTCCAAACTTCCATCTTTCTTTTCTATAAAAGCAGACTATCTTCTCGAAAATATAGATCATGATATTCCCGTATATCTGTTTCTTTCTCAGCGTTCTGGAAAATCCACACAAGTTTGCAGAACTTTCTTTCCCAAAGGAAGGATAGATTATACTCTGGGCCAGCCCCGCTGTACCCTGCTTTGCAAAGAAAAACGAAATCTTTCCAGCGGCAAGACAGAAATTCTGTATAACCGCCTTTCCAAAAATCTGTAAATAAAAAGCCCGGCCCGTCAGGACATATTTCCCGCCTCATAAAGCTTCCGGAAATAAGCATTGTTTTCCAGCAGCTCCTCAAAGCTTCCGTCGCCGACGATCCGGCCGTCCTTCATGGCAATGACCCTGTCGCAGCCACGGACGGCGTTCAGCCGGTGCGCCACGCAGATCACTGTTTTTTCCTTCCAATGGGAAAAGATCTCTCCGATCACCGCCTCTTCCGTCAGATTGTCCATCGCCGATGTGGCCTCGTCCAGAATGATCAGATCCTTCCGTTCCAGGAACAGTCTCGCCAGCGCCGCCCGCTGCTTCTCTCCGCCGGAAAGCAGCACGCCCCGCTCTCCAAGCCGGGTTTCCAGCCCCTCCGGCAGCTGCCCGCAGACGGAGAGGAAACGGGCGCGGGCCATTGCGGCGCGAAGCTCCGCCTCCGGCGCCGCTTCCCCGAAATCCAGATTCTCCCGAAGCGTCCCGTCAAAGACAGGCGCGTCCTGAGAAATATAGCCCAGCCTTTCGTACAGGCTGTTCAGCCGGATGTCATGAAGCTCCATTCCATCCAGGCGAATACTTCCCGCTTCATATTTTAGGAGGCCGCAGAGCAGCTTTGCCAGCGTGGATTTCCCCGATCCGCTCTCTCCCACCAGGGCCACCTTCTGGCCGGGCTGAATGGAAAGATTCAGGTTCCGGAAGATCCGCCTGCCCGCGTAATCAAAATCCAGCCCTTCTACCCGGATCTGTCCCGAAAGCCGATCCACATCCCTGCCCCGCTCCAGCTGCCCGTCCTCCGGCGCCTGCAGAAATTCCTCCAGCCTGCCGTACGCGGCCCTGTCCAGCCGGTACTGCACCAGAAGCACATTGAAAATGGCGATGGGCGAATACACGTTGTTCATCAGCGAGATGAGCGCCACCGCCTGCCCCACGGAAACGGAGCCCGCAAGCCAGGCATACGCCAGAACCCCCAGCTCCAGCGCCGCCACGATGAGGGCAAAGATCACAAAAAATGCCTCATGGATCATTCCCAGCTTCGCCTGCGTATCCACGATCTCCTTCTTCGCCTGCCGCGCCTTCCCGATCTCCGCCGGAAACCGGCGCTCCATCCGGAACACCACCATCTCCATCAGGCCGCGCACCAGAAAATGATTCAGCCGCTCCTGGTTGGAAAGCAGCCGCTCCTTCATCCGGTACAGCACCTTCAGAAGCGCCCACGACGTAAGATATACCGCCGCGTAGCCGCAGAGGATGGCGGCCGTCATTTCCCGGCTGATCCGCCAGATGAAAAACAGCCCGAAGCCGATGGTGGGAAGCAGCTCCCGCAGCGTCCGGAACCAGAAGCCGAACAGGATATCCCGCCCCGCTGCGGCTCCTGTCTCGATCCGCTGGGTCAGCTCTCCCGTTCCCAGCCTCTGACAGGCCTGATAATCGATCCTGCTGATCTTTTCCAGCGCCAGCAGCTTAAAATCCAGATACAGCCCCTCGTTCAGCTTCCGGTATGGATATTCCTCCAGATAGCTGAACAGATATCCGGCGGCAAGCACCGCGCCGTAAACGGCAAGCGTGCCCGCCCGCAGACCGCCGTCCGTCAGGCCGTCAATCACCCGCTGATAGCAGTCCGCCTTATAGTTGGCCAGAAAGGCGATGCCGATCCCAAGCAGCATGAAGCAGGAGACCTGGCCTCTGTTTTTTCCGGCCACCTGCCGAAGCTCCCGATTTCTCTGATCCTTCCGGTTTTTCTGGTCTTTCTGATCTTTCTGATTTTTTCGTTTCTGTCCGATTCTTCTTTCGCGCATCTGTCTGCTCCTTTCGAGATCTCCTGTCCGGACAGGACGAACCGTTTTCCCTCCTCCTGCCCCGTTTCTCCTAAAAAGCAGTACAGCCGCGGCTGTCCTTTCTTTCCCTCAGCACATCCGTGAAAAGGCTTCCCTTCCGGAAATCCCTTTCCCTTCAGACAGCGCTCTGCGGCTGTACTGAGATGCTACCTCGAACGAACCTCTGCGTATTTTGCCTCATTTTCAGATTTCTCCTGCTATTTTCATGTTTCCCTTTTCCCTGTTTCAGGCTTCTCCCGCGATCACCAGGAGGGTTCCATTTTCCACGGTAATGCTCGCCGGCTCTCCGATAAATTCGTTGCTCACTCCCACCGGGAAGTCATTGGTCACCTCCGCCCGGTCCAGCTCATATTTCATATGACGGATGGTCACGCCCTCCGCCCGCTCTCCCAGAGAAAAAAGGGAAAGAAAGCCCCGCTGCTGCGAAGAAAAGCGCACCGTTTCATTGCGGATCAGAAAAACCGTTTCTTCCGCCTCGATCAGCCGCCCCGAAGCCCCGCGCTCCTTCAGATAATTCAGGCACTGGATATTGGCGATGGTGTGGGAAAGACGTTTTCCCTGCGCCGCCGCATAGATATCAAAACGCCGGAAGCCCCGCTTCAGCCCCTCCTTCATGGCGGCAAGCATATCCGTATCATCCTTCATCACGGGAAGGACCTGTACCCGCTCCGGGCACTCCTTCCGGATGACTTCAACCTGCCTCCTGTTTTCCTCATCCAGAGAATCAAAATCTCCCAGGATCAGATCCGGCTCCAGGCCGAGCCTCCTGCTGTAGGCGTAGCCGCCGTCCGCCGCGATCACAAAATCCCCGTCCCGCACCGGGATCCGCTCCACCGTAAGCTCCCCCGCGCCGATGATGACGCACGTTCCCGTTTCCTCTCCGGCTTCGCCTGCCGTTCTGTTTTCCGCTCTGTTTTCCATTCTGCCATCCCCTTTCCTGCCCGTCCGTTCTCTGTCTTCCTGTGCCGGCGATATCTTCCATTCAGCGTACTGCCTCTTCTTCCCAGGCACCATACGCCGTCCAGTGTACCGCCTCTTCCTCCCCGGCAGTATCCGCCGTCCAGCGCGCCGGTTCTTCTTCCCCGGCAGCTCCACCGCTCAGCGCGCCGGCTCCGCTTCCACCAGATTCCTTCTGCCCCATTTTCCGGTCAGATACCGGACAAAGGAGATCAGGAAATTCACCGTCCAGCCCACCGGCACCGCGTACCAGACCGCCGCCACGCCGACGACAGGGGCGAGGAGAAAGGCCCCGGCCACCCGGATCGTCAGATTGATCAGGTTGGCGCAGGTAAATACCACCACATCTCCTGCACCGCGCAGCACACCGTCGGAAATAGCCTTCACGCCGATGCAGACGAAGAAAAATTTCAGGAAGGACAGATAGCCGTAGCCTGTCTCAAACGCAAGCCCTTCCCCGCCCGTGTCCAGAAAAGCGCCGATGATCGGCCGGCCGAAGGCGGACAGGATCAGCAGGATCAGCACGCCGAAGCCCGCCACGATCCCCCACGCGGCCCGGTATCCCGCTTTTACCCGCTCGGGTTTCCTGGCGCCCATATTCTGGGCCGTGAAGGTGGAAACCGCGTTTCCGGTAGAGATCATGGGCACGATGCAGATGGATTCGATCCTGGTTCCTGCAGAATACCCGGCAAGCACGGAGGAGCCGAAGCCGTTTACCACGGACTGCACCAGCAGCATGCCGATGGACACGATGGACTGCTGCACGATGGAGGGGATCGCGATCCGGACCATGGAAGCCAGGATCCCCGTATCGTATTTTGCGATTTTTCCCTCTGCCTCAAAGCCTCTCAGCCTGTGAAGCAGCAGAAGGAAGGACAAAACCGCCGCCAGTCCCTGCGCCATCACCGTAGCGATGGCGACTCCGGCCACAGCCAGTCCAAAGGACAGGACAAACCACAGATCCAGCACCACGTTCAGCACGGAGGAAAAGATCAGAAGCGCCAGCGGCGTTCTGGAATCTCCCAGCGCGTTGAACATGGAGGAAAGGATATTGTACATGAACAAAAAGGGCATGCCCAGAAAATAGATTCCCAGGTAGGTTCCCGCCGCATCCAGGATATTGCCCGGCGTATTCAGCCAGATCAGGATCTGCCGGTTCATCAAAAAGCCGAACACCCCAAGAAAGATACCCACGCCCAGAAAGGTGATGAGCGCCGTATAGACCGAGGTTTTCATCCGGTCAAACCGCCCTGCCCCAAGATACTGGGAGGTGATGACCGAAGCGCCGATCCCGCCTCCGATGGCGATCATCACGAACACATTGGTCAGGGAATAGGAGGCTCCGACCGCCGCCAGCGCGTCCTCTCCCACAAACCTCCCCACGATGATGGAGTCCGTCATATTATAAAACTGCTGGAACAGGTTGCCCAGGATCATGGGCAGGGCGAATAAAAACAGGCTGAGTCCCGGCGAGCCCTCCAGCATGCTTCTTTTTTTCTTCTTCCCGCTTTTTTCCGCGGCCGCGGACGCCGCGTTCGTCTTTTCCATTGCGATCTTCCTTCTTTTCTCTGTCATTCGCATACCCATGGCGCTTACGGGCGGAACATTCTGCGGCATGCGCTCGTTCCCAACCTTTTGTATATGCCTGTTTATTTTAGCAACTTTGTCCGGATTTGAAAAGATGCGGCAAAAGAATCAGAAAGGAAATTTGACAGAAAATTTGATATGAGAATCAGAAGCTCAGGCAAACATGCCGCCGACGGCAATCCGTTCCAGAGCGGTGACGGCGGTATCGTAATCCACTTCTTCCTCCAGAAGCTTTTCCGTGAGATTCCGGTAATCCTCCCGGTACGCCTCCTTCTGAATCATCTCAGCAAGAAGCTCAGGAATGTTCACTCCATCCGCGGCGGACGGGCAGATCACCGACTCTTTCCTGACAGCCCTGACTTCCCGCACCAGAGCCCGAAAAGCGTCATCCTGCTTCACCAGCGGCAGCAGCTTATAGATATCATAAATATGACGGGAATGCTTTTTGATCCGGTTTTGCAGATAATAGTCGCACACCGCGAATACCTTGTCCGTCAGCGTCCGGTCAAGTCCCTGTACTTTCATGCAAAAGGCGTTCAGACCATATTGGGAAAGAAGTGCCGGCGCTTCCGCGTTCAACATATCGCCGATCCTGCTTTCTACCGGCATGATGACAGTGGGGAAGGAATACGCTGTAAAGGAAGTCTCCAGTAAAATGACAGAACTGATCAATCTAAAGTCCGATAAAAAAACAGAATCATATGCTACTTCGTATCTGTTGTAATCTCTCCTGCTCCTCGTTTCTTCCAGATTCAAAATATTCAGCCCCAGCTTCTGTACTACATCTACAAGAGAATATTTCATCTTTTTCTTTTGTCCCTGAGACAGCAAAATATCAGTCGTAAGATCGATGTCTTCAGAAAACCGTTTTATTACCCCATAACATTTTGATAAAGATGTACCTCCCTTAAAGACCAAAAATGGAAGGATTTCCGACATTTCACGCAAAATCATGGAAACGTAATAATCTTTTTCAACTGCTTCCGCAACAATTCCCGCATTCTCCGCGGTCCGGACTATCGCTTCTCTAAACTGTTCTCTGTTTTTGTGCAGGTATTCCATCCAGTAAACCTCCTTCGTATAAATTTTTGAAAATCTTATCCGGATACAAAGACAGAAATGGTTCCAAATCATCAAAATACAGCGAACAGGCGCGCATATAGGCCAATAATCTTTCTGTCAGTCGTTTTCCCTCCAGTTCCGAAATCTGATCCACATCCTTCATCAGGTCAAGGAACTGCAGTGCCCGGAAGTTTTCCTCATTGATTTCCGTTCTGGGTCTGCGTAAAATAACTCTGGTCTTTGCAATCGTTATTTCTCTATATTCCCGCGACGCTTTATTGGTTACAATTTCGTACAGCATTGGGAGCTGTGTGGTGAGTCCCAGTTCATTTGCGAACAGGATTCCGCTCTGATATCCGCATCTTTTCCCCTCCTCTCTCATATATTTGTCATTTAGTACCTGCTCCACTGAAAGCGTGGAACCGGATTTAAACACACTTTTTTGAGGAATAAAATAAATTCCGGTATCATAACGCTTCAGCAGTCCGGCATCCGTAAGCCGCTTAATCTGCTGGCGCAGCGTGTTTTCCGACATTCCCTCGATCCTCAGTCTGGCAATATAAATCGGAACATTTTCCCCATAATTTTCTTTTAAATATTCGTACAGCATTTCTCGCCCTCGTAATATATTTGAAGATCATTTTTTCACTTTTATTATAATCTGACTCACTTCATCCGTCAATCAAATTCATTGTGCTTTTTATTTTCCCATTATATACTGTATCTGTTATTTACATTGTATTTGCCGGAGAATATCTGTATCCGTGATAAAAAAGGAGCGCACCCCTCATGCTGACCTTCCCTCAAAACCTGACCGTGCCCCAGAAGCAGGCCTTTGAAAAACGCTACCGCCAGGCGGCGGCCGAATACATCCCCCGGCG
>CALWGL010000113.1 GCA_944380025.1 uncultured Lachnospiraceae bacterium
TCAGTAATAATCTAAATTTACTTGAGGTATTTTCTTTGGTCAACTCCTTGATTTAAATTATACAGGAAGCTTTCTGTTCCTTCCGGTTCTCGGCGTCTCCTCTGAAATCTGCATTTTGATCCCTCTCCCTCTTATGTCTGCGTCCGCTGTCCGCGGTCAGTTTGACTATTTTAACACAGAATCTTCGGCATTTCCGATTAGGCACAAAAATTAGACAGGAAATATGATCTACAGTGTCCCTCCGTATTCCCGTATGATCTTTCCGATCAGTTCCAGCGTTTCTTCGCAGGTGCAGGTCAGATTCCCTTCCTCCAGGAACCGGCACAGCTCGTAGAGCTTTCGGGATATCCCCGCCTCCATCATCTGATAATAGATCAGTCCATTCTGCGTGCTGCTCCAGAAAGCGAGTCCGTTTTCCACGTTTGAGCTGGAAATGATCGACATATGCCTTGGAAGCCGGATGCAGTCCTCCCGGACACAGACGCAGGAATGGGGCGTGCTCTGCATATACTGATAATACCGTTTCAGGAGCCAGATCCGCATGGGAATGTCTATGGGCCTGTAAAGAGCGTCCGGATACCCGGTTATCCTTCCCTCCTCCATCAGATAACGCAGGCCCTCCATGGAAAAAATATGCACCATCTCCTCCTGCTGCATGTGGGTCGTGCGCAGCTGGATCGACCGGAGCAGCGCTTCCCGGGTCTCTCCTTCCACCAGGAGATGTTCCTTCAGGACATTCAGAGGAACCAGGTGCAGAAGGCATGGGGACTGCTCAATATAATAATTTCTGGTCACATAGCCGGTATTCATCATCCGGTTTACCTTATCCATATATTCCGAAATGCGGAATCGGCTTACCAGCTCCTTTGCCTTCCTGCTTTTGTTCTGGAATTCCGTTCTCAGAACCTCGATCTGGCGTTTTTCTTTCAGCACGATCCCGCAGTCCATGGCCTCGTTCACGGCAAAAGCCATATCCTCTGCCAGAAACCAGTTCGGAAAAAGACCTCCCGAGGTCTCACCCGCATTTTTCAGATAATAATATCGCGGATGATACCCATCCAGAAAAATGGCCGGCCTGACCGCCCGCAGACGCTGCAGGTTTTCCAGTGTATCCTCATCCTCCCGGTTCTGCCACAGGGGGAACAGATGCTCCACGGTTCCGCCCGCGGACCTGCGGATCAGCTGCATCAGATGCTCCATGGGCTCCTGCCTCACCGCCGCCGTCCAGATACACATCCTCTTCCCGGCATTGTCCGCAAACAGGTCTCTCAGAAGCAGGAATACATCCTCCCGGTTCAGGACCGCTCCTTCCTCCGCGGCAAAGGCAGGAAGTTTTCTTTTCTCTGCGGCAGTCTCTTCCTCATCCTGCTCCATGATCCTGATCAGCTCCTGCATGCATCCCCACTGCACTCTCCCCATCTTCTCCTGGCGGTAAAGCCGCAGAAGAGTCTCCCTGGTACGCTGTACGCATTCCATGGCATCCAGCAGGCTTTTCAGCTTTTCCTCTTCCCTTGGGATCCGTTTTCCATGACTCATCTTGGATATATAGTCCAGCTGCAGCCCGCTCGCTTCTGCCAGATAGCGCAGCGGCTTATTGGTTTTTCTGATCTCCTGCGACAGTCTTTCCGAAAATTCGCTCATTTTCTTTGCTCCTCCCTCTCCTCCGCGTCATGCGGCTGTCCGCACGAGCCGACGATCCCGCCGTCTCCGCAGCAGACGTTATTTTATATACTATAATACAATACATGCGTAAACTCAACAGGTCAGCAGGCGGAAACCCGTTTTTTCGTTACAGACAGCCTTCGACAGAACTGTCTGTAACGCTCTGTAACGCTTTTTCCCTGGCTGCCGCAGATTTTTATCGCCAAATCCCTTCCTTTATGCTATACTGTGTATCAGCCCGGCCTGGTCCGGGCTGTCACTGCACCGGATACGGCTGCCAGCCGGCAAAAACCGGATTCCGGTCTACTACTGTACAGAATGCGGAGGATATGGATCATGAGCAGCGATTACAGGAAGCCGTCCGGAGAACCGGAAGAGGAAATGAGTGTGGAACTGGAGCTGGAGGACGGCGCCACGGTCAACTGCGCCGTCATTACGATCCTTGAGGTGGAAGGGAAAAACTATATCGTGCTTCTGCCCCTGGACGAATCCGGACAGAATGAGGACGGAGAAGTCTGGTTCTACGGCTATTCGGAAAATGAAGCCGACCCCAATGAGGAACCCGAGCTTCGCTACATCGAAGACGACGCCGAATATGAGAAGGTTGCGGATGCCTTCGACGAATATCTGGACAACTGCGAATTTGACGAGCTGATCGGGCCGGATGAGGAATGATCCTGAGCGGTCAGGCACCTCTTCACAGCCACTGTCCGAACAGGCGTACGCCTGTTCCTACAGGCCAAGGTCGCTGAGGAACCGGGAAAGGAACCCCGGTTCCTCTTTTGTTCCGGCTACCCACAGCAGGGTCAGACTTTTTTTCGCCCGTGTCATCGCCACGTAAAACATCCTCCTTTCCTCTTCCACCTGTTCTCCCTTCATGCTCTTCTTGTGCGGGATCGTTCCTTCGTTGCAGTCCGGGATATACACCGCGTCGTATTCCAGCCCCTTGGAGGCATGCATGGTAAGCAGGCTGACGCAGTCCTCCCCCGGCTTCTTTGCCGCAGCGTTTTCCAGTTCCTTTTCATAAAAAAGAATGTGTTCCTCCAGCTCCTCCCGGGAAGGAAACTCCTTTGCCTGCCGCTGGAACCAGTCCGCCTCTTCCTTCAGCTGCTGAAATCTCTTCCCCTGCTCCAGGGCGGTCTGACGGAGGTATTCGTCATAACCCATCCCCCTTCGGATATAATTCACGGCAGCGTAGGGATCCATTTTCTCAAGCCGCGCCAGATCCAGCTGCAGCTTTCTCAGGATCTCCTTCATATAAGGCTTATCCCGGTAATATTCCTGCAGCCTTTCCAGATCCACCTGCGGCATATCCGCGGCGGAGCGGGAAAGATAACGCTTCGGCCGGTTCATGATGCGGAAAAAGTCGGACCGCCTCTGCCCGCCAAAGGCAAACGCCAGATAGGCCCGCAGATCCAGCGCGGTCTGACTGCGGTAGGGGCTTTTCAGCTTCTCTTTCATCCAGAAAGGGATCTTTTTTTTCATCAGAAGCTCCGCGAGCTCCCCGGCGTCCCGGTTGGTCCGGAAAATGACGGCAGCCTTCCCCCTTTCCTTTCCCGCTTCCAGAAGCTCCTGCGCGATCCTTTCGTTCTGCGCCTGCCTGTCCGGGAATCCCAGAAAACGGACCGCCTCCCCATGGCCCGCCGCCGCACGGCTTTTTTTCGGGAAACGGCTCTGATTCGCGCAGATCAGCTTTCCCGCGCAGGCGAGGATCTCCGGGGTGCTCCTGTAATTGACGGAAAGCTCCACCCGCTGCGCTTTGGGATAATCCTTTTCGAAGCCCAGCATCAGCTCCGGCCTTGCCCCGCGGAAGGCATAGATGGACTGGTCGTCGTCTCCCACCACGAACAGATTGTTCTCCGGCAGGGCCAGCATGCGCAGCACCTCATACTGCATGGCATTGATATCCTGGAACTCATCCACCAGGATATACCGGAACTTTTTCTGCCAGGCGGAAAGGATACGGGGATACTGCAGGAAAAGCTCCCGACAGTCAAGGACCATATCGTCAAAATCAAGCTTCCGTCTTTCCTTCGCTTCCCGGCTGTAGGCACGGTAGACCGCCGCGAATGTCTCCGGCCGCAGGGCGCAGGTGTCTCCCAGGCTTTTGGAAATGTCCTCCGGGCAGCCGTCGTTTTTATAGCGGCTGATCTGATTCAGAAGCATCTCCGCCTCGTCGTCCTCCATGGCGGGAAGCCCTTTTGTCTGAAGGATGACAGTCTTCAGCAGTTCTCTTTTTTCCTGTTCGGATAAAATATTACCGGAACGGTAATGATAAGCGCTTTTCAGAATGTGATAATAGACAGCGTGGAAGGTACCGAAGTTCACCGGATAGAACTTCCCTTCCGTCAGACGCAGGAATCTGCCTTTCATTTCATCAGCGGCAGCCCTGGTAAAGGTGATGACCAGTATGGATTCCGGCTCCGCCCCGCCCTCTTCGATCAGACAGCGGATCCGCTGAGTGATAGTGTAGGTCTTTCCGGAGCCGGGGCCCGCAAGGACGAGCATGGGCCCGTCCCTGTGGGCGATGGCTTTCGCCTGGCCGGGGTTGGTTTCCGCAGCCGGGCCGGTTCCTTTCGGCAGCGGATCAGCCATTCAGACTGCCCCGCAGCAGTTCAATTCCGGTACGGATCCGCGACAGGGATTCTTCCTTTCCAAGGATCTCCATGATCTCCGTGGCTCCGGCGGGGGTCATCTGCCTGCCGGATACGGCGGTACGGATGGGCCACATCACATAGCCGTTCTTGCAGCCCTTTTTCTCCACATAGGAAAGCAGCAGCGCGTAAAGCGCGTCGTTGGAGTAGTCCTCCTGCTCCTCCAGAAGGGGAAGCACCTCGGAAAGCACCTCCAGAGAGCTTTCCTTCGTGGTCTTCATTTTCTTATGCGCATACATGGCCGGATCATATTCCGGCAGTTCTTCAAAGAAATCCACCAGGCCGGCGATATCCGGAAAGATCTCGATCCTGGTCTTTACCATCTCAGCGATCTTTTTCAGATCCAGAGGCTTTTGGATCGCCTCCTTCAGATAAGGCTCCGCCATCTCATAGAAGCGGTCAAAATCCATGGCCTTGATGTACTCGCCGTTCATCCACTTCAGCTTGGTGTAGTCGAACACGGCAGGAGACTTGGACATATGGCGGTAATCAAATTCCCGGATCAGTTCGTCCATGGACATGATCTCCTGGTTGTTCTCCGGGCTCCAGCCGAGCAGTGCGACGAAATTCACGATGGCCTCCGTCAGGAAGCCCTGATCCACCAGATCCTCATAGGAGGAATGGCCGCAGCGCTTGGACAGCTTGTGGTGCTCCTCATCCGTGATCAGCGGGCAGTGCACATAAACGGGCACCTCCCAGCCGAAGGCCTCATACAGGCGGTTATACTTGGGGGAAGAGGACAGGTACTCGTTTCCTCTCACCACATGCGTGATCCCCATCAGGTGGTCGTCCACCACGTTGGCAAAATTATAGGTAGGAAAGCCGTCGGACTTGATCAGGATCATGTCGTCCAGCTCCGCATTGTCCACGGTGATATCCCCGTAGATCTCGTCATGGAAGGTGGTGGTCCCTTCCGTGGGATTGTTCTGCCGGATCACGTAGGGCACGCCCGCCGCAAGCTTCGCTTCCACCTCTTCCTTCGACAGATGCAGGCAGTGCTTGTCATAGACGTTGATCTCCTTGCCCGCCACGGTGCGGGTCAGGGTGGCAAGCCGCTCCTTGTCGCAAAAGCAGTAATAGGCCTCGCCCTTTTCGATCAGCTTTTTGGCATACTCCAGATAAATGCCCTGCTTCTGGCGCTCACTCTGGACATAGGGGCCCACGCCTCCGTCCTTGTCCGGGCCCTCGTCGTGGACAAGGCCCGTCTTCTGAAGCGTCCTGTAGATGATGTCCACAGCCCCCTCCACATATCTTTCCTGGTCCGTATCCTCAATGCGCAGGATAAAATCGCCGCCTTCATGCTTGGCGATCAGGTACGCATACAGCGCGGTACGCAGATTTCCCACGTGCATTCTGCCCGTGGGACTGGGTGCGAAACGTGTTCTTATTTTCATTTTCATCGATTCCTTTCCGGGCCGCCCGGGTTCGCCCCGGCCGGCGTCATATATGCATCAGTTTAAGCAAACAGGGCGCGTTTGTCAATCGGGATTTGCGGATCCGCGGAAATCAGGGTTACTACTCAGCCAGGTCTGCGCATTTACCGCGCAGACCGTACGAAAACGCATAGGGCGGAAGTATCCGCCCCATCACGAAGCGATTGGAATGGCCGGAGGCTGAATTATAACGAATCAGGATCCTTCTACGGCCAAAATAGGAAATTCCGGTTTTATACCGTAGATTTCAGGGGCGTTCTACGGCCGGAAACAGGGAAATTGGCTTTTTACCCGTAGATTTCGGGGGAGTTCTACGGTAGGAATCCGGAAAACCGGTGTTTTGCCCGTAGTGAAAGTGGCTTTCCTACGGTAAGAATCGGGGAAACCGGATCATTGCCCATAGAGAGAAGGAATTTTCTACGGTAAGAATCGAGAAAATCGGATTTCTGCCCGTAGTGAGAGGCAATTTCCTACGGTAAGAATCCGGGAAACCGGAGTTTTTTCCGTAGTGAGAGGCAATCCAACGGTAGGAATGCTGACCAGGAAAAAAACGTAAAATATTCCTCCGGGACTCCTGCCCTGTAAAAAGCGGCTTCCTGACACGGCATGCCCGGCTTCAGAAAGAATTAAGAGATTCTTCTCCTTCTCTTCCATGACAGCGGCATGCTCTTTGCGGTATAATCCTGTCAGAAGCACAAATTTGAACCAGACACAAAGGAGAAAATGATGATGGCAGTTGAACTGAAAATGAAAAAGAAACGGATCCTGGCATTCACCGCCTGCCTGCTTGCCGCCATGCTCTGCGCCTGCTCCCGGGAGCCGGCCGGGCAGACACTGACCGGGCAGACGCCGGCCGGGACGGAAGAAGCCGCCCTGCAGGAATCCGCGGCAGGCAACGCGGAAACAGCTTCCCCGGAGCCGGAGGCCGCCGTGTCCTCTGAAGCGGCGGAAAGTGCCGGAACCGCAGAGCCTGAAACCGAAGCAGAGAGCACAGAAACCGTTTCCCCGGAGCCGGAAACCGAAACCCTTACCGTCTCCGTTCTGGAAGGGACGCTCAACGGCTGGGCCGATAATCACACCGTGGAGATCATGGTGGACGGCGCTCCGGCAGCCTTCCAGGTGGAGGATGAGGATGTGAAGGCGGCCCTGGAGGCTGTCGGAGAGGAAGCCTCCTTTTTCTTTGAGGTACAGCAGGACGGAGAAGTCCGCAGGATCGTGGGCGTGATGCTGGAATAATATGCGGGAAGCCGTTTCCCGTCAGACAGTGCCCGGACAATATCTGTCCGGGCACTGTCTGTCATTGTCAGGGCAATATCTGTATCGTCCTGACACTCTCGCGCATTCCTGAGCAATATCGGCATCGCCCGGACAGTCTCAGCCCTGCCCGGGCGGTGCCCCTGCCGCAGGAGATCTCTCTCAGGCCGGGCTTCTTCTGCAGGCGAAGTCACCGCCGCAGGACGATCACCCAAGGAACAGGGAACCCACCTGGAAAACGATCACACTCACAGCCCAGGCAAGGATCAGCTGGAAGGCCAGCATGCCGCAGGTGAATTTCCACGAGCGGCTCTCCTTATGGATCGTTCCGATGGTGGCGGCGCAGGGCACATACAGCAGGCAGAACAGCATCAGGCAGAAGGCGTTCAGGCTTCCGAAGGACGGATCGAACTGCCTGATATTTTCTATGATCGTTTCCATGCCCGCCGCGGAGTTCACATTGGAAACGCCGAACAGCACGGAGAAGGAAGAAACCACCACCTCCTTGGCGGAAATGCCGGAGATCAGCGCCACAGCGATCTGCCACAGGCCCAGTCCCGCCGGAGCGAGCACGGGAACCAGGAAACGGCCGATGGCCGCACCAAAGCTTTCGGAAGGGTCCGTCACCATTCCCCGCATGCCGAAATTCAGGACAAACCAGATCACGATGGAAGCGAAGAAAATGGTGGTCCCCGCCTTTGTCAGGTAGTCCTTCAGCTTATTCCACACATAGGTTCGGATGGTCCTTGCGTTGGGCCTTTTATACTCCGGAAGCTCGATGAGAAGGGACTGGTTCTCCTTCCCCTTCTCCAGCCGGTTCTCGATGAGCGCAACAAGAATCGCCGTGACCATGCCGATCACATACATGGAAAAGGCCACAAGCATGGAACAGTTCGGGAAAAACATTTCCGAAAACAGCACATAGATCGGGAGTCTCGCCGAGCAGGACATGAAGGGCGTCACGATCATGGTCCGCCTTCTGTCATGCTCGCTTTCCAGCGCCCGGGTCGCCATGATGGCGGGAACCGTACAGCCGAATCCCAGGATCATGGGAAGGAACGCCTTTCCGGACAGACCCACGCGCCCCATGATCCCGTCCATCACATAGGCCACTCTTGCCATATATCCGCTGTCCTCCAGAATGGCCAGCGCCAGGAACAGGATGAAAATATTGGGGATGAAGGTCAGGATGCCTCCCACTCCGGCCACAACACCGTCTACCACCAGAGAAATCATCCAGTCCGCCGTATGAATCGCGGTAAGTCCCGCGCGCATCAGATCGGAAACGATGGCAAGGGCGTATTCCAGGCCGCCCTTCAGGAAATCGCCGACGGCAAAGGTCAAAAAGAACACCAGCGCCATGATGCACAGGAACACCGGAACGCCCCAGACCGGATGGGTGAGCACCCGGTCGATCCTGTCCGTTCCCGCCGCTTTTTTCGCTTTGTAGAACAGGATCTCGTCGATCACCGTCTCGATATATTCATATTTTTTCTCCGTGATCTCCTTCTCATAGCTGCGGTCCGCCACGCCCTTCAGCTCGATGGGATGATCCTTCTTCACCTCGGGGTCGTTTTCCAGCAGCTTGATGGCATGCCAGCGGACGGAGGAATGGTTCGGATAGCTGTCCTTCATCCGCTCCTCCAGCACGGAAAGCTTCGCCTCCAGCTCTTCTCCGTAGTTCAGGATGTCGCGCTTCGGCCCTTCCTCATAGTGATGCACCACGGCATGCATCAGAATATCCAGCCCCGTCCGCTTTGCGGCGGAAACCGGCACGACCGGAATGTCGCCCAGCATCTCCGGCAGACGGTGCAGGTCGATCTCCATGCCCCGCTCCTTCACGATGTCCATCATATTGAGAGCAAGGATGACCGGCTTTCCCAGCTCCAGAAGCTGAAGCGTCAGATACAGATTCCGCTCCAGGCTGGAAGCGTCCACCACATTGACGATCGCCTCGATGTCATCATCCAGCACACATTTTCTGGTCACCATCTCCTCGATGGTATAGCAGGTGAGGGAATAGATGCCAGGCGTATCCACCAGCTTCAGATCATACCCCTCATAGGTGATGTTTCCTTCGTATTTTTCCACGGTTACGCCGGGCCAGTTGGCCACCTTCAGCTTTGAACCCGTGACCGCGTTGAACAGCGTGGTCTTTCCGCAGTTGGGATTGCCCACAAACGCCACATGAATATGATTGTCCGCTTTCATTCCGCCAGCTCCTCCTTTACCAGAATATGGGAGGAGATATCCTTCCCAAGCGCAAGCCTTGTCCCCCGCACATACAGGATCAGCGCGCCCTTTTTCTTACGGTTCAGAAGGGTCAGAGGCGTCCCCTCGATCAGGCCAAGAGCCTGCAGGCGTCTCGTAACCTCTTCCCCGGTCTCCATGCTTTCCACCCGGTACTTCCGTCCGGTTTTTCCTTCGTAAAGTGTCATGCTTCTGCCTTTCTCATGGGTTATTGATAATGATTCTCACCACGAAAAATTATATGCTCCGCCCTGTCCGTTGTCAATCGCGGGAATCT
>CALWGL010000114.1 GCA_944380025.1 uncultured Lachnospiraceae bacterium
GATGGGCCGGATGCTTCCTTCCTGTACGTTTTCGTACGGTCTGCGCAGTAGATGCGCAGACCTGGCTGAACAGTAACCAGGAAACAGCAGCTCATTCCAGGGCGCTCTTCACCCGCTTCTTCCGGTCGAGCCGCCTTTCATTCCGGCTGGCGAAGGCCCGTGCGCGCCCTCTCAGAAGGAGCTTTCTGCCCTCCGGGCTTCTGGTATAGACCAGGCGGTAATGTCCGATGCAGGCTTCCATGCCCTTCCGGAAGCTTTCAGCCCTTTCCTTCGTTCCGGCAAAAAGCTGCGGAACACAGTAATAGTGCCTGGGGAACGCGCCCTTCCCCTGACAGAGCAGATAGCGCTGGTTGTCCACAGGCGCAAGCATCTGGGAGAGCGCGTCGGCGAACACGGCCTTTTCCCGGTCCGTCCCGCCCTTCAGCCAGGCGGCAAAGATCCCGTCCGCTTCCTCCGTCTTCACCGCGCATTCCGAGGTGATCTCGCCCTCCTGCTTCAGGAAGGCGAGAAGCCCTTTTCCGATGGCGGCATAATGCCGCTGGGGCGTGAGATGCCGGATCAGCCTGCCTCCGAAAAGCAGGGTTCCCACGGCGAACAGGGCTGTCCCGAAATAAAAGAGCAGCGCGTTCCCGTGCAGAGAGGCGGGAGAAATATATTCCAGCACGTTCAGCACCTCCAGCGCGATCAGAAAAAGCTGCATCGTCAGCGCGTTGATGAAGAGCATGCCGGGGCGAAGCGCTCTTTTGGAGGCAGCGCACTGATCCGCCGTTTCCATCCGCTCATACAGGCTCACCGCCGTCCTCCACTGCCTCGCCACCGCTTCCCTGTCTTCGCTGCGAAGGGCCGTCTCCCCGTTCATTTCCGCCGCATGCCTTCTGTCGTAGGGACGTCTGAGGACGCTCAGCCGTTCCAGGCCGTTTTCGATCACGGTTCCGTCATAGGAAAGGCCGAGGATCCCCTCCATCCTCCGTTCCAGCGTGTGAAAATCCTCCGAAAGCTCCGGATCCAAAACGCCCTCCCGCCGCTTCTCCCGGATCTCCTCCGGGCTGGACAGGCAGACCAGATGCCAGATATTGCTCACCTTTTCTGGATCCTTCTCATAAATACGGACCGCCCGCCCGCGCATCTGATTTCCCAGCACATAGGATCCCACATAGCTTGCCAGGATCAGGGCATTGACGCAGGGCGCGTCCCACCCTTCTCCCAGCAGAGATTTCGTTCCCACCAGGATCCGGATCCTCCCCGCCTCAAAAAGCGCGGTCATCGTCCGCGTATACAGAGACAGCCTTCCCTGAGGGTCTGTTTCCGCATATCCTGTTTCCCTGCCCTCCGGGTCCGTAAGCGGCCGGCAGGAGGCAGCAAACGCCTCCGGATCCATTCCGGCCTCTTTTGCAAAGGCTTCCAGCGCATCCTGCGGGAGCACGATCAGGCTTCCGCACAGGATGCCGAGCCGCCGGTCCCCTTCCTGCCTTCGCAGCAGCTCGAAAATGGGAAGCACGCCGATGGCCTTCAGCTCCTTTGCGGGATCACCCACGGCGCTCCGGTATTCGGGGCGGATATAATCCGTCAGGATCAGAAGCCGCAGGCGCTCCTTCATGGACTGCTCTTCCAGTTCCGCGATCTGCCGGATGCTCTCCAGCTTTCCCCGGCTGTTGATGAGCATTTTTTCGATCCTGTCATTGGAGAGAAAACAGACCCTTTTCTTTTCCAGAAGGCCCGCCGCCTTCAGGCGCCGGATCAGCTCCTTCCGGTATTCCTCCGGGCAGGAAAAGCTTTCCGCATCATCAAACAGAAAGCCCTGCAGAAATCTTTCCATCCACATCTCTGACGGCTCCGGGAGTTTCTTTACCGTAAGCAGCCGGAGCCATTTCCCGGAAAAAGGGATTCCCGCCGCCTGACAGTAGATCAGCAGGGCCGACAGGTAGGCCGGATCCTCCAGCATGCGGTCCGCATTTTTCTCACAGTCGGAAAGCCCCCGATGAGAAGCCGCGGCCGCCCGCAGCGTTTCGTCCTCCAGAAGGCTCTGAAACATCTGATCCGCCTCCAGCCGGAACTCCCTGATCTTTTTTTCCTCCTCCCGGTCCGGATAGCTGAGCCAGACATAATCCTGATGGGGGCAGAGACTTCCCTCCTTCACCAGCTCCGGAATGGTGATCTCCGCGTCGATGGGGCCGCACATGCCGATATAGCGGTCCCACTGCGCGGGCGTGGAATCATAGGGCGGCGTGGCGGTAAGGGAGATCACAACAGCGCCCTCCATCTGCAAAAGGAAGGCCTCCAGCGCCTTCCACCATTCGTTTTTCAGATGGTGGCACTCATCCAGACAGATGGTTCCGATCCCGGCCTCCTTCACCTTTTCCACGAAGGAAAAGCCGCGGAAATCCATCGTTTCCCGGTATGCGCCGTCCCCGTCCTCCTCCGTCTCCTCCGTTTCATTCATCGCGGCAAACAGCGTCTGATAGGTCAGCGAGGTGATCAGCCCGGGCCTGCGGATGTCGTTGGAAAGGCAGGGCTTTCCAACGGAAGCGCCGCCGGATGCGGGCGTTTTCATAAAGGCGTTTTCCGCCCGTTCCAGCCACTGCTGCCGGATCACCAGTCTGGGAGATAGGATCAGACAGGGCTTTCCCGTCCGGCGGATCAGTTCGATGCCGAGGGTGGTCTTCCCCGCGCCCGGCGCGGCCACGATATGGATCTTTCCGTCCTGAAGGCAGGTCTTAGCCTCATCCAGGATCCTTTTCTGATAGCTTCTCCAGCTTCCCTGAAATTCCAGGACTCCATCAAATACGTTTCTCTGTTCCGCCACTGCCTTGCGCTCCCTCCTGCCCTCAGATTTCTGCCGTCTGAATTTCCGCCGCCCGAATTTCTGCCGTCTGAAACGACAGCAGGCGTACCGTCCGCCTGAAAGCGGAAACGTACGCCTGCATTTTCTCAAAGACCGGGCGCGGGCCGGTTTCCTTCCCTATCCCCGCTTTTTCCGGTTCTTTCCAGCGTTGTGCCTTACCTCTCTGATCGGGATATTGGCAAACAGCACCGGGCCCGTAGCGCCGCCGTCCGCCTCCTTATCGGATTCCGAGATCTGGATATCCAGCCCCTGCGCGTCGATATCCATATATCTGGAGATCACTTCAATGATATCGTTCTTGATCATTTCCATCACTTCCGGTGAACAGCTGACCCGGTCAGACACCAGAAGCAGCTTCAGACGGTCCTTGGCCACCTCGCTGGAGCTTTTCCTGTTAAAAAAATCCAGAAGTCCCATAACTTCTCTCCCCCCTTTAGTTCTTTCCGAACAGTCCTCTGATCACGCTCAGCATGCCTTTTCTGGCATCCAGGTCCATGAAGGGGACCTCTTCTCCGATCAACCTGTGACAGATATTCGCATATGCTTTTCCCGCCGGAGAGCTTCCTCCTACGAGAGGTTCTCCGGTATTGGTGGAAACGACGATCTGTTCATCGTCCGGGATCACTCCGATCAGAGGGACAGACAGGATATCGCACACATCCTCCACCTTCAGCATCTCTCCCCGCTTCACCATGTCCATGCGGATACGGTTGATGATCAGATCGATCTTCTGCATCTCGTTGGCTTCCAGAAGGCCTACGATCCTGTCCGCGTCACGGATGGCGGATACCTCCGGCGTAGTCACCACCAGCGCCCGGTCCGCCCCGGCGATGGCATTCTTGAATCCCTGCTCGATCCCGGCCGGGCAGTCCAGAAGGATATAGTCGAATTCCTGGCGGAGTTCGTCCACCAGCTCCTTCATCTGTTCCGGCGTCACCGCGTCCTTGTCCCGCGTCTGAGCGGACGGGATCAGGCACAGTTCCGGGAACTTTTTATGCTTGATCATCGCCTGCTTCAGACGGCATTTCCCTTCCACCACGTCCACCAGGTTGTAGACGATCCGGTTCTCCAGGCCAAGCACCACGTCAAGGTTCCTCAGTCCGATGTCCGTATCGATCATGACCACCTTTTTATTCAGCATCGCCAGGCCGCATCCCACGTTCGCCGTGGTGGTGGTTTTTCCCACGCCGCCCTTTCCCGATGTAATTACGATTACTTCACTCATTTCTCCGATTCCTCCTGCTGTTCTTCTTACTTTCTCAGATCTGATCCAGACATCCTTTTGTCATGGGCTCAATGCAGATGTTTCCCTCACGGACCAGGGCGACCCGGGGCATATCCGCCTCTTCGCCTCTGCTTCTGCCGAAAAGCTTCTTTCTTTCCTTTTCCCGGTCCGGGCTCTTGGCGATATAATCGCCGATCTGAAGCTGGATCGGCTTCATGTCCAGGGCAAAGATAAAGCATCTGTCATCTCCGCCCGCTCCGGCCCAGGCATTGCCCCGCAGGGATCCGAGGACCACAATGTTCCCCTGAGACACGATCCGCGCTCCCGGGTTCACATCCCCGATCAGCGTCACATTGGACGCGCTTTCCAGGACCTGCCCGGAGCGCAGATTTCCCTTATAAAAATCCGACTCCGGCCCGGCCTGCTCCCGTGCCGCCGCGCTGTCCGCCTTTCCCGCAGCTTTCCGGAAACCGCGCCTGTCCTCTGAAAGCGCCTGCTCCACACGCTGACGCATCGCCTCCTCCATCTGCGGATCATGATTCATGATGCAGACGATCTGAATGGAGGAATTTTCCGTGATGGCGCCGATCAGCTCCTTCTCCTCCTGCTCCGAAAGCTGCCTGCCCTCAAAGGAGACCGCCATCTTCGCATTTCCGAAAAACTTTTCCGTCCCCTTAAATTTCTCTCCTACCTGCTTTACCAGCTCAGGAAACGGAATTTTGTCATTCAGGATCAGATTTACGCCATATCTGCTGCTCTTGATGATAATATCGTTCGTCATATCTCCTCCAACCAAAACCGGCATTCTTACAGAAAACGACTGCCGTACCAGGCAATTATACCTTTTCTGACACGATCTGCAAAGAGGTTTTCCGACTTTTTCTCCCGAATGCCGTTTAAAGACCGTTCTGCTCCCGTCCTGCCAGCCTTTCCCGGATCATCTCCACCTGCTCCGGCTTCAGGAAGCGCCGGCTGCGGCGCGTGATATCCGCCATCAGCAGCGGCAGCTCCGCCAGCGTTACCGCCCAGCGGTTCTCTCCCAGGCTGCCGGATGTCAGAAGGATCCCCTTCGGGCCGAACACGGCGATGGAATAGCAGGGAATGGCGGGCATATCCCTGCATTCCCACTGGACCAGATCCAGACTCCTCTTATTGACCAGAAAAGGGCTGTACAGATAATTCCGGCAGGCCGGAAACCGGTCCCGGAAGGACTGGATCCAGTAGCGGCCGGAGGGATTCCCGGAAATGGCCCCTGCCAGATCCGCCGAGGTAAACGCATAGATGCCGGACTCATGGACGAAGAGCAGGTCTGCCCCCTTCTGTCCCTGCTGTACGGACAGAAGCTCCGCCGGGATCAGCCGGCCGCAGCCGGCCGTCAGGCGGATGACGCCGCTGATCCGGTCCGTACATTTTTCCGGACCGGAAAAGGTACAGTCGTAGTAGGAGCTGTGACTGTATCTCACATCATAGGGATTATAGCTACTCTTTTTCCGGTAAAACCACAGAAAGATCAGAAGCAGGACCGCCGCTGTCAGCATTTCATTCCTCCATTATCGATCCGGAACAGATTCCTCACTGCGGCCCGGTATTCGGACAGATGCTGCGTCTTCCGGATCCGCTTCAGTTCCGCCTGATTTTCCGGGAAGAGCCATCCCAGGTAGGACCACAGTTCCTTCAGCTTGAAAAGCACGTCCCGCTCCCCGGACAGCACCTCTGCATACGCTTCGGCAAGCCGGTCCAGGAAATGCTGCAGCTCTTCCGCCGAAAGCGCCTCTCCGCCCCGCATCTGCCTGAGCAGGGAAGGATCCGCCGCAGCGCCCCTGCCCAGCATCACCGCATCCACTCCCGGAAACCGTTTCCGGAAGCGTGTCAGATCCGAAACCGTGAACAGATCTCCGTTATATACCACCGGAAAGGGCGTACCGGAAAGCGCCTTCCCGAATGCGTCCCAGTCCGGACGGTTTCCATAATAATCCTCCCTCACCCGCGGATGGATGATCAGTTCCTTCAGAGGATACTGCCGGTACAGCTCCATGAGCGGAACAAATTCCTCCGCATCCTCCATTCCGAGCCTCGTCTTTACTGAGATATCCATCCCGCCTTCCTTTTCTGCCGGTTCGGGAAAGGCGGAAAACACCTCGTCCAGGAACTCCTTCAGAAGCTTCGGCCTGCCCAAAAAGCCTGCGCCCCTCCCTCCGGAGACCACCGTCCCGGAAGGACAGCCCAGATTCAGGTTGATCTCCCGATATCCGTAACCGGCGAGCATCCGGGCGCCGCGGATGAAATCCTCCGCGCGGCAGGTCAGGAGCTGAGGGACAAGAGCCATCCCTTCGTTGTTCTCCGGAAGGATATCCCGGATCTCCTTTGCGCTGAACACCTTCTTCTGTCTGGGAACCAGAAAGGGGGTAAAATATTTGTCAAAAGCCGGAAAGCACTCGTGCTGGACCCGTCGGTAGATCCATCCGGTGACCCCTTCCATGGGGGCAAGATAATATCGCATAAGATCAAATCCTCCCTTTCCCGGCCGACCGCTCCGGTCCTTCATACAGTACCGTGATCTGTTCTTCCCGTCCCGCATCCAGGACAAAACGTTCCGCGGCTTTCTCCGTGATCAGAATCCTTCCATCCTGCGTGACCAGGATCATTTCAAAATTTCCGGCCGCTCTCCAGTATTCCTCAGCCTTCTGCGGTCCCATCACGAAGAGCGCTGTGGAGAGCGCGTCTCCCAGTCTGCCTTCCGGACAGATGACCGTAACGGACGCAAGGCCCGTATCCGCCGGATATCCGGTCTTCGGATCCAGGATATGCCAGTACACATTGCCTGCCTCATCCTCAAAATAATTTTCATAGCCTCCGGAGGTGACCACAGCACAGTCGCTGACCCGGAGCACGCCAAGCCTGCCGTCCTCCCAGGGACTTCTGAGACCGATGCGCCAGTCGGTCCCGTCCGGCCGGCTTCCCACCGTCTGTATATTGCCGCCAAGGCTGAGCACAGCGCTTTCGATCCCCTTTTCCCGGAGAGCCTGCGCTGCAAGATCTCCGGCAAAGCCCTTTCCCACAGCGCCGAAATCCAGCTCCATCCCTTCCGGCACCGTAAGAAGCTCTCCTTCCAGGCGGATCTTCTCATAACCGGTCCGTTCCAGAAGCCCGCCGATCTCTTCCGGAGATGGCACCCGCTTTGTATCCGTGGTGAATCCCCAGGCCTTCAGCACCGGATAGAGGGTGGGATCCAAAGCGCCGTCTGTTTCCTCTGCCATCTTCAGGCAGAAGGCTATCATCCGGGCCGTTTTCCCGCTGACCGTCACCGCTTTTCCGCCGCTGTGGTTTGCCTGCCAGATCTCGCTGCTTTCGTCTGTCACGGACCATGATCCGTCCGCCCAGGCCACCTGTGCCGCCGCTTCGTCCAGCGCTTCCTGCGCGTTTTCTCCGTATGCGGTGAAGGTCATCAGCGTATTCATGGAAAAAAAACTGCGTTCCGCCTCTTCTGACGGGAAAGGAAGCCGGCAGCCGGAAAGCGTCAGACAAAAAATCAGAAGTCCCCAGGGAAGCCGTCGGAGACTTCTGAATCTTCCTTTTTTATTTTCTTTCTGCACGTCTGCCATCATCCTTCATCCCGCCGGATCCCGTCACGCGCTTTTTCCATCCTCCTGCAGATGATCTCCGCTATGGTTTCCAGGCCCATGAACGCACTGTTGAACATGCAGCTGTATCTGCCGCAGTCATTCCAGTCTCTGCCCGTATAATATTTGCAGTAGCTGCGTCTTTCTCTGTCCGTTCTGCGCAGTTTCCTTGCCGCCTCCTCATAAGACAGGCTCTCCATCCGCATCATCCGCTCCGTACGCCATTCTTTGGGCGCATAAAGAAAAACGGACATCACATCGTCCCTGTCCCGCAGCGCGAAATCAGCCAGACGCCCCACGAAGACGCAGGCCCCTTTTTCCGCAAGTTGGCGGATGGTGTTTTCCTGGATCGAATACAGAGTCTTCTGACAGAAAACCGTATCCGCCTCCAGAGCGCTGCGCTCCTTTGCCGGCAGGAACTCCATCAGACGGTTTGCCTGAAAATCGTTCATGCTCTCGTCTGCCGCCCGCAGGATGTTCTCGCGGATCCCCGTGCCCCTAGATATCTCAGACAGGATCTGATGATTATACAGAGGGATCCCAAGCCGTTTGGAAAGGATATGCCCAAGTTCTCCGCCGCCCGCGCCGTACTGACGGCTGATGGTGATGATATTGATCGGTGTGTTTCCGCCGTATTTTCCCATACAGATCCTTTCTGCTGCAAGCCTTCTGTGTCCGGCGGCTTGAGAAAAGCCGCCGGACGCCGTTCGTGAATCAGTCCTCTGCGTCGAAAACGCCAAGCATGCCCGCCTGCTCCACCCAGCTGCGGATCTCGGCCGTATCCGTGCTGTAGCGGCCAATCTCTTTCATTCTTTCAAAGTAGACGGAACCGGAGAAGGTATATTTGCGGGAGCGTCCCTCTTCCGTCTCCATTTCCTTCTTCACATAAGCGATGGCATCTCCGATCAGGGTGCTTTCCGGAAGCGTCAGGGTTTCCTTTCCTTCCGCGTATTGAACCGCATTGTATCCTGCCAGAACGCCCGTCACGATCGCTTCCGTATGGCCCACCAGAAGTCCCGCCTTCTCTCCGGCGCAGAACAGATTCTCAACGCCTTCCACCTTCAGCGCGTTGTTTCTGGGCGCCATGGCGAAATACCGCATGGAATTGCCCTTTCCGCCCGCATACGGATCCTCATAGCGCGCGTTTTCAAATCCGGGGATCTGGTGAAGCGTCTCCAGATGGTAAAAAGGCGTCATCAGCTTCGCATGGCCGGTATCCAGCAGAACGATGTTGTCCCGGAACTGCGGAAGCGCATACTGCTGACAGCACTTCAGGCTCAGGTGGTCTTCTCTCAGCTCCTTCGGGATCGGATAGACCACAACGCCCTTCTCATCCAGTTCCTCCACGATCTCCGGCGCAAGCGATTCCTTCAGCAGCTTGCAGGAGCCGCTCATGGAGCCGATGCTTCCGTCTGCCTTCTTCCCCTGCATCTCCTCCACTCCGGCCAGTCCCGTCACGGACACGCGGCCTCCGAAGCTGGGACACCGGAGCACGCACATGGCGCAGCCGTTTCCGTACTTCGCGCAGTTATTCATCGGCCCTGCCGTTCCTGTCGTATCAAGGAAAACATCGCCCTCATAAACATTTCCGTCCGCGTCCGCAACGCTTATGATCCGTCCGCCGTCCTTTTCCAGCTTCGTTACCCTGGCCCTGGTATGTACTTCAATTCCCAGCGAAAGGATATACCTGGTCACCGCGCCCGAAATGGTCGCCACATCATACAGATCCGCATGCGCGTGTCCCGGAAATTCAATATTCTTATGACGGAGGTT
>CALWGL010000115.1 GCA_944380025.1 uncultured Lachnospiraceae bacterium
CCTGGCGGTAGCTGACGCCGTACTCCTTCAGGGAGCCTCTGCTTTCCCGGATGCCGATCACCTCCTCCAGCGTATCATAGGGCTTTCCAACCGGGGAAAGCAGCTCGTCCCCGGGGCGGAGATTCGACATCAGCGCGAGCGCAAGCGCATGGGTGCCGCAGGTGATCTGCGGGCGCACCAGCGCGTCCTCCGTATGAAAAACGGACGCGTAGACCGCCTCCAGCGTATCCCTTCCCAGATCATTGTAGCCGTAGCCCGTGGTCCCGAGCAGGCAGGCCTCGCTCACCCGATTGTCCTGCATGGCCTTGAGCACCTTCATCTGATTGTATTCCGCCGTTTCATCGATCCCTTTAAACCGTTCCTCCAGAGAGGCAAGCACGCTTTCCCCGAAGGCACAGACCTGTTCGGAGATTCCCATGGTGCGGTAAAAATCCGTAATGGAAGCCTCTTTTCTTTCCGTATTCATGACAAACCGTTCCTTTCTTTCGTATTCTGCAGCGCCGGCAGTCCCGCTGATATTTCCTTCTCTTCGCACACTTTCAGCATCCGGGACAGGATCTCCCCTTCCGAGGCGAATTCCTGCCGGTTCAGCCAGATCACGTCCCTCTCCCTGCGAAACCATGTCAGCTGTCTCTTGGCGAAATGCCTGGTATCCCGTTTGATCAGATAGACCGCACGGTCCAGATCGTATTCCCCGTCCAGATATCCCAGGATCTCCTTGTAGCCAAGCCCCTGCATGGATATCATATCCCTGGTGCAGCCCATTTCCTTCAGCGTACGCACTTCCTTTATCAGCCCGTCCGCCAGCATCTGATCCACCCTGCGGTCGATCCTTTCATAAACGGTCTCCCGCCTGTCGTTCAGCACAAAATAGCAGGCATTATAAGGACTCGGGCGGCTGCGTTCCCTCTCGTTGTGCTCGGAGATCTTCTGTCCGGTCTGCATAAAATATTCCAGAGCGCGTACCGTCCGCTTGATGTTGTTCGCATGGATCTGGGCGGCAGACTCCGGATCCGCTTCTTTCAGCATCTGATGCAGATATTCTGCTCCCTTCTCCCTTGCCGTACGCTCCAGCGCCTCCCTGACGGAGGACTCTTCCGCATTTTCCGTAAAATCTATGTCATACAGCACGGCCTGGATATAAAATCCCGTTCCTCCGGCCAGAATGGGAATGCGGCCCCTGCTTCGGATCTCCCCGATCGCTTTCTTCGCCATCTTCTGAAAAACAGTGACGTTGAATTCCTCCCACGGCTCGAGCACATCGATCAGGTGATGGGGAACGCCCTGCATTTCATCCGGACGGATCTTGGCTGAACCGATATCCATATGCCGGTAAACCTGCATGGAATCGGCGGAGATGATCTCCCCGCCCGCTCTTTTTGCCAGTTTTACGGACAGCGCCGTTTTCCCCACCGCCGTCGGGCCGGTCAGGATAATGAGCGGCGTTTTGACTGCTTCCTGATTCATTCAGATGATCCTCTTAAATTTCTTTTCCAGTTCATATCTGCTCATGGTGATGATGGTCGGCCTTCCATGCGGGCAGTGATAAGGATTTTCCAGGCTGAGAAGCTGATCCAGCAGCGCCTTCATTTCCTTTTCGGAAAGCCGCATGTTTCCCTTCACTGCCGCCTTGCAGGCCATCGATGCCAGCTTCTGCGCGATGACGGCGGGCGTCCCCCTGGGCGGCTCCTCCTCCAGTTCATCCAGGATCTCCAGCAGGAAATCCTTTTCGCAGTGACCGTACAGATCGCAGGGGACCGCGCGCACCGCCGCGGCATTTCCTCCGAAGTCTTCGATCTCAAAACCCATTCCTGCAAAATATTCTCCATACTCCTTCAGCGTACGCGCTTCCAGGGCAGACAGGTTCAGGATGAGCGGAGGCGCCAGATTCTGGCTGTCCGCTTTTCCTTCCTTCAGTTTTTTCATCAGCGCCTCATACTTCACCTTTTCATGAGCCGCGTGCTGATCGATGATGAGAAGACGGTCATCATACTGGACCAGCCAGTAGGTATCGAAAACCTGCCCGATGATCCGGTAATCCTTCGCCGCCTCTTCGCTTAACAGCTTCCCGTCAAACAGCTCCAGCTGTTTTGCTTCGCTGACCTGATACTGCCCTTCCTCCTCCTTCAGCATGCGGGAAAGGCGGACGGCCTCAAATGGCTGAGGAGCCTGACGGCGGCTTTTGGCCGGGGTCTGTCCCGGCGGCATTTCCGGCCGTCCGATGCCTTCTGTCCGGCTTTCCGGTTTTGCTTCCGGCTGTTTCTGTCCGACAGCCGCCTTTTCCGCTTCCGCCGCGGCCGCCTGCCCTGCGGCTGGCTGTTCTTCATCCGGCCGCCCTTCGGCCGGCCGCATGCTTTCTGCCTTTTGTGCCGCCTCAGCCTCCGGCGGTTTTGCCGCTCTGTCTTTCTCTTCTCTTTTTGCTCCCCCGGCGGCCGTTTCCCGCTCCGCTACGGGCGGCATGGGAGAAGGCCCTGCGCTTTCTGCCGCCTTCGGCTTTCCCGCAGGCCCGCCCGGCTTCCCGTCCAGCTTCACATCCGGGATCATTTCCCGCTGACGCAGGGCAGATCTTACCTGCTCCTCCAGAAAAGCGTAGATCCCGGGCTGATCGTTAAAACGTACCTCCATCTTGGAAGGATGCACGTTCACATCGATGTTTTCCGGATCGGAGGTCAGATGCAGCAGGGCAAAGGGGAATTTATGCTGCATCAGATATGCCCGATAGCCTGCCTCCAGTCCCTTGGACAGAAGCGGGCTGCGGATGTATCTTCCGTTTACAAAGAAAAACTCAAAATTCCGGTTGGAGCGCACCACGGACGGGCTTCCAAGGAAGCCGTCGATGGACAGCCCCTCTGTCTGCACATGAAAGGGCAGAAGCTGTCCGGCGATCTCTCTTCCGTAAATACGGTAGATGATCTCCCGAAGATCTCCGTTTCCAGAGGTATGGAAACGCACGTTTCCATTGATCAGGAACTGAAAGGCCACGTCGGGTCTGGACAATGCCATATGCTCCATCAGATCGGACACATAACTGCCTTCCGTCGCCGGAGTCTTCAGAAATTTTTTCCGGACGGGCGTATTGAAAAAAAGCTCCCTGGCGATCATGGTCGTACCCTCCGGCGCGCCGATCTCAGAAAACTCCTTTTCTTCTCCGCCCTCCAGCCGGTAATGGATACCGGTAAGGGAATCCCTGGTTTTGGTAATCAGCTCCACCAGGGAAACCGCGGCGATGCTGGAAAGCGCCTCGCCGCGGAAGCCCAGGCTGTGCAGGTGATACAGGTCCTCCGCCGTGCTGATCTTGCTGGTGGCGTGCCGGAAAAAGGCTTTCCGGATCTGCTCCTTCTCAATGCCGTCCCCGTTGTCCGTCACCCGGATAAAGGAGCAGCCGCCGTCCCGGATCTCCACCGTTACAGCGTCCGCTCCCGCGTCCATGGCGTTTTCCACCAGTTCCTTCACCACGCTGGCAGGCCGCTCCACCACCTCGCCCGCCGCGATCTTATCTATCGTGCTGCTGTCCAGCAGCCTGATCTCTGCCATAGCAATCTCCTTCCATCCCGCCGCCAATACTCTGGGAAGAACGCTTCCCCTTCAGGCTCTCTCCCCGCAGCCAACACCCCGGAAGAATGGCTCCGTTTCAGGCTCTCCTGAAGCGGAGCCATTCTTCGGCACGGGAAAGGGCTGAAACAGCCCGTAGAATTTCTTAGCCGGCGTCTTTTGCCGGCTTAGAAATTCTTCGGCACGAAATGTAGTACATCTACGTCAGCGTCCTTTGCTGACTTAGATGTACTTTTCGTGCTTACCACCGGTTCTTCAGCTTATTCTGCAGCCGGTACAGGGTGTTCAGGGCGTCCAGGGGCGTCATGGTGCTGACCTCCACGTTTTTCAGCTCTTCCAGCACATCCGCGTCCGTCACCGTATCGAACAGGGAGATCTGCTCCAGATCCACCTCATCGTAGTGCTCTTTCTTTCTGGAAGGCGCTGCAGCGCTCTCCGCGACGGAAATGCTCTGCACCTTTTCGGTGATGTCGTTGTCGGAAAGCTGCTCCACGATCTCCTTGGCCCGGTCGATGACCATATCCGGAACGCCGGCCAGCCTGGCCACCTGAATGCCGTAGCTCTTATCCGCACCGCCCTTGACGATCTTTCTCAGGAAAACGATATCGTCTCCCTTCTCCTTGACGGCAATGCAGTAGTTATTCACGTTGCTCATCTTGCCTTCCAGCTCCGTCAGCTCGTGGTAATGGGTGGCGAACAGAGTTTTCGCGCCCAGGAGCTTCCGGCTGCTGATGTGCTCGATCACCGCCCAGGCGATGGCAAGCCCGTCAAAGGTGGAGGTTCCGCGCCCGATCTCGTCCAGGATCAGCAGGCTGTTCTTTGTGGCGTTTCTCAGAATATTGGCAACCTCGCTCATCTCCACCATGAAGGTACTCTGGCCGCTTGCCAGGTCGTCCGAAGCGCCCACTCTGGTGAAGATCCGGTCCACCACGCCGATATCCGCCTTTCGTGCGGGAACGAAGCTTCCGATCTGCGCCATCAGCACGATCAGAGCGGTCTGACGCATGTAGGTGGATTTTCCGGCCATGTTCGGGCCCGTGATCACGGCGATCTGGTGGGAATGATTGTCCAGATACGTATCGTTGGGAATGAACATGTCGTGGTCGATCATCTTTTCCACCACGGGATGACGTCCGTCCCGGATATTGATGAGGCCCTTTTCATTCAGTGCAGGCCTGACATAATGATTCTGCTCCGCCGTCAGGGAAAGGGAGCAGAACACATCCAGTCTGGCAATGGCCTTGGCCGTGGTCTGGATGCGCTCCACCTGAGAGGCGATCCGGTCCCGGATCTCACAGAACAGGTCGTATTCCAGGCTGCAGAGCTTGTCCTCCGCATTCAGGATGGTATCCTCCAGCTCCTTCAGCCGGGGCATGGTAAAGCGCTCCGCGTTGGTCAGCGTCTGCTTTCTGCTGTAATCCGCCGGAACCAGGTCCAGATAGGATTTTGTCACCTCAAAATAGTAGCCGAATACCCGGTTGTATTTGATCTTCAGATTCTTGATCCCCGTGCGCTCCCGCTCCGTATTTTCCAGCTCGGCAAGCCAGGTCTTTCCCTCCGTTTTTGCCCGGCGCAGGTTGTCCACATCCTCGTTGTAGCCCTCCCGGATCATGCCGCCCTCCCGGATGGAAACAGGAGGTTCATCCTCGATGGAGCTTCGGATCAGCCCGCACAGATCCTCCAGCCCGTCGATCTCCTCTTCGATCCTCTGGTTGGCCGCGCCGGGAAGATTTCTCAGCACGGTCTTGATGGGCGGAAGCATCTCCATGGAGCTTCGGAAGGCGATCAGATCCCGGGGATTGGCCGTCTTGTAGCTCACCTTTCCCAGAAGCCGCTCCATATCATAGACCGGGTTCAGATACTCCCGGATCTCATCGCGGGAAAGCGGGTCCCTGCAGAAGGCCTCCACCGCGTCCAGGCGCTCCTCCATCTCCGCCTTCTTGACCAGGGGCTGCTCCAGGAAGGAGCGCAGCATCCTGGCTCCCATGGCAGTTTTTGTCTTATCCAGCACCCACAGGAGGGAGCCTCTTTTATTTTTCTCCCGCAGCGTCTCCGTCAGCTCCAGATTCCTTCTGGTGGAGCTGTCCAGAAGCATGTACCGGTTCACCAGATAGGGTTCGATGTGCGTGAAATGGCTGAGCGGGATCTTCTGCGTCTCATACAGATAGGAAAGGAGCGCCCCGGCGGCGATCATTCCGTTGGGAAATTCCTCCACGCCCAGCCCGGACAGAGAGCCCACATGAAAATGCTCCTGCAGTACGTTCCGGCAGAGCGTTTCGTCAAAATAGCGGGATTCCAGAGAGGAAATGGAAATTCCAAGCCTCCCCTTCAGATCCTCCAGATCCATGCCGCTCACCAGAAAGGCGTCGTTGCAGACGATCTCGGACGGCGAATAGCGCACGATCTCATCCATCAGCTTCCGGTTGTCCTCCACCTCCGTCAGATAATAGTCCCCTGTGGTCACATCGGCTGCGGAGATGCCCGCTTTCCCGGAAAACCAGGCGATGCACATCAGGAAATTGTTCCTGTTTTCTTCCAGAGACTGCAGGTTCAGGTTGGTTCCCGGCGTAACGATCCGGACCACCTCCCGGCGCACCAGTCCCTTCGCCAGCTTCGGATCCTCCACCTGTTCGCAGATGGCCACCTTGTAGCCCTTTCCCACAAGGCGGCTCAGATACCCTTCCACCGCATGATAAGGGACGCCGCACATGGGCGCCCTCTCCTCAAGCCCGCAGTCCTTTCCGGTAAGCGTGATCTCAAGCTCCCGGGAAGCCGTCAGCGCGTCGTCAAAAAACATTTCATAAAAATCACCGAGGCGGTAAAAAAGGATGCAGTCCGGATACTGCTCCTTCGTTTCCATATATTTGCGCATCATCGGTGTCATTTCTGCCATGCTTTCCGTCCTCTTTCGTATTCCTGCCGGTTTCTCTCAGCCCGCTTCTTTCAGCCAGGTGCCGGCTGTTTTTCTGTTGTTCCCCAGTCCATTTTCCGGAAAACAGCCTGGGACATATATTATTAGAATATAGCATAAAATCCGTTTCTTGTAAATTATAAACAAGTTGCCGCATTTTAATAGCCTGCATATCGTTTTTTATTCCTGACAGTCTTACAGGCCGGGATGAAAAAAGTGTGCGCCCTGGTGCGGATTGCGTTGGGGCGCACACGTTCTAAACTAAATAATAGTAAGGATCCGATATTGTAAGGATCCGATTGGTCCGCTGGTATGCTTCAATCCGCTGCACATCCGGGCTGCAGTCTCCGCCCCGGTGCACCTAGACGCTCATATCAAAAATCCGTTCCCTGCCGTCACGCTCTGTCACGCATATCCTCCAGCTTCCATCCCGCTCCTGCATGAACTCCACATGATCGATCACCGGCTCTCCCTGATGACTCTCCACCACATTCAAAAAACAGACCTCTTTTCCTCTGCGCCTTATGATCACCTGATTGAGCGTTCCTGTGGAAGGGTTGTCAAATCCCTCTGCCAGCCAGGCTTCTCCGCCCAGAGGGGCGCAGTAAAGGTCTGTGACGACCCCTTCCAGCTCTGTACGGACACGCCCTCCTTCCAGGGGGGCCACATTCCGGAAAAAGGAAAAGGGCTTTCTGGCAGAGAAAGTGTCCCGACAGGCCTTTCCCCGTCCTTCCAGCACTTCTCCCTTCAGGTGCATGACCCAGTCCACCGGGAGGGCCTCATCCGCCCCGTCCACGTAGAAGGCCTCGGCAAAACAGGAATCCGTCCAGGCGATCTTTCGGGTCATTTTCACCGTTTCATAATTTTCTTTTTTCCACTGAACGATGGTGAAGCTGTCCGGCATCTCATAGGGCGCCGTCCAGTCGCATTCCGCGGTCACATACACCGTTTCTCCGTCCTCCTCATACTGCAGAAGACGGCAGGCGGCAGGGGCCTGATTTTCCTCCCCGATGACCACCGTATTGTGCGTGCCCGTATTTTTGTAATAGTCATAATGCAGGGCCGCTCCGTAGCCCGTCGTTCCAAGATCCGCGGAAACCGGCTTTCCAAAGGCCATATAGCTGATGCCGAGCCGGTCGTAATGGTCATGCTCCCCGCCGTAGGTATCGTGCTTGAACAGCAGATAACGCCCCTGACTTCCATGCAGAATGGTATGGCCATACGTTCCCACAGGCGTGTGGTAATTTCTGTTCGTCCACTCCGCCGCCCGGGAAGCCGGAACCTCCGGCAGCGTATCCTCTCCATAGAAAAAAGCCTCCGGATTGCTTCTGTCCCTTCCCTGATACAGCCGGTTCAGGATCCACAGCAGCCTGGCGCTTTTCCTGCAGCGCCAGGCAAACTCATACAGATACAGCTCGGAATCCGTATGGTGCCAGGTCGTGTCATTCAGCATCGGCATCCGTCCGTCCGGCTGGAGATAGTTGGACAATACTTCCATCATTGCCAGATAATTGGGATGATGGATGTGGCTGTGTTCGGTATGAATGGCAAATTTTTCAAAGGCAAAGAAGCTCTGCAGCGCGTAAAAATGATAACCGAAGCTTCCCTCAAACCACAGATGCTCCGGCAGCATGCCGTGCTCCAGCTGGTACAGAAGGCCGTATTTTTCATAAAGGGCAGCCTGCACCAGGTCCTCCCTTCCGGTCAGAATGCCGATGACCGCGATGGCGGAGCTGATGATCACCTCATGGTTATGAAGCTGCCTGTGACGGTGTTCCATCAGAAATTCCGCTCCAGGCAGGAGCATCCGTTCACAGACGTATTCCCTTTCCTCCTGCGTCATGATTTCCCCCGCCAGGTCAAAGGCCATGGCGAGGCTTCTTAAGAAGTTGGCCTCATCCAGAGTCTGTGCGCCGGAACGGCCCGGCCCGTTATAGGGAATGTTCCCGTGCACCTGATAATCGGGATAATACTTTGCGTAGGCAAGAAGGATCTGCACGCACTTTCTGGCATATGCGTTCTCGCCCGTGGCGGCGTAGATCAGTCCCATCTCATGGGCGGCATTATAATTCCCGGCGTTCACCAGCCCCCACCAGGCTCCGTCGTAGGGCGCTCCCGTATATACCGTCCCGCAGGCCGGGCAGCGGTGGGCGTGCGGGCTGTCCGGGCCAAATGCCAGCTGCACGGAGCACTTCGGGCAGTAAAAATACATCGTCCAGTCGGCGATCCCTTCCTTCGGCACTGTGACAGGCCGTTCCATCACGTCCCTCACATCCTCCTTCAGCCGTCCGATCACCTCCGGCCGCCTTTCCGCGCGTCTTTTCAGTTCTTTCCGTTCTTCCTCCGTAAACTGGATCATCGTCCCTTTCCCCGCTCATTCCGCCTGTTTTCCCAGGAAATAAAACCCTTTGTTTTCCTCCAGCTTCACCGGCACGATCTTCCCGATCAGGGAAGCGTCCCCCGGGAAATGGACCAGAATGTTATTGGAAAGCCGCCCGGTGACCAGACTGGCGTCATGCTCGTTCACCTCTTCCACCAGAGCGTCCATGGTCCTTCCGGCCAGGCGTTTCACCTGCCCTCTCGCCGTTTCCTGCACGGCCGCAAGCACCCGGTCGAAGCCGGCATGCGCCGCATCCTCCGGCACCTGATTTTCCATGGAAGCGGCCGGCGTCCCGGTACGTTTGGAATAGAGGAAAGTAAAGGCGTTGTCAAAGCGCACCCTTTTTATCACATCGATGGTCTCATCCACATCCTCCGGCGTCTCTCCCGGAAAGCCCACGATGATGTCCGTCGTCAGGGCGATGTCCGGAATGGCGGCGCGGATCCGCTCCACCAGATCAAGATACTGCTCCTTCGTATAGCGGCGGTTCATGGCCGTAAGGATCCGGGTGGAGCCGGACTGAAGGGGCAGGTGCAGATGGCGGCAGATCTTGTCGGACGAAGCCATCACCCGGATCAGCTCGTCGGAAAGATCCTTGGGATG
>CALWGL010000116.1 GCA_944380025.1 uncultured Lachnospiraceae bacterium
CTCGACCTGGAGCTGGGGGCGGGCGACTACATGGCAAAGCCTTTCGACTCCAAGGAGCTGGTGGCCAGGGTAAAGGCGGTCCTCCGCCGCTACAAGGCCGCTCCCGCGGCCAAAGAGCAGCCGGATATCAAATGCGTGGAATATCCGGACCTGATCATCAACCAGACCAACTATTCCGTGATCTACAACGGGAAGACCGTGGACATGCCGCCCAAGGAGCTGGAGCTTCTTTACTTTCTCGCCTCCTCTCCCAACCACGTCTTCACCAGAGAGCAGCTTCTGGATCAGATCTGGGGCTATGAATACATCGGCGACACCCGCACCGTAGACGTACATATCAAGCGTCTGCGGGAAAAGATCAAGGATCACGAAACCTGGCGGATCGCCACCATCTGGGGCATCGGCTACAAATTTGAGGTGAGACAATGAGGAAGACCCTCTACCTGAAATTTCTGCTCGCCTATCTGATCTTCGGCTTTTTCGGCTTTCTGGTAGTGGCCACCTTCGGCTCCAGCATGACGCTGGAGCACATGAAGCGGGAACGGGCGGACACCCTCTACAAGGAGGCCACACTGATCGCCAACACCTATGCCGCCGACCTTTACAGCAATGAGGTGGATCTGGAAACGGTGAATACGCAGATGGATTCCCTTTCCGTCTACCTGGACGCCATTATCTGGATCATCAACCCCTCCGGCCGCATGATCCTGGATACGGATACCCCGGTGGAGCTGGAAAATCCCCGCATCGTGGAGGGCTTCAATGCCACCGATTTTGCCGGCTCCTATTATACGGTGGGGGATTTTTACGGAAGCTTTGACGGGGACATGCTCAGCGTCTTCGCCCCCATCACCTCCAATTTCAAGGTGAGCGGCTATGTGGTCATCCACTCCTCCATGGCGGAGCTGAAGATGACCAGCGAAGGGATCCTGCGCATCACCTACATCATCCTGGTCATCCTTTTTCTGCTGTCCCTGATCATCCTGATCTTTTTCACGGAAATGGTCTACCAGCCCCTGCGCCGGATCACGGAAGCCACGGAGCAGTATGCCGCCGGAAACATGCATTATGAGATCCAGGTGGACAGCGAGGATGAGATGGGCTACCTTGCCGCCACCCTGTCCTACATGGCAAGCGAGATCGCCCGCAGCGAGGACAACCAGAAAAAATTCATCGCCAATGTTTCCCACGATTTCCGTTCCCCCCTGACCTCCATCCACGGCTATCTGGAGGCCATGCTGGACGGCACCATTCCGCCGGAGCTGTATGAAAAATACCTGCATATCGTGCTGAACGAGACCGACCGCCTGACCAAGCTGACCAATAGCCTGCTCACCCTGAATAACCTGAACACCAGAGGCATGGTCCTGGAAAAAACGGACTTTGACCTGAACACGGTGATCCGGGATACAGCGGCCTCCTTCGAGGGAACCTGCCAGCAGAAGCGCATTTCCATCGAGCTGGTGCTCACGGGAGACCGGCTTTATGTCAACGCCGACATGGGAAAGATCCAGCAGGTGCTCTACAACCTTCTGGACAACGCCATCAAGTTTTCCCACAGCGACTCGTCCATCAAGATCGAGACCACGGAAAAAAATACGAAGGTGTTCGTTTCCGTCAAGGACAGCGGCATCGGCATTCCCCGGGACAGCCTGAAGCTGATCTGGGACCGCTTTTACAAGACCGACCTTTCCCGGGGCAAGGATAAAAAAGGCACCGGCCTGGGCCTTTCCATCACAAAGGAGATCATTCAGGCCCATAACGAGAACATCAACGTCATCAGCACCGAGGGCGAGGGGACGGAATTCATTTTCAGCCTCCCTCTGTCCGAAGAGGACGATGACTGATCCCGCGATGCGCACAGCTCACGGCATAAATGCCGCCCGCTGTATTTGCCCGGCAAATGGCTGTTCACGCAGGGCTGTCAGCCGCTTGCCGGGTTTATCGGTTCAGCTCGCAGCAATGCTGCTCCCTGTCCGTTGCCCGTCGAATATCCGCGTGTCCGTGCAGGCACGCCTGCCCTTCCACGCGGCTGCTCTCCGGGCTTATCGCGCACAAAGACAGGCCTGCGCATACCGATGTGCGCAGGCCTGTTTCTGTCTGCCGGGCGGCCTCCGGGCTTCTTTCTGCCGGACGGCTTCCGGGCTTCCGTCTGCCGGGCAGCTTCCGGCTTCTTTCTGCCGGACGGCCTCCGGGCTTCTTTCTGGCGGACGGCTTCCGGTTTTCAGGAAAGCTTCCGGTACTCCCGCATACTGTATCCCTTCAGCGCGGCGGACGGGTATTCCTCCATGACGCCGCTCATCATCTCCCTCAGCCGCTTTGTCAGTCTCATTCCGTAATTTTTCAGGACTTCCCGGACAGCGTCCTCGATGTCCGTCAGGGACAGCGCCAGATCCGCGCCTTCCTTCAGCAGCTCTTCCAGCTGCCGGCAGTCCTGCACCAGCATCCCCTTTTCCATGATCAGATATTCCATCAGCGCCGGCATGGCAGAAGGATGGATCCCGTCCCGGTAGCAACTCTCCAGCTCGCTTCGGCTCTTCGGGCAGTAATCGGGGACAGGATAAAGCTCCCGCACGGCGAGGATGCGCTGTCCGCCGACAGGATCCCTGCTGGTGACGCAGAGATTTTCCTCTTCGTCCAGCACTCCGGACAGGCTCCAGCCAAACTCCAGGACGAACGCCATGTTGTCAAATTCCTTCCGGCTGCATTCCTCTCCGTACAGGGTGCAGAACATCTCATACAGGCGGTCCGCCTCCATGACCTGATAAAACTGCAGGATCGACAGAAGGAGCACTTCCCTCTCCGCTCTCTTTTCCAGCCCCACTCTTCTTTCCGCTTCCTGAAAATGATCCGCCAGCCGTGCCGCGTCCTGCGTCAGATACAGAACATCGTCTCTGCGTTCCTCCGCGAACGTAAGCCCCAGCGCATTCATCACGCTCAGATCCTTCTGTTCCGCGACGCATTCCCTCACGCTGATATTCCCGTTCTTTCGCATCCGCATCAGCAGAAGGATGCCCTTCGCGCTCACAAGCCTTTCCAGAAGCTCCGGCCGCTGCCGCAGCACCCGGACGATCTCTCCCGCTTCCCTCTTTCGAAGCTGCTTCTCAGCCTTCCGCTCCGCAGGCTTTTTCTCTTCTCCGATCTCCAGGATCTCTCTGATCACCTGCAGCTCCTCCTGCCCGCATCCGGCAAGAATGCTCTCCATCCTGTCGTCTCCGCTCAGCAGATCCACCCTCACGCCGGCTCCGCCGGCAGAGAGATCCGGTTCCTCCTGTTCCACGCCGTCCACCGCCACGTCAAACATCCGGTCCTCGCCAAAATCATACAGATACAGCCACTCATCTCCTTTTTTCAGCTTCAGGTCATCCAGGACCGCCTCATCCGCATGCTTTTCCGCTTCCTCGTCGTAAGGCGAATAATATCCGTCTCTGTCATAGGGCTCTCCGTCCGGGCTGAACATATACAGATGATTCGCCGTAAGCCCGTATGCCTTCAGGATCTCTCCGTGCAGCTCGTCAAGCGTTCTCCTTCCGCCGATCCGGATCACCCGGCATCTGTCCCCCCGTTCCCTGGGCGTTACTCTGAAAATGTATTCTTTTGCCATCCGTTCCCTTTCCTTTCTCCTTTGTCTCAGGCCGTATCACCATTATTTCATAGATGCGCAGAAAGGTAAAGAAGATTCTGGATTTCAGTCTGTCCGGCGGGAGATCCCCTCCAGCCCGGTCCCGTCCCACAGGGGCACAAAGCTCTCCTCCGCCGTTCCCCCTTCCTGGATAAATCCGTTCTCTATGCCGAGGGCAATGGCAGAATCCACCAGGCGTTCATAGACCTTTCCTCTCACCCGCCGGTTCAGCTCCGGCAGGTCCTCAAAATGCCGCATGGGCGTATACTGGTTCATGATACTGATATAGATCCGGTTCCCATAGGTCTCGTGCAGGTAATGAAGCACCCGCCGGGAATCCATGCTCTGTCCGGGCAGAAGCAGATGGCGGACGATCACGCCCCGCTTCATCCGTTTTTCTCCTGTCTGCGTCTCTTCAAATACGGCCTCCGGCACCTGCCTGACCATCTCCGCGATGGCTCCGCAGGCCGCTTCAAAATAGTCCGGCGCATGGGAGTAGCGTTCCGCCGGCTCCGGCGACGCATATTTCAGATCAGGCAGATAGATGTCCACCAGCCCGTCCAGCAGCTTCAGCGTCTCCGCCTTCTCATAGCTCCCCGTGTTGTACACCACGGGGATCCCCAGCCCCTTCTCCCGGGAAAGCCGAAGCGCCGCCGCGATCTGCGGCACAAAGTGGGTGGGCGTCACCAGATTGATATTGTTCGCACCCTGCGCCTGCAGCCGCAGGAAGATCCCGGAAAGCTCCTCCACGCTCACGGCCTTCCCCGCTCCTCCGGACGCGATCAGGCTGTTCTGACAGAACACGCAGCGCAGGGGGCAGCCGCAGAAAAAGACCGCGCCGGAACCCGCCTTCCCGGAGATGCAGGGTTCCTCCCAATAATGCAGCGCCGCTCTGGCCGCCGTGATCTGCGCCGTCTGGCCGCAGTATCCCCTCTGCCCGGAAAGCCTGTCCGCATGACAGTTCCGGGGACAGAGGGTACAGTCCGACATTTCCCTCTCATACCCGAAACGGCGCGCTTCCTGTACGGCGCGCTCCCGCAGAGCGCCGCTGTCTTCCCGATCCCCGCAGGTTTCTTTCCGCTCCCCGCCGCTTCCTTGCGTTTTCCACAGACCGTCCCTGTTTTCCGATGTTTTATCCACGACCGCTCCCCTTTCCGTCACCTTTTATCCTCCGTCCTTCTTCCGCCGGATCTCCCGCCCACAAACAGACACATTTTATCGCTCCGCCCTCCTGAAAACAGCGGCTTATCCCGCAGAGCGCCGCAGGATAAGAAAAAGGCGCCGGCACATTCCTCTTCCGGGAATGATCCGACGCGGTTCCATCCTGCCATACGGCCTGGAAAGCCGATCTCTTTTCTGCGTTTAAAACCGTGCGTCCTGCTTCGAACCTTAACCCTCATGCGTTACCTCTACAGTTAACTCCGCCAGGCACCCTCACGGCACACGGAAAATTCTGCTTAGTGCTGCTTTGTTCCCAACCTGACACGGTTCACAGACATCCGTTGCGTAAGACCCAAACTTCAACGCCACTTATAGAGGCCAGCCATAAAAGCGCCGGCCCTCGGCAGGACATCACCCCTGCTGTAGCGGATTGCAGGTACAGGAGGCCGCTGCTCTCCCGGCTGCACGGTTTCTTCAGTATACCTTTATTCAGGGGGATTTGTCAATCCCTGCGCGGCGGCTTTTCTTTCCTTTCTCTCTGCCCGTACGCGCACCCGCAGCTCCTGAAAAAACTGCTTCAGCATGTCGCTGCATTCCCGCTCCATCACGCCGCGGATCACATGGACCTGATGGTTGAACCTGGGATCCTCCAGAATGTTCAGGAGGGAACCGGCGCAGCCCGCCTTCGGGTTCATGCAGCCGATCACCGTTTCCGGGATCCGGGCCTGTACGATGGCGCCGGAACACATCTGGCAGGGCTCCAGCGTCACATACAGCACGCAGTCCTCCAGCCGCCAGTCCCCAAGCTTTCTGCTGGCTTTGCGGATAGCGGTGATCTCCGCGTGGGAAAGGGTGTTTTTATCCGTATTGCGGCGGTTGTATCCCCGGCCGATGATCCTTCCCTCATGCACGATCACGCAGCCGATGGGGACCTCCCCCAGCCCGTACGCTTTCTTCGCCTGCTTCATGGCCTCCTTCATATAGCGGATATGCTTTTTTTCCTCTTCCGGCGTCATGCCCTCATTCCAGGCACTCTTTTCCATCCCGTCCATCTTTCTTTTCCTTCTCCCATCTTGCGCTGCCGCTCAAAATTTTTTATACTGGAATGGAAAAATCATAACAGGAAAAGGTGCGAAATGCAAATCTGCGGTTTTAACAAGACAACCTTACTGGATTATCCCGGCCATGTGGCGGCCACCATCTTCACGGGCTGCTGCAATTTCCGCTGCCCCTTCTGTCAGAACGGAGATCTCGTCCTGCGTCCCGGGCAGATCCCCTCGCTCGACGAAGAGGAGATCCTTGGCGTCCTGAAAAAAAGACGCGGCGTCCTCACCGGCGTGTGCGTGACCGGCGGCGAACCGACGCTGCAGCCGGATCTGGCCGTTTTTCTGAAAAAAATAAAGGACCTCGGCTATCTGGTGAAGCTGGATACCAACGGCTACCTTCCTGATGTGGTGGAAGGGCTTGTCCGCGAAGGGCTTCTGGACTATGTCGCCATGGACATCAAGTCCTCGCCGGAGCATTACGCGGCCGCGGCAGGCTTTCCGGGACTCCGGATGGAGCCCGTATTCCGCAGCGTCTCTTTTCTGCGCGGCTGCGGTCTTCCCTTTGAATTCCGCACCACCGTGGTCAAAGGACTCCATGACGCGGAAGACTTCCGTTCCATCGGCCGCTGGCTGGAGGGGCCGCATCCCTATTTTCTCCAGTCCTACCGGGAAAGCGAAGGCGTGATCTCCCCGGTCTTCGACGCATTTTCAAAGGAAGAACTGGAAGGCTTCCGGAGCCTTCTGCTTCCCCGGATCCCCAACACCAGCCTGCGCGGCGTGGACTGAGCCGCGCAGGTGCGGATACGCGCCCGCGCGGTCCGCATCGGGCCGGGATGCGCTGCGCCCCTTTATATCCTCACCCGCTTCATATAGTAGCCGAAATCTCCTTCTGCCGCAGGTTCTCTTTTTCCCTCAAACGCTTCAAAGCCGAACATCTCCGCCGCCATTTTTTCCCGTTCATAGCAGACGCCGGGCACGCCGAGATAGAAGCCTTCTTCCCCCTCTTCTTCCGGATATCTTCCCAGGATCAGATGGCGGTAATTGTAATAGCCGTGGAGCAGAAAGCTGTTGTTCACCAGCCTCTGATACTCTTTTCCCAGGATCACAAAATCTCCCGGCGTGATGGACAGAAACATCCTCTCATCTCCGAACGGATGGATCTGCGGATACATATGCTTCAGCTGTTCCCATTTGTCCTCATAATAGACCGGCTGCAGATCCCCGGCACGCTGCCGCGCTCCCGCCGCCTGCACGGGCCGCCCCGGCTCAGTCTCGCGGCCAGGCCGCCCCGGCTCTGCCCCCCGGCCGGGCTTCCCTGGCTCTGCCGCACGACCGGGCTTCTCTGGCTCTGCCTCCCGGCCGGGCTGTTTCCGCGCTCCCGCCGCCTGCAGGCAGCCGTTCTGCGGACTGCCGCTCCGTTCCGGCGGCGGCGCTTCTTCCTGCGGGCAGGACGGCGTTTCCAAAGAAGGAGGAAGGGCCGGCGCATGGGCCGGTTTTGCCTGCAGCACCGTCTCATGCCGCCCTTTCGCAACCGGCGGATGCCCCCGCTCCGGTTCTGCCGCTTTCCTGTCTTCCGAAGCCTCCGTCCGCTCCGAAAGCTTCCAGGTCCCCTTCAGATATCTCCCGCCTGCCAGTTTCGCCTGCAGACCGCAGATCTCCCGAAACAGCCGTCCGCCCCTCGTGACCGCTTCCCGTTTCAGGATCCGTTCATAATGACCTTCTCCTTTCTGGAGCAGAAGCTTATCCACCAGCGCGCCTGTTTCGTCGCGCAGGTCGTAAAATCCCGTATCCGTTCTTTCCAGCCCGCGGATGCTCATCTGCCAGCGCAGTCCCCGGTCCGTTTCCTCCAGCTTCAGAAATCCCGCCGTTCTGATCCGTTCGCCGGCTTTCCACAAATCCATATATACGATCTGTCTGTTATAATAGAACACCCCTGTCCTCCTTTCCCGCGCGCGTCTTTCGGCTTCTGCCAGTTTCATTCTATTCTCTGTTTCCGGCCTGTATGAAAAAAATTTTTATGATTCCTGTGCCTTTTATGGCACAAAACGGGATATATAGATGTAACTTTTTTCGATCTCCCTGTTCCGGCAGGGCAGAAACACAAGGAGGAAAACAGAAAATGCTTCAGGAAGAATTTGAAGAAAAGGAGGATTTTTCAAAAATCGTCCAGGCGCGCATCTCCACTCAGCTGTCAAAGCATAACTGGTCGCTCAAAATCCTGTCCGACCGGTCGTCCGTTCCCTATGAAATCATCAAAAAGGTGGCGAACGGAAAGATCGGAAATCCGTCTCTGAGAAACATCCTCAGGATCGCTGAGGCTTTCGGATGCAGCATCGACTATCTTGCAGGAAGGCAGGACTGAGCGGTAACCAGGAAAACGCATTGCTTCTCCCGTCCCGCAGTGCTACAATAGAGCCACAGGCCGCGGCGGAACCGGTCTCATGCGTTCCCCCGCGGCGAAAACGTGCGGATCAGCCGCACAGGGATACGCCGCCCGCGGCGGCAGAAAACGGAGGAAAAGATTATCATGAGCAGAAAAGTAGTTTTGGCAGGCGCCTGCAGGACCGCCATCGGCACGATGGGCGGAGAGCTTTCCAGCATTCCTGCGGCGGATCTGGGAACCATCGTCATTAAAGAAGCGCTGAAGCGCGCGGGCGTGAGGCCCGATCAGGTGGACGAGGTCTACATGGGCTGCGTGCTGCAGGCCGGACAGGGCCAGAACGTGGCAAGGCAGGCCGCCGTTCATGCGGACATCCCGGTTGAGGTTCCCGCCACCACCATCAACGTCCTGTGCGGCTCCGGCCTGCACTGCGTCAATCTGGCCGCCAAGCTGATCGCCAGCGGAGACGCCGACATCATCGTGGCAGGCGGCACGGAAAGCATGTCCCGCGCGCCCTATCTGGTACAGCAGGGCCGCTACGGCTACCGCATGGGCAACGCTCCCCTGGAAGACGCCCTGTTAAAGGACGCGCTCACCGATGCGTTTTACGGCTATCATATGGGAATGACCGCGGAAAATATCTGCGAACAGTGGGGACTGACCCGCGAGCAGCTGGACGAGTTCGCGGCCAACAGCCAGCAGAAGTGTGAAAAAGCCATGAATGAGGGACGTTTTAAGGAAGAGATCGTTCCCGTCGAGGTAAAGACCAAAAAGGCCACCATTATCGTGGATACGGACGAAGGCCCCAGAAAGGGCGTGACCGTGGAAAGCCTTTCCAGGCTGCGCCCCGCCTTTAAGAAGGACGGCGGCCTGGTAACGGCAGGAAACGCTTCCGGCATCAACGACGGCGCGGCTGCCGTCATCGTCATGAGCGAAGAGAAGGCGAAGGAGCTGGGCGTCACCCCCATGGCCACCTGGGTAGCCGGAGAGCTGGCGGGCGTAGAGCCCTCCATCATGGGCATCGGCCCTGTTGCAGCCACCAGAAAGGTCCTGAAAAAGACCGGCATGGAGATCGGCGATTTTGACCTGATCGAAGCGAATGAAGCTTTCGCCGCCCAGTCCGTGGCAGTGGGACACGACCTTGGCTTCGACCTGAGCAAACTCAATGTAAACGGCGGCGCCATCGCCCTCGGCCATCCGGTCGGCTGCTCCGGCTGCCGGATCCTGGTGAC
>CALWGL010000117.1 GCA_944380025.1 uncultured Lachnospiraceae bacterium
CCAGCGGGGACGTGGATGTGATCACGCACGAATGCGGCCATGCCTTCCAGGGCTATCTTTCCGGAAAGGATCCCATCCGGGAGCACGCGGACATCACCATGGAGACGGCGGAGTGCCATTCCATGTCCATGGAATTTTTCACGGAAAAATGGATGGAGCGGTTCTTCGGGGACGGTGCGGACGCCTACCGGGAAATGCATTTTGAGGACGCCTGCATGTTCATCCCCTACGGCTGCATGGTGGATGAGTTTCAGCATATCGTCTATTCCGATCCGGAGCTGACGCCCGCGGAACGCAAGGCGGTCTGGAGCAGACTGGAGAAGGAATACAAGCCGCATCTGGATTATGAGGACGACGCCTTCTTCGGAGCGGGGGGCTATTGGCAGCAGCAGCATCACATTTACAGCTTCCCTTTTTACTATATCGATTATGTGATCGCCCAGACGGTGGCTTTTGAATATAAGCTGTGGATGGATGAGGATTATGAGGCGGCATGGAAGAGCTATCTGAAGCTGTGCCGGCTGTCCGCCTCGGATTTCTTTACCAACATGATCCCGGAAGCGGGCCTGAAGCTTCCCTTTGAGGCCGGCTGCATGAAAGAAATGGCGGAAAAACTGGAAAGAAAGCTGGAAGAGAAAGCATAGATCCATGAATAATATCGTACTGGACCTGGAATGGAATCAGGGAAATGAGGAAAAGGAAAAGCAGAGAAAGGAGATCCCTTTCGAGATCATAGAGATCGGCGCGGTCCGGCTGAACAGCCGGATGGAGCTTTGCGGCAGCTTTCACGAGGTGATAAAGCCCCAGGTATACCGGGAGATGCACCGGATGACCAGGCAGCTGCTCCATGTGGATATGAGGCAGCTGCAGGGAGGGGCTCTGTTTCCCGACGTGATGAGGCGTTTTCTTTCCTGGTGCCAGGAAGGCGGAACGGACGGTCAGCCGGAGGAATACCGGTTCGCCACCTGGGGACCGCAGGATCTGACGGAGCTGCAGAGGAACATGCGGTTTTACGGCATGGAACCTCTGAACAGCGGGCCGGTGAAGTTCTGGGATATTCAGAAGCTGTTCAGCATCGCCTTCGAGGATAAGAAGAGCCGCCGGAATCTGGAGTATGCCGTGGATTTCCTGAAGATACCCAAGGACGGAGCCTTCCACCGGGCGCTGAGCGACGCCTATTATGCGGCCCAGGTCCTCCGGCAGATCCGGGATCCGCAGGTGCTGCAGAAGGTTTCCTTCGATACCTTTCAGCTTCCGCAGAGCCGGAAGGAGGAGGTGCGCATCGTATTTGACGATTACGCCAAGTACATCTCCAGGAGGTTTGACGACAAGACGCAGCTTCTTGCGGACCGGGAAGTGACCAGCACGAAATGCTATCTCTGTCACAGGAACCTGAAGCGGAAGATCAGGTGGTTCACGCCCAACGGAAAGCATTACTACAGCCTTTCCCTCTGCGACCGGCATGGCTATATGAAGGGAAAGATCCGGATCCGCAGGACGGAGGACGACGGCGTATACGCGGTGAAGACCACGAAATTCATCACGGAAGAAGACGCGGCGGAACTGTTCCGGCGGCGGGATGCGGCGAAGGGGCAGGGAAAGAAAAAGTCCATGAAAAAATAGAAAAGGATCGGGAGAGGCCTCAGAACCCCTCCGGATCCTTTCTGATATACCGGTCATAGTCGATGCTTTCTTTTCCGTGCCTCCTGCGCCGCCTTCTGCGGTCCTTTCTCTGGCTGGAAAAGCTGTAGTTGCGGATGAGGGTGATCAGCCAGATCAGAAAATTCAGCGAGAGATAAACGGAAACGATGCAGATCAGCACGAGGCGTACATTGATGTAGATCCTTCCCGCCGCGGGATCCGCGTTTTCCGTACCGCCCGAATCCGCGGCGGCCGTGCGCACCGTCGCGCTTCCCACATAGACGCCGTTGAAGGTAAAGGTGATCTCTGCCAGCGCATTCTCCTGTGTCAGGCCGTCATAGGAAAGAGCGGACTGCGTATCCCCGTATTCCGCCGTATTGGGAAGCACGATGGAATCGGAAGGGTCGATGGTCAGGATCGGGGAGGAGCTGCCGAAGATATCCGCATCGGATTCAAAGAAAAGCTCATTTCCCACGGTGTAGCGGCTGTCGGTATCGGCCACATTTATCATGTGGAAGCTGCTGAAACCGTAGTTGAACAGCTCCACCGTATCCGTGAACTGGGCGGGCGCTTCTTCCTTCATGATCACGCAGATCAGCTTCATGCCGTCCCGCTGGGCACAGGAAACCAGGGTCTGGCGCGCCTCGGAGGTATAGCCGGTCTTGCTTCCCACCAGATCCTCATAAGCGTAGGTCCTTCCGGGAAGAAGCTGGTTTTTGGAGGAAATAAAAAGCTCCTGGCTGACCGTGGCGGAACGGGGAATGGTATAGGTGGCCGTTCCCGACATTTTGCAGAGCAGATCATTGGAAAAGAACGCCCTGGCGATCTGCGCCATATCATGGGCGGAGGTGTAGTGGTCCTCATCGAAAATACCATTGGCGTTGGCAAAATGAGAATCCACGCAGCCGAGTTCCTCTGCCTTCTCATTCATCAGCCTGGCGAATTCCTCCACGCTTCCGCTGACATGCTCCGCCAGGGCGGTGGCCACCTCATTGGCGGATCCCACGAGAAGGCCGTAGAGAGACTGCTCTACGGTGATCTGTTCTCCCGCTTTGATGCCGATATTGGAATCGGTCTGCCAGTCAATGCTGTTTACCGCCTCATAGGAATAGGTCACCGTTTCATCCAGAGAGCACTGCTCCATGACGATCAGTGCGGTCAGGATCTTGGTGATGCTTGCGGGATAAAGCTTTTCATGGATATTTTTTTCATAGAGGACGGCTCCGGTCTCAGCCTCCATGAGGATGGCGGCCTCGGCGCCCAGCGCCGGTCCGGCAGGCCAGTTCTCCCATTCATTGGAGGCTGCGGGGATCTCTTTTCGCGCTTCCGCCTGGGCGGCGTAATCATCCGCGGGGGCTTCCTTTGGCGCTGCCTTCACGGAAAACGGGAAACTGAAGAAAAGCAGGACGGCGCTGAGGGCGCAGAGAGCCGCTCTTCTCCATTCTGAGGCCGGTCCGGTCCGGCGATGTTCGGATTTTCTGAAAAAATGGATTCTCAATGTTTCATTCCTTTTCATTCATCATATGGCAATTCGTCTCTATCATACACTATCCGGGAGTGGTTTTTAAGAGGATTCCGGAAAAATTCAGAAATTCTTTGCAAATGACGCGGAATCGGGTAAAATGGGAAGGAAAAACGGCAGCGGGCGGGATGCCGCCGGCGCCGGAAGGAAAGGATACAGAAGATGAGACTGAAAAACGTGCCGGGGTCCAGGGAGGCGATCGCGCAGAGCCGCTTCGTCGTCCACGACCCGAAGGAGCATAAAGGAAGCTGGGCGGAGCTGTTCGGACGGACCGCCCCGCTGCACATCGAGATCGGCATGGGAAAGGGGCGCTTTCTCATGGAGCTTGCGGCCCTTCATCCGGAGATCGATTATATCGGGATCGAGAAATATTCCAGTGTGCTGCTGCGGGCCATCCAGAAAATGGAGGAAAGGGAGCTTCCGAACGTACGCTTTATCCGGATGGACGCGGAGGAGCTCACGGAGGTGTTCGGAGCGGGCGAAGCGGACCGTATCTACCTGAATTTTTCCGATCCGTGGCCCAAGGACCGGCATGCCAAAAGGCGGCTTCCCTCCAGACAGTTTCTGGAGAGGTATGCGCAGATCCTGAAGCCGGAAGGAACGATCGAGTTCAAGACGGACAACCGGGCCCTGTTTGATTTCGCTCTGGAGGAGCTGGAGCCCGCGGGCTGGAAGGCGGAGGAAGTGACCTTTGACCTGCACGCGGACGAACGGCTGATGCGGGGAAACGTAATGACGGAATATGAGGAACGTTTTTCGTCGGCGGGGAATCCCATCTGCAAATATATCATCCGGAAGGCCGCGCCGGAGGCGTGACGATCCGGAACGCGGAAAGGATCCCGGAACACAGGAAAAACAGACAGAGCGCCCGCGGGCCGGCCGATCCGGCCCGCGGGCGCTCTGTTTCGCTTTTTTCAGCCTTCCGGTCTGCCGTCTCTCTGGGCGAACCAGCAAAGGGCCAGCTCCTTCAGGCCGGGGATGATCTCGCTGATCTTTACGCCGGTGGTGTTGATGCACAGGTCATAGCCTTCCCGGTCTCCCCATTTCCGGTCTGTCAGCAGCTTCTGATGGCGGGCCCGTCCCGCGTCGATCTGACGGATCTTCTTCTCAAATTCCCGGTCGGTCATCTGCTCCGACTCCGACGCGCGCTCCCGGCAGCGTTTTATCTTCCACTCCATGTCCGCGTAGACGAAGAGGCGGAGCGGCTTCTCCTTCTCCAGGATGATGCCGGAGCTTCTGCCTACCATCACGCAGTCCCCGCGCTGTGCCAGCTCCCGGATGATCTGCCGCTGGGTATTTAAGACCTTCAGCTCATTTTCCGAGGCGGGATCGGAATAAAAATAGAAAGTGTGGCCGAAGGTGACGGGCACGCTGATGGTCAGCCCCTTCCTCAGCACATTCTCCACATAGCCCTCGTCCAGATCGCATTTTTCCGCAATGGAAGACACGATCTCCCTGTCATAATAGGCAAAGCCAAGCGCATCCGCCAGACGCTTCCCAAGTTCGCGGCCTCCGCTGCCGAATTCACGGCTGATAGTGATAATCCTCATAAACGATCCCTCCTTTGCATATCTGACATTGTTGAAACGGTTCTTTTTCAATTTCAGCGTAGTCCTCTCAGGGGGATTTGTCAATCGGTTTTCAGGCAGGTCACTTCACCCGGAATGCAGTGCGTGCAGCAGTTCAGCCTTCGACAGAACTGTTACGGCATCCGGCCATTCCAATCGCTTCGCGATGGGCCGGGAAAATACTGCTGTTGATTCCTTCTCCCATATCGAAAACCCCTGCTTCATATCCGGCAGGATGCTCTGATACGGTTTAAAATAAGAATCTACATTGTATAACCGTACAGAATAGTGTTTCCCGGAATTGGATCCGTAAAAAAAAATTTTTGTACGGTTACAAAGCTATTTCTTCATTTTTCAACCGTATATGAGCGAAAAAAGTTCCGTGGAAGACTCTGCGGAATGTTTTCCTGCAAAAATGATTCATAACATTTCGTCTGGTCCCCCGTGAACAGTGACTGCAGTGATCTCCATGACGGCGCGGGAAGGGCCGCCCGCAAAGGCATATGCTCCGGTGACAACGCCGGTAAAGCACCTTCCGGCCACCTCGCAGGCGAGAAAACGGGTGGAGGCGCGGCAGAGCTCCCGGAAGGGACCGCCGTTCACGGAAGCCTCAAAGGAATAGAATTCCTTATCCGCCCGGATCCGGAGGGTGAGCGGACCGTCTTCCACGGGAGAGAGACAGGCGGTCTGGCGGAAATCCTCCGCGTTTTTTTCCACGAAAAGCACGTTCCCGAAGGCGGTCTTCTTTTTCCCGGCCCGGTAATGGAACTCCGAGGAGAGCAGGACGGCCAGCCCGGCTTCGTCTCCCGTGCAGTCCGGCTCAAAGGTGAAGGAGACCTCGATGACGCAGTCGAAATCAGGCTGCCTGACCGCGGCGAAGGAGGGGCTGCCCTTTTCCCGGAAGGTGACTTCCGACGGCGTGATGCGCAGGCGGCCGTTTCCCTTCCGGTAACGGGAACAGTCGGGCCTGCGCAGGAAGATCCATTCCGGTTCCCATGCGCTGCTGTTCAGATCCGGCTCCCAGGCAGGGACTTCCTTCCGGGGCGCCCACAGAGGGCCGTCGCAGAGGAGGGCCGCTTTTTTCTGCCCGGGAGAGTAAGAGGCGGACGATTCCCATCCCACGCAGGGCCAGCCCTCCTCCCAGTGCACCGGGGTGAGGAAGGTTTCCCTGCCCAGATGGGTCATGGTGCGGCGGGAAAGGCGGGTGGCGAGATGGACGATCCACCAGTTTCCCCGGTGATCCTGAAACAGGTCGCCGTGTCCCGCGCACTGCACCTGCTTTGAGGTATCCCAGGCGTTGGTCAGGATCGGATTGTGCGGGCAGCTTTCATAGGGACCGAAAAGGGAGCGGCTCCGGGCGACGGTGATCATATGATTGAAATTGGTGCCGCCCTCAGCTGCCATCAGATAGCAGAAATCCCCGATACGGTAAAGGTGAGGGCCTTCCAGAAAGCCGCCGCCGGTGCCTTCCCAGATGGTCCGGGGCGCGCTGAGCAGGGCTCCGGTCCGGATATCGATCTCTTCCAGAGTGATCTCCTCCCGGCCGGGGTGCAGAGAGGCGTTGGTGCAGTACCAGGCCCGTCCGTCTTCAAAATAAAGGGAGGGATCGATGCCTCCCACGGGAACCCACACGGGCGCCGACCAGCTGCCGGCGGGATCAGACGCGGAAACGATGAAGTTCCCCCGGCCGTCCAGGGTGGCTGTGACATAGAAAACACCGTTTTCATAGCGGATGGTGGGGGCCCAGATGCCGCCGGAATCCTTCGCGTCTTCCAGGGAAAAGGCGTCGGGATCCGTGACGCAGTTCCCGATCTGCGTCCAGTTCACCAGATCTGTGCTGCGGTAAACCGGAATGCCGGGAAAATATTCAAAGGAGCTGGTGACGAGGTAATAATTTTCTCCGCACCGGCAGATACTGGGATCAGGGTGAAAGCCCGTCAGGACGGGATTGCGGTACTGCATGGGGAAGCCTCCTTTCCTGGTCTGACTGTGCTGACCTGCTGCAGGGTATTTTGTGGGTATACTGCAGTATATCATCTTTCCGGACGGAGGAACAAGTGATTAAATTTTGGTCCCCGCGGGAACGGGGGGTATGGAAAAAATTCCGGTCGGAAGCCGTCCTGTCTGTCAGAGAAGGCTTCCGGAAGGGGGGATTTTTAACTTGCAAAGAAACGGGCGGTGTATTATGCTGGGACTACAGAAAATCTTGTGCCGGGACGGCGAAAGGAGTATGTTTTATGGAATATAAATTCACATCCGCAAACTTTGAAGAAGAGGTTTTAAAGGCCGACAGACCCGTGCTGGTGGACTTCTACGCGGACTGGTGCGGCCCCTGCAAGATGATGGCCCCTGTGGTGGCGCAGCTTGCGGATGAGCTGGAAGGAAAGGCGAAGGTGGGAAAGCTGAACATCGACGACTGCATGGATATCGCCGGAAAATACCGCGTGATGAACATCCCCACTTTTCTTGTGATCAAAGACGGACAGGAGACGGCAAGGATCGTCGGAGCGGTTTCCAAGAGTGAGCTGCAGAAAAAGATCGAACAGGCGATGGGCTGAGAAAGGGACTTATGATACGCGCATTCGATACACATAAGATCAGAAAGACACAGGAGCTCTCCGGCTGCCTGTGGGACTTTACAACGCTTCCGCAGGAGGGAGAGCCGGTCTGCCGGAAAGCGCCCGTTCCGGGCTGCTGGCAGAGCGAGCCGGGGACGCTGACCTACCGCGGCAGAGCCCGGTATGAAAGGACTTTTGCCGCGTCCGGAAACGTGCGGCTGGAATTCAAGGGCGTGAGCCATACGGCGCAGGTGCTGGTGGACGGAGAAAAGGTGGCGGAGCATTACAATGCCTATACGCCTTTTTCCGCGGTGATCCGGAATCTTCCCGCCGGAGAGCACAGGCTGGAGGTGGTGGCGGACAATTCCTTCGGCCCGGATTCCGCCCTCCATGTGCCCAACGACTATCAGACCTACGGCGGCATCACCAGGCCGGTGGCGCTGGAGGAGCTGGCAGGACAGTACATATCCGGCCTGTATTTCACCCCTTCGCTTCAGGAGGGACAATGGCGGGCTTCGGTTCGGGTCATTGCGGAAAATCTGGAGGAGACTCCCTTTGAAGGCAGACTGGAGCTTTCGCTGGACGGCCGATCCTTTGCTTCGCTTTCCGTACGTCTGGAGGCGGGAGAAAAGGCCGCGCTCACGGCGCCGGAAACCCTCTGGCCGGACGCCGAGGCATGGTGCCCGGAACATCCCCGGCTGTATCTGCTTTCCGCGGTCCTGTACGGAAAAGACGGCGGGGCGGTGGATGATCTCATCGACCGGGTGGGCTTCCGCGAGGTGAGGACGGAAGGGAAGGATATCCTGCTGAACGGAAGGAAGCTTTCGATCAGAGGCTTCTGCCGTCATGAGGATCATCCCCAGTTCGGCTGCAGCCTTCCCTGGGCCGCCATGTGCCGGGATCTGGCCCTGATGCGGGATCTGGGAGCCAATTCCGTGCGTACTTCCCATTATCCCAACGACGAGCTGTTCCTGGATCTGTGCGACGAAACGGGAATGCTGGTGTGGGAGGAAAATCACGCCAGAGGCCTTTCCGAGGAGGACATGCGCAATCCCAACTTCGAACGCCAGTGTGAGGACTGCATCCGGGAGATGATCGGGGCGCATTATAACCATCCTTCCATCTATATCTGGGGTATCCTGAACGAGTGCGCCAGCCATACGCAGTACGGAAGGGAATGCTACCGGAAGCAGCTGGAGCTGATCCGAAGCCTGGACCAGACCCGCCCCCGTTCCTTTGCCAGCTGCCAGTTCAAGACGGACATCTGCTTCGACCTGGTGGATGTGGTCTCCTATAATATCTATCCCCTGTGGTATCACGATACCCCGGCGGACGTATATCTGAAGGATCTGTACGACTGGGTGCAGAAGGAGACCGCAGGCAGCGGAAAGCCCTTCCTGATCACCGAGGTGGGAGCGGGAGCCGTCTATGGCTACCGGACGCCGGAAAAGGTGAAGTGGTCCGAGGAATATCAGGCGGAAACCCTGGAAAAGCAGCTTACCGCCATCCTTTCCCAGGAGGGCTGCAGCGGCGTCTATATCTGGCAGTTCTGCGACTGCAGGGTATGCGACAGCTGGTTTGCCGTCAGACCCAGGACCATGAACAACAAGGGGATCGTGGACGAATACCGCCGGCCGAAGCTGGCTTATGAGACGGTGAAGAGGATCTTCTGCGAAGCGGGAAAGAAGGAATAAAGACAGAGGGCCGGCGGCTGCCGGAAACGGCACGATCGGACAGGGAAAGATTCTTCCCCTGTCCGATCCGCGATAAGCGCGGCCTGCCCGGCAAAGGGCCGTTCCTGTAAGGCTTTCGGTTCCCCGCCGGGACTGCTACACAAAAAAATCCCCTGAAAAGATGCATTTCAGGGGATCTTCTGAAAGTCGAAGCGACAGGATTTGAACCTGCGACCTCTGCGTCCCGAACGCAGCGCTCTACCAAACTGAGCCACGCTTCGTCATTCATTTATCAAGCTACTCAATAATACAGGAAAAAAACTGAAATGTCAATGGAAAAATGAAAATTTACGGGCCATTCGTTACTGTTCGTTACGGTTACTGTTCGTTACTGTTCAGCCTTCGGCAGAACAGTAACGGCATCCGGCCATTTCAATCGCTTCGCGATGGGCCGGATGCTTCCTGCCTGTACGTTTT
>CALWGL010000118.1 GCA_944380025.1 uncultured Lachnospiraceae bacterium
TGCCGAAGCGTTTTACGCTGAGGCACGCGCGCCGAACCTCCAGTTCGGCGTCTGCGCAAGAATACAAATCCCGTTACGGGATTTGTATTCTCGGGATTTGCGACGCTTCGGCCTGTTTTCTGTCCTGATTTTAGCACAGAAGCCAGGGATTGACAAATCCTGGGCGCACTTACTTTTCATTGGGCGTGAAAATACTGCGTTTGATTCCTTTTCCCATATCGAAAAATCCCTGTTTAACACCTGGTCGGATGCTTTAATACGGTTTAAAGAGAGAATCTGCATTGTATAACCGTACAGAAAATCTAAAGTGACGGTTAAAAAAAGGATTTTTGTACGGATCCAATTCCATTTTTTCATTTTTCACCGTACATGGGCGGAAGGGTTCCACGGAAACCCCTGCGGAATGTTTTCCGGTAAAAATCCGTGGAGCATTTCGCCGGATCCCCTGCCCCGTGAGAAACAGCTTCAGAGATTCTCAGGATCACGAATATCAGTGCTTTCTCTGGAACCTCTTTTTATAATCTGCTATAATCTTCATATTCAGATGGCTCCGGATATCCTTCCGCTCACACCGGCTTTCCGGATCAGATTCATGGAAAGGAGAACACGATGGCTTACAAACCGCTTCCTATCGGCATTGATGATTTTAAGGAATTAATTTCTGCCAATTACTATTATGTGGATAAAACAGATTTTGTCAAAGAACTTCTGGAAAAAGGAGGAAAGGTAAACCTCTTCACCCGGCCGCGCCGTTTCGGGAAATCGCTGAATCTGAGCATGCTGCGGTACTTTTTTGAGGACGCGGGGACGGAAGAGAAAAATGCGGACCGGCGCAGGCTTTTTCGCGGCCTTCAGGTCATGAAGGCGGACGACGGCGTCCTTTCACAGATGAACCGTTATCCGGTGATACAGCTTTCCCTGAAATCCGCGAAGCAGCCTGTCTGGGAGCTGGCCTATGGCGCTCTGAAAGCCGCTCTGGAAGAGGAATATCAGCGACATATGGAAATACTGCCTGAAATTCCGATCGAGGCCGACCGGCTCCGCTTCCAGCGCCTGGCGGAGCGCCGCGGGACGGATCAGGATTATTATACCGCCCTGTTTTTCCTTTCCCGGATGCTCCATCAGCATTATGGACAGCCTGCCGTGATTTTGATCGATGAATATGACGTTCCTCTGGAAAACGCTTATTTCGCCGGATTCTATCCGGAAATGACTGTTTTCATCCGTTCTCTGTTTGAATCCGCCCTGAAATCCAACCCCTCCCTGCACTTTGCGGTCGTTACCGGCTGCCTGCGCATCACAAAGGAATCCATTTTCACCGGGCTGAATAATCTGAAGGTAAATTCCATCCTCAGTGAAACTTACGGAGAATATTTCGGTTTTACCCCTGCGGAAGTGGAACGGATGGCTGCGGATTATGAAAGAAGCGCGGCTCTTTCCGTCATCCGCGACTGGTATGACGGATATCTGTTTGGGAACAAAGAGGTGTATAACCCCTGGAGCGTCCTGAACTATGTGGACGCCCTGACCGCCAATCCGCAGGCGCTGCCCGCGCCTTACTGGTCCAATACCAGCAGCAATCAGATCGTCCGGGAGCTCATCGAACAGGCGGACCTGAATGTCCGGGAAGAGATCGAGCTTCTGATTACCGGTTCCACCATCGAAAAACCGGTTCATGAAGAAATCACCTATGAGGATATTCATGAAAGTCAGGATAATCTGTGGAACTTTCTGCTTTTTACCGGCTATCTGAAGCAGGTGTCCCGTCGTCTTGACTGGGATACACAGTACTGCAGCCTCGCCATCCCCAATAAGGAGGTGCTGCACATTTATAAAAGCACCGTGACCGGCTGGTTTTCCTCGAACCTGAAAAAGCAGGATCTCCGTCCTTTGTTTCACGCGCTGGAAAACGGGAATACGGAAAAAATATCGGAAGAGCTCTCCCGGCTGCTTCAGGAATCCATCAGCTTTTATGACTATGCGGAAAATTATTATCACGGTTTTCTGGCCGGAATCCTCCAGAACATGCCGGGCTACCGGATCCTGTCCAACCGGGAAGCCGGTACGGGAAGACCCGATCTCATCCTGAAAACGCCGGGTCTGAAGGGGCAGGCCATCCTTCTTGAGCTGAAAACCGCGCGCAGCTACCGGGATATGGATTCCCTCTGCGACGCCGCGCTGGCTCAGATCAGAGACCGGCGTTACCGGGAGGGCCTGCAGGAGGAGGGCTACCGAACCGTGCTGGCCTATGGAATCTGTTTTTACAAAAAAGACTGTGAAGTAAAGCAGCTTTCCTGACAGAAGCGGCTCTGTCGGAAAATACCGGCCTTCTTTCTGCATTCATTTTCACAAAAGGAGTCCTGTATGAAACCCATCTCCATCATAAACGCTTCCGAAAAGAACCTGAAATCCGTCTCTCTGGACATTCCCAGAAACAGCCTGACCGTATTCACCGGGCTGTCCGGCTCCGGGAAATCCACGCTTTTAATCGACGTTCTGTACATGGAATGTCAGAGGCAATATCTGGAGGCCATATCCCTCCAGGGAATCGCGAAGCCTGCGGTAGAGTACGTAAAAAACGCTTCTCCGGCCGTTGTGATCACCCAGACCGACCAGAACCGCAATCCCCGTTCCACCGTGGGCACGGTGACAAATCTCTATACCGATCTGCGGACGCTCTGGGAAAAGCTGGGAGAACGTTCCTGCCCGCACTGCGGGAAAAAAATCTGCGCGGCCGACTGCGGGGAAGAGGTCCGCACCGCCTCCCGCCCCGGTCAGAGCGGGAAGGAATATCTGGTCTGCCAGTACTGCAGCGCCTGCGGCCGGAAAATGAAAAAGCTCACCGCGGCGGATTTTTCTTTTAATACGAAGGAAGGGGCCTGCCCGGTCTGTGAAGGCATGGGCGAGATCCGCTCCCTCAACCGGGACGCCGCCGTGGACGAATCCCGGTCTCTGGAAGAAGGGGCTGTCCGGTTCTGGGAGGCAAAATACGGAGAATACCAGACCGAAGCCTTTTACGCGGCCTGCAGGCACTACGGCCTTTCGGTTCCGGCCGGCCTTCCTGTCCTTCGGTTTGATCCTCTGCAGAAGGCCCTCCTGTACGAGGGTGTGGAAAGTTCTGAGATCACCCGCGCCTTTCCGGGAAAAAAGCCGCCCCGTACCGTATCCGGCGGACGGTTTGAGGGACTTTTGGCGGTTCTGCTTCGCAGGCTGAACAACCGGGGCGAAAAACGGGGGGAGCTGGAGGCTTATTTTCAGCCCTCCTCCTGCCCGGCCTGCGGCGGAGAGCGGCTGAAGGAGGAAAGCAGGGAGGTTACGGTAAACGGCGTCCGGCTTCCGCAGCTTGCCGGCTTTTCTCTGGACGCTCTTTCCGGCTGGGTCAGCGCTCTGGACGCGTCTCTGCCTGACAGCCGCCGGAGCCTGGTGCAGGACTACCTGACGGATCTTTCCGCAAAGCTTTCCCGCATCCGCAGGCTGGGGCTTGGGTATCTGACCTGCAGCCGGACGGTTCCCACCCTGTCCGGCGGGGAGCTGCAGCGGCTGAAGCTTTCCGCCGCCCTGGCATCCGAGCTGACCGGGCTGATCTATATTCTGGACGAGCCGACCGCGGGACTGCACCCCAGGGACACCGAAGGGCTGATTCTTCTCCTGAAACGCCTGCGCGATCTGGGAAACACCGTTCTGGTCATCGAGCACGACCCTGACGTGATGCGTGCCGCCGACCACATCGTAGAGATCGGCCCCGGCTCCGGACGTTCCGGCGGAAAAATAGTCGCTGCGGGAACGCTGAATGAGCTGCTTTCCCATCCGGCTTCCGTCACCGGCCGTTATCTGCGCGCCGTTCCTCCGGTCAGGCAGTCCTTCCGTCCCGGGGACGGCGGGCAGCTTCAGATCCGAAACGCCTGCCTCTACAACCTGAAGCACCTGGATGTGGATTTTCCCACCGGCTGCCTGACCGCGGTTACCGGCCCCTCCGGCTCGGGAAAATCCACGCTGGTCTTTTCTCTCCTCGCCGGAGGCGACCGGCAGACCGGAGAGGAAAATATCGTCCGCGGCTGCGGGCAGTTTTCCCGCATCGTATCCGTGGAGCAGCTCTCCGCCCGCCGCATGAAGCGCTCCAACGTGGCCACCTTTACGGACCTGTACACGCCCATCCGGAAGCTGTTCGCGGAATATGGAGAGATCGACGCCGATGAACCGTCCTCCTGCGCCCGGCGGCCGGACGCAGCCGCCTTTTCCTTCAACCGGCCCGGCGGCCGGTGCGAGGTCTGCGAGGGCATGGGCGCCGTGCGAAACCACCTGGTTTTCTTCGCGGACACCGAAGTGACCTGTCCCGCCTGCCGCGGCAGGCGCTTCCGGGAGGAAGTGCTCGCCGTGCGCTTCCGCGGCCTTTCCATTTCGGATGTTCTGGATCTGTCCGTGGAGGAGGCGCTTTCCGTATTTGAAGCGCCTGCGCAGCCCTCTGCCCCCGGGCCGCAGCCTTCGGCAGCGTCTGCGCAGACAGCCCTTCCCGGAAAGCGTATTCCTTCCCGAGCCGCGGGAACCGCTGCGCAGCCCTCTGCGGAAACCGCCCTGCTCCGCTCCATCCTGCGCGTTCTGCGGCTGCTTGATGAGGTGGGCCTTGATTACCTCACCCTCGGCCAGCCCCTCACCACCCTTTCGGAAGGAGAATGCCAGCGCCTGAAGCTGGCCAGAGAGCTTCTGAAAGCCTCCTCCGGGAGGAATCTGTATCTGCTGGACGAACCCACCAGAGGGCTCCATCCGCAGGATGTGGAGCATTTTCTCCTCCTGCTGGACCGGCTGGCGGATGCCGGAAACACAGTCATCGTAGTAGAGCACAACCAGCAGCTCATCCGGGCTGCCGATCACATCCTGGACCTTGGGCCGGGCGGCGGACAGCAGGGCGGTACGGTTGTCTTTTCCGGCACGCCGTGGGGAATGCTCGCGCACGGAACGGGTGCGACGGCGGAATGCCTGCGGAAGGAGGAAATTCAGATATGACCCTGCAGCAGTTAAAATATATCCTTGTCATAGCGGAAAAAGGGAAAATCAGTGACGCTGCCGCCGAACTGTATCTGTCCCAGCCAAGTCTGACCAGCTCTGTCAGGGAGCTGGAAAAAGAACTCGGGATCACCATCTTCCACCGGACCAACAGGGGCGTTATCCTTTCCAGAGAGGGGGAAGAATTTCTCGCTTATGCCAGACAGGTCATCGAGCAGGTCGGCCTGATTGAAGAAAAATATACCGGAAAGCCCCGTCGAAAGCAGGATTTCTGTGTCTCCGCACAGCACTATTCCTTCGTGGTCGAGGCGTTTGTCGATCTGATCCGCGATCACGGCGGCGAAGCTTATAATTTCCGTCTCCGGGAAACGCAGACCTGGGAGATCATTGAAGATGTGGCAAAGCTGCGCAGCCAGGTAGGCGTGCTGTATCTGAACCGGGATAATGAAACCATCCTCCGCAGGACCCTGCATGCCAATAACCTGAGATTTGAACCCCTGTTTACAGCCAGCCCCCATATATTCATTTCGGCATCCAATCCTCTGGCAGTGAAAAAATCTGTCACGCTGGAGGATCTGGCTCCCTATCCGCGGCTCTCTTACGAACAGGGAGAGCATAATTCCTTCTATTTTGCCGAAGAGATCCAGAGCACGCTGGAAAGGCAGAAGGATATTCTGGTCAGAGACCGCGCCACACTCTTTAACCTTCTGATCGGTCTGAACGGCTATACCATCTGCAGCGGCGTGATCAGCCGCAAGCTGAACGGGCCGGACATCATTTCCGTCCCTCTGGAAATCGACGATTATATGGAGATCGGGTACATCACACACAGAGAGGTTCTCCCCAGCCGGCTGGGGAAGCTGTACATCGAAAGACTGAAAGTCCATGCCAGGCAGGAAAAGTAAAACAGCGGTTTGATATAGATTTTATCTATATCAAACCGCTGTTTTTATGTATTTTACATCCAGTGGCCCCGGCCTTATAGTATACGAAAAGAGCCCCGCAAAGGCGGCGGTAAACAGGATCGGAGCATTCAAATGAACGGAATCGAAGTAAATTCATTATCTAAAACCTATGAATTTTATCTGGCAGACACCGAAAAAAAGAATTTCCTGAAAGATCTGTTTTTCCGGGAAAAGCGGACAAAAGCAGCCGTGCAGAATGTCAGCTTCTCCATTCAGCCCGGGGAGATGGTCGGACTCATCGGTGCGAACGGTTCCGGAAAGACAACCATCATGAAGCTGCTTACGGGGATTCTTTATCCGACGGCAGGCGAAATCCGGATCGACGGTCATATCCCCAGCCGGAGAGAAGACAGCTTCAAGAAAAAGCTTTCGCTTGTGCTGGGACAGAAAACCCAGCTGTGGTGGGATCTTCCCGCAGTCGAATCCTTAAAGCTGAATAAGATTATTTATGATGTGGACGACTCCTCTTATCGCAGGATGGTAAACCGGATGAGCGATCTGCTGAACATCGGGCATCTGATGGATATACCGGTCAGACGGCTTTCCCTTGGCGAGCGGATGAAATTTGAGCTGATGGCGGCCATGCTTCACCGTCCGTCCTTCCTTTTTCTGGATGAGCCGACCATCGGCCTTGATATTCTTGCCCAGAGAGATTTTCACAGCTTTATCCGGGAATATCATCGAAGCTGTGAATGTACTGTCATCCTCACCAGCCACAATATGCATGATCTGGAAAAGCTGTGCAGACGCTCCCTGATCTTAAAGGACGGCCGTCTCATCTATGACGGCGATATGGAAGGCATCTGCGGCCTCAATCCCAGCTGTGTCCTTCAGCTGCAGTTTGAAGAGTCTGTCAGTCCGGACGTTTTCGCCTCCTATGGCAGAACGGAAAAGCGGGAGGATGGAAAAATATACATCACCGTCCCCCAAAAGGAGATCAAAGGCGTGATGCGTGAAATTCTTGAAAAAAACGATCCCGTCTCCTTCTCCATCCAGACAGCCTCCCTGGAGGACTGCCTGGCGGAATATCTGAAGGCAGACACGGCTTATGCATAAAGCTTCACCGGGAGGACAGCATGAAGTATTGGGCAATCTATAAGCTTGGCGTCCGTCAGGGCCTTGCATATCGTTTTCATTTATGGGCCGGTCTTCTGGAATGCTCCGTTAAAATCCTCGCGCTCGTACTGCTCTGGTGGGCGATGTTTTCCCGTACCGACGCACAGGAAATGTATGGATACAGCTTCGGAGATCTCATTCTCTATTCCGTCATTGCGAGACTCGTTCTGACAGTATCCCAGCCCACCATAAGCAAGGTCCTTCCGGAGGATATCAAAAACGGCACTCTGAGCCGGTTTTTAATAAAGCCCGTTCATTATTTTAAACTGCGTTTTGCCGAATTCCTGGGGCTTCAGACCGTCTCCTTCCTCTTTATTTATATCGTCGGAACACTGCTGACCGTCTGGGCTGCCCTGTCCGGCCTGATGGAGACCAGTCTTCTTCGGATCCTCTTTTTCGGCCTCACGCTGGTCAATTCCGTCCTGCTGCTTTTTCTGATCTACAGCGTCATCGGCATTCTGCTGCTGTGCGTCAGCCGTCTGTGGAAAATGGGAGTCAGAAAATATGTTTCAGCAGGCGATTAAAAGAATCAGAAAACCGGGTTGGCTTGCAGAGCTGCGAAAATATCTCCGGATTTACCGGGAGCTTGTCCGGATGCAGCTTCAGCTTCAGTCCGTCTATCGTTTTAATTTTCTTTGCGGCTGGACCGCCGAGCTGGGCTGGGTCATCGCGAAACTTTTGTATTCCTTTGTAATCTTTTCCATTTTTCCGGAAGAAAGAGGTCTTTATTTTCTGCTGATCGGCACTTACATTCTTCTGACCGGCATCTGCATGGGATTGTGGGGTTCCAATATCTCCCTGCTGTCCGATCATATAAAAAGCGGCGCGCTGGATCTGTATCTGTGCCAGCCGGTGTCCGCACAGTTTCTGACCACATTTTATAAAATCGATTTCGGCTCCCTGCTGTCAAACGCATTCTGCGGAGGGATTATGGTCCTGTATGGCTGGAAAGAGCTTTCCCTTCCGTTCAGTGCCGTCAATCTTCTTTTTTTCCTTTTCGCGGCAGGGATCGGACTCATGATCTGCTATCCCCTGTTCTTTCTTCCGCAGCTTCTTGCCTTCCGATATGTCAGCACCGGTTCCTTCCTGGGCGTCATATGGGAAATCTGGGATCTGAACAACCTGCCGTTTCACTTTTATCCCAGGCTCATACAGGCCATCGGACTGTTTCTCATCCCTGTCCTGCTGCCCTGCGCTCTTCCGGCCCTGCTGCTGCTCCGGAAGCTCCCCTGGCTGCTGCAGATATGGTGCTTTTTTCTGGCAGTCCTGTCCATCAAAATCTTTCAGATCTTATATAAACGCGGCCTGCGAAAATACAGCAGCGCAGGAGGCTGATATGGAGGAAAAAATAATGAAGATCAAAGACATTCTGAACCGGGAAAGGCCTGTCCTTTCTTTCGAGGTATTTCCGCCCAAAAAGGAAAGCTCCTACCAGTCCGTGGAGCGCGCGGTTCATGAAATTGCGGCGCTGAAACCGGCATTCATGAGCGTAACCTATGGAGCCGGCGGCGGAACAAGCCGCTATACAGTAGATATCGCGTCCGATCTGATGCAGGAATATGGCGTAACCGCCATGGTGCATCTGACCTGCGTTTCTTCCAGCAGAGAGCAGATCCGCCTCCTCGCAGACCGGATCAAAGCAGAAGGAATCGAAAATATCCTTGCCCTGCGCGGCGATATTCCGGAGGTTCCCGGAAAAGATTACCGGTATGCATCCGAGCTGATCCGCGAATTAAAGGCTGCCGGGGATTTCTGCATCGGCGGAGCCTGCTATCCGGAAGGACATCCGGAATCCCCGAACAGAAGAGAGGATCTGCGCCGCTTAAAGGAAAAGGTGGATGCAGGCTGCGATTTCCTGACCACGCAGATGTTCTTTGACAACGACCTGTTCTATTATTTCCTTTCTGAAGCCCGGAAAATGGGAATCACCGTTCCCATTCTTGCAGGCGTCATGCCTCTGACCAACATCCGTCAGCTGAAACGCACCCTGTCCTTATCCGGCACACATCTTCCTGTCAGGCTCCAGCGGATGGCAGATCGCTTCGGAGACAGGCCGGAGGCCATGGGGCAGGCGGGAATCGCCTACGCCACGGAACAGATCATGGATCTGCTCGCAAACGGCGTCCATGCTGTCCATATCTATACCATGAATCATCCGGATGTGACAGCGCAGATCAAACGCAATCTGTCCGGCCTGGCAGATTGACAGTCAAAAACGCTCCTGCTAAAGGAACAAAACAA
>CALWGL010000119.1 GCA_944380025.1 uncultured Lachnospiraceae bacterium
AACACAAAAATTGAAATTGCCCTTCGAAAGGCACTTTGGCATAGAGGGTACAGATACAGAAAAAACTATGCAACCTTGCCGGGAAAGCCTGATATTGTTCTTACGAAGCAGAAAATTGCAATATTTTGTGATAGTGAGTTTTTTCACGGAAAAGATTGGGAGGTTCTGAAACCACAGCTGGAGCATGGAAAGAACGGTGAATTTTGGATAAAAAAGATTTCCAGAAACATAGAGCGTGATGATGAGGTCAATAAACAGTTGCTGTTTCTCGGATGGACGGTTATAAGATTTTGGGGGAAGGATATTATAAAAAATACGGATGAATGTATAAAAATAGTGGAGGAAGTGATATTTGATAACATGATTGCACAGAATTCTGTGCCGGAATATTGGCCAGAAGAGGAATGATTGTAAAAATGAGGGGCAGTGAAAGCGCAACTATAGTTTATATATAGGATAAGAAGTTTTTGTTAATATGATCGTTTAACATATTCTCCAGTTGAACTTTCGAAGACATTACCACACCTCTCTTCCGACGGATTCACCACAGTCATATTCTTCGTCAAGAGTCAGATTTCCGCCGTAATCCACTGCCCGTTCCGCAAGCATTCTGTGCCGGGAGGTTTTCGTTAAAGTGATGACGCTGTCTGAATATTACGGTGCGGCTCCGGAATAATCAAAGTGATGACGCCGTCTGAAGCTGAAATATTCAGCAGTTCATTTATGTCAATCCCTGCGTCCAACATACATTCCTTTGGAATTCGGATTCCCTGGCTGTTTCCCCACTTTTTAACCTGTACCTGCATCCACGATGCCCCATTTCTGCGTATAAACCAGATATATACCACTTTCCCGATAAATACATCTGCATATTCTTATAGATATGTGGCAAAAGAACAAAAAGACTGATATACTGTTTGACAACGACTATCATGAAGCGTCAGATGGAGCCTGATGGCAGAAGAGAAACCGCATCCGCAATTTCTCTTCGCCCTGTCGCCGCGCTCTGGAATGGGGATAAGGACAGGAAAAAGGCGGATACGACAGCGGAAAGAAGGAGATTCATATGGAACAGAAATTTACCTTTGAGACAGATTATGACATCAACGCGCTTTCAGCGATGGCAAGAGCGCTCAGAAAGACCGTAAGGAAGAAGCAGAACAGGAGAAGCCATATCTTCGGATGGACCGTAGCGGTTCTGGGAATTCTCGTCACAGCCGCGCTTGGCGTCAACGTGGTGACTCTGACTGCGCTCATTATCCTGATTTTTTTTCTGCTTTTCGAAGACAGAATTAACGGTTATCTGGCGAAAAAAAGAGTCCTGCCCGGCACGGAGCACTGCAGAAGCCAGTTCTATCAGGATAAATTCCTGACGATTACAAAGATTGGAAAGACCGAGTTCCGTTATGACAGGATCAAATATGTGGCGGAGGATCAGCGATACTTTGTATTTGTACTCAGCAACAGCCACGCCCAGGCCTATGACAAGAAACGGTTAACGGGCGGGGATGCCGGTCAGTTCCGCGGCTTTATGGAAGACAGAACAGGGCAGAAGGTAATTCCGGTATCCGGACGGATCTGATCCGAACCGGATATTCGGGTGGAAACAGCGCAGGCCAGGAAGAGCTTCTATCTCAGTCCCATCAGCCTGTTCTTCAGCCCGTCAAAATCCGGATAACGGCAGAATACGGAAAAGGGCAGGCTGGTAGTCTGGCTGTCGGCGCATGGCCCGGAATCCTTCGTCTGATAATATTTTAAGATGGTATGCGTCCCGTGGATGGTGATGCGCCCCAGCTCCTCTTCATAGTCCACGTTTCGGATGTCCCGATACAGGATTCTGTGCCGGATCAGATGATAGTTTTTCGGTTCGCGTTCCCGACTTCCGGGCTCCGGAACATATTCCAGCGTGAAGGATTCTTCATCGAAGATACATTTTTTGGAAGGAGGACGCATCAGAAATTCAAGGCCTCCCGCCCTGATGAGGGCATAGCCAAGAGCTGCTACGATTCCGGGCAGGATATCCGCCGCAGCGCATAACAACAGAATTTCGCCGGGCTGTTCGATTCCTTCCGCTTTCAGAAGAAAAGAAAGATCCAGAACGAGGAGGAAGCCGAGCGCGCTCCACATCACGACCATACCGATTTTATAGGTCTTACAGGTTTTTCTTTTCTGCGGTTCCCTGTGTTATATTATTTATGAAAGAAAGGGACATAGAGGGATTGGAGGGACAGAGAATGCTGACATTTGTTTTCGCGGGGATGGAAACTGCGCTGCATATGGGAATTCTGGCGGGTGCCTTTTTGGCCCTGTACGGAAAAGAGGAGTATAAAAGGGGAAAGCGTACCGGAATCTGGCTGTGGTTTGTCCTGCTTTGCGTCGTTGAGATTCTGCGGCGTCTGTTCGCGGCGGGCTCGCTGGATTCCGTATGGTTTCTCGGAGTCCTGGAAGGCTGCTGGCTGTGGAGCTATGGCAGGCGAAGAGGGACCCCGGCTCTGGTGTGGGGGATTTTCCTGCACTGTACGGAGCTTTTGCTTCATGTGCCTGCGCAGATTATGGACGACGGGCCGGAGCGACCATGGAATGCCTTCGGCCTGGTGACACATACCCTCAGTGTGCGGGAAGGAGCGGTCAGCCTGGGAATTTTTGCCCTCTTTTCTCTCCTGTGCTTCTGGCAGCGAAAGAGGCTCCTGGGGCTGCTTCAGTTCATGCTGGAGCTTTCCGGATCGCTTTTTCTGCTGGCGGGGTTGCTGGAATACTGCCTTGCCTGGTATCTTATCAGTATGGGGCGCGAACGTGATAAAGAAACCGTACTGTGGGTGAATGTCATGATCCTCTCCGGCCTGGTACTCGGGATCATTTTTTTGTATCTGTGGTCCCGCAACAGGAATGTGGCTGTGAAGTCTTGCGGATGCGGAGAGGAGCAGAAGCAGAACAGGGGAAAAAGCAGAATTATTTACGTGGTTCAGACGGTATGCCTGCTGTTTCTGTTCCGCTTGGGAATGCAGCTTCAGGTGAACGGAGCGTGGATTGCGTATGCTGGTGAGGAGTATAAATACATCGACTGGTTTTCAACGGCAGACAATCTTTTCATCTTCCTGCTTCCCATTCTGCTTTCCGCGGCAGACCTGTTTCTGATTCTCCGGAAAAAAGAATGGGAGAAAGGGGCCGTGAGAGTCTGTCTGCTCTTCCTGAACTGGACTGTGCTTTTCCTATGGAAGCACGGCTTTTATATATGATTTTACCGAACGATATACTTCATCAAAGGGCGGCTTGTTTATACCGCCTGCAAAACGGAATTTTTCATATGAATGACGTAAATCGTCGGTTCTGTACAGGAATCCGTGAAAGGTATCGAGGACTCTGCCACTGTCTTTCAGCGTTTGCATAACTTCATCTCTGTTAAAATAAAATACTTTGGAGATATAATACAGGTCTACGACATCCTTCACTCTCCGGAATACTTTGTCGGTGGAGATTGCCGCAAGCTTGTCAGCTATCATTTGAACCGGGGAAACGCCGCGAAAATGCAGACCTTCCACCGCATATATTTGAGTAGAAGAGACGGGACGGTTTACATCAATATCCATTGAGAACAGTACCTCACCGGTATTTATTTCTGCCAGATCAAAGCCGGCGGAACGCCCTTCTCCATACATCCTGTAAAGACACACTTTCAGATCAATACCGCCTTTTTCAAGTGCTCTTTGCAAAGATTCAGTCATTTGTCCAGCTGTCGGCGGAGTATCAGAATTCCAGTTGGCGTCGATATCGACTGTATGTCGTGTTTCTTCCGTGTATCCCGCTTCAATCAGCCAGGCTTTCAAAACCATAGAGCCTTTAAAACTAATGGGTATGCCGCTGTCGAATATTGCTTTCATCACTGTATACATCAGCTTTTCTTCTGCGGTCAGATTCATATAAGGATCTCCCCTTAATCTCCATAGTAGTTAATTGCTTCTTCAGCTAACTTTTCAAACTTTTCCTGATATTCGGGAACTATGGAAATCCCATCAAAGCTTTCGCCGTTGTGGTAATAGTATCTGCTGAGTGCCTCCGTAATGCCTTGCATATCCAGGATTTCTTCATTGGCGAACGCATCTGCGAGAGTTCGGTTAAAGTCGGTAAAAAGCAGACCGTTCTTTTCTCTGATACTATATTGGCTTATCCGGCTGCCAAGCAGCACCACGCCGTTAAATCGGGAAGCGGAATCGTTGCCGTAGCCCCACACAAGAAATTCATCACTACGCCCTCCGAAATATCCCTGGCACATCAGCGCTTCGTCCAAAGCGAAAATAAATGGATCACCGATGCATTCACGGACAGCTCTAAGCCAGGCGAACGCACCTATATAATCGCTTCGCTTCGGCAAATCACTCTTTTTTGGATTATATTCCGGTAATACAGCTGTCCTTCGATTTACCAGATCTGACTTTATTCGGCTCTCCAGCAAATCGATGATATATTCCGGCGGTTTACGCATACCCGTTTCCCAATTCTGAATGGTACGAAACGGAATGTTGTACCGTGCGGCAAACTCACTTTGGGTATCGCCCATACGACTTCTCATTTCACGAATATTCATATTAACTCACCTTACAAAAAATAATACACTCAATGAGTGCATTTGTCAATGGAATATCCAAAAACTTAATTTTTGTGTGGATTACGAAAGGAATTGCGCAAAAGAGGGAATTCGGCTATAATCAGGTACAGCGAACAGCTTTGTTACGGGCTGTACTGTATCGTGGGAATCGGATGGAGGAAGGAATTTCCACTGCCTGATACTCGATATAAGTATGAAGAAAGGAAATGGAGACTGCCATGAGCATCAATATCGCGATCGACGGCCCGGCCGGGGCGGGAAAGAGCACCGTCGCCCGCAGAGCGGCCGAAAAGCTTGGATTTGTTTATGTGGATACCGGAGCTATGTACCGGGCTATCGCTCTGTATCTGATCCGGCAGGGAGTGAAGCCGGAGGAAAAGGAAGTGATTGCCGGGCGGTGCGCAGGCGCGGATGTGTCCATCACTTATCAGAACGGGGAGCAGGTGGTCAGCCTGAACGGAGAGAACGTGAACGGCCTCATCCGTACGGATGAGGTCACGAGAATGTCCTCCGCGGCGTCTGCAGTTCCCGAGGTACGCGCGCGGCTTCTTGATCTGCAGAGAGGCCTCGCCGCGAAAAACAACGTCCTCATGGACGGACGGGATATCGGCACATGCATCCTGCCGGATGCTCAGGTGAAAATATTCCTTACGGCGAGTACGGCGGTGCGGGCAAAGCGGAGATACGACGAGCTGGCCGCGAAGGGAGATGCCGCGGAAACACTGGAAAGCGTGGAAGCAAAGATCATGAAACGGGATGAGGACGACAGGAACCGGGAGATCTCCCCGCTTCGGGAAGCGCCGGACGCGGTGCATCTGGACACCTCGGACATGAATATCGAAGAGGCGGTGGAAGCGGTGCTTTCCATCTGCCGGGAGAAGGGCTGTATCGGCTGACGGGCCGGCATTTTGGGCAGGAGAATGAGTATGGAAGTGATCCTTGCGAAAAGCGCGGGCTTCTGCTTCGGCGTAAAGCGCGCGGTGGACAGAGTATATGAACAGATCGACGCGGCGGCCCGGAAGGCCGCCGAAGGAAACGGGACGCCGAAGCCCATCTATACCTACGGTCCCATCATCCATAACGAATACGTGGTGAACGATCTGGAAAAAAAGGGCGTCCGGGTGCTGGAATCGGAAGCGGATCTGGACGCGCTGACGGAAGGGACGGTGATCATCCGTTCCCATGGCGTTCCCGGACGCATCCAGGAAAAGATCGAAAAGAAGGGGCTGGAGTGCATCGACGCCACCTGTCCCTTTGTAAAGCGCATTCACAACATCGTGCAGAAGGAAAGCCTTGCGGGGAAGAAGATCGTCATCATCGGAAACGCCGGACACCCGGAGGTGGAGGGGATCATGGGCTGGTCCGCGACGCCTGCCGCCGTGATCGAATCGGCAGAAGAGGCGGAGTTTTTTTCTCCGAAAGAAGGGGAAAAACTGTGCGTTGTATCGCAGACGACATTTAACTACAATAAATTTCAAGAATTAGTTGAAATTTTTCAGAAAAAAGGTTATGATATTAGTGTTGTGAATACTATCTGTAACGCAACTGAGGAGAGACAAACTGAGGCAAAGGATATTGCAGCGAAGGTCGATGCCATGATAGTGATCGGTGGAAAGCACAGTTCCAACACACGGAAGCTGTATGAGATCTGCTCCCGGGAATGTGCCCGCACCTGTTTGATACAGACACTGGATGACTTGCATTTAGAACTGCCGGAAGCTGTCCGCCTGGTAGGTATTACAGCCGGAGCGTCTACCCCGAATAAATTAATCGAGGAGGTTCAAAATTATGTCCGAATTAACTTTTGAACAAATGTTGGAGGAATCATTCAAAACAATTCATGCAGGGGAGGTCGTTGAAGGCACAGTTATCGATGTGAAGCCGGAAGAAGTGATCCTGAACATCGGCTACAAGTCCGACGGTGTTCTTACCAGAAACGAGTATACCAACGACTCCAGCGTCGATATGACGGCGGTGGTGAAGCCCGGCGACAAGATGGAAGTCAAGGTCCTGAAGGTAAACGACGGCGACGGACAGGTGATCCTTTCCTATAAGCGTCTGGCTGCCGACAGAGGAAACAAGAGGATCGAAGAGGCTTACAACAGCCACGAAGTGCTGAAGGCGAAGGTTACCCAGGTGCTGGAAGGCGGCCTGAGCGTGATCGTGGACGAGGTGAGAATTTTCATCCCCGCCAGCCTGGTTTCCGATACCTATGAGAAGGATCTGGGCAAGTATGCCGGACAGGAAATCGAGTTCGTGATCAGCGAATACAATCCTAAGAGAAGAAGATACATCGGCGACCGCAAGCAGCTGATCCTGGCGAGAAAGGCCGAGATGCAGAAGGAGCTCTTGGAGAGGATCCATGTGGGCGATATGGTAGAAGGCGTTGTCAAGAACGTTACCGATTTCGGCGCGTTCATCGATCTGGGCGGCGCTGACGGACTGCTTCATATTTCTGAGATGTCCTGGGGCAGGATCGAGCATCCCAGAAAGGTATTCAAGGTAGGCGATAAGGTGAAGGTTCAGATCAAGGACATCAACGGAACCAAGATCGCGCTTACCATGAAGTTTGAGGATGCGAATCCCTGGAAGAACGCTGCTGAGAAGTATGCGGTTGGAAACGTTGTGACCGGTAAGGTTGCCAGAATGACCGACTTCGGCGCATTCATCGAGCTGGAGCCCGGCGTGGACGCCCTGCTTCATGTTTCCCAGATCGCGAAGGAGCATGTGGACAAGCCGTCTGATGTTCTCAAGACCGGCCAGGAGATCACAGCGAAGGTGGTTGACTTCAACGAGGCTGACAGAAAGATCAGCCTGAGCATGAAGGCGCTGCTGGCACAGGAAGCGAAAGAGGCGAAGGAAGAGGCTCAGGCAAAGGAATCCGACGCTGACGTGGTTTCCGTTGATATCGACGCGGTGATCGCAGGACAGGATGAGGAGAAGGATGCGGAATAATCCGCAGACTGCTGCAGAGCATAGAACAGAGAGATAAAGGAAGCTGCCGTACCCGGAAAGGTGCGGCAGCTTTTTTAAGTGGTGCGCCTGGCAGGCCCAGTGAGCGGTATTTATGCAGCAGGCTGTTCGCCTGGAGTACGAACGGCTGCCCGGCCAGAATACAATCCGGTCAGAATACAAGCTGAACCAGAAGCATGTAGCAGACCGTCCCTCCGGCGATGGAAAGGAGCATCTGCCGCTTCCACAGATGCAGAAGGACGACGAGCAGGATGGAGATAAACTCCGGGATGCCGTGGCTTCCGGCAAGCAGGTTCACGTTCCGCAGGCAGTAGACCACCAGCAGCCCGAATACGGCGGAAGGGAGCACCCTTCCCAGATACCGAATGTATTTCGGCGTGGGCTTCCCGGCGGGAAAGATGAGAAACGGAAGAAAACGGGTCAGCACCGTTCCCAGGATGACCATGCCGATCGTGATGAGCCTCTGTAAAAACGTCATGCCGCAGCACCTCCTTCCGCCTGAGCCAATGGCTTTTTCAGAAGCGTCAGCACCGCAAGGATGGAAAGCATGGCAGGGATGAGGAAGCCATCCGAACCGAAGGCGGCCAGGCCCAGAACGGAGAGTCCGATGCCAAGAAGAGAACTTTCATGCCTGTCCTCCTTCAGCCACTGCTCCAGGAAAATGACCACGAACATGGCGGTCATGACAAAGTCCAGCCCCTCGGTGCTGAAGGTGATGAAAGAACCGAAGATCCCGCCCAGAGTCGCGCCCGCGAACCAGTACAGGTGGTTCAAAAGGGTCACAAAAAACATGAACCAGCCCCGGTCCACGTCCGGCGGAATCTGCGCGGTATAATTGATGGAAAAGGTCTCGTCGCACATGCCGAAGATGAGGTAGATTTTTTTCAGCCCCATGCCGCGGAAACGGTCCAGCATGGAAATGCCGTAGAACAGGTGCCTCGCGTTGAGCATGAGCGTCATCGCCAGCGCCTGGACGGGATGAAAGGCTCCCAGCAGAAGGTTGACCGCCACAAATTCCACCGAGCCCGCGAAGATGGTCAGGCTCATCAGGCAGGGATACCAGAAGCTGAAGCCGGAAACATTCATATAGATGCCGTAGGTCATCCCCAGAAACAGGAAGCCTGCCAGGATGGGGATGGTGTTGGGAAAAGCGGCCAGAAACGCTTTTTTCAGAATCCTTTTCTTTTTCATGTCAGCTGTCCTCCGTGATGTATCAGATCCTCAGACAGCTTACCACGCTTTTTCATCCGTTTCAATCAGAAATTCAGCCGCGGCGGCGGATCGGGCCGCCTGCCCGGCGCGGACAGTCTCAGGTATCCAGCACGAACAGCTCCGCGCCGTGTTCCTTCAGCCATTTCCTGTGAAGCTTATAATCCGGCATCACCCGTTCCACTGCGGCCCAGAAGGCCCTGGAGTGATCCATGTGGGTCAGATGGCACAGCTCGTGCACCACCACATAATCCAGCACCCGGGGCGGGGCAAGCATCAGCCGCCAGTTGAAGGACAGCGTGCCGCGGCTGGAGCAGCTTCCCCAGCGGGTGTGCTGCCCGCGGATGGTGATGCGGCTGTAGCTGCCGCCGGTGAAGGCCTGAAAATAGGCGACGCGCCGGGGGATGTATTCGGCCGCCGCCTGGCGGTAGCGTTTTTCAAAGGCCTGCTTCTGGGGCACGGTCAGGTTTTG
>CALWGL010000120.1 GCA_944380025.1 uncultured Lachnospiraceae bacterium
GGAATTCCGTTTCTGCTCCAAGTGCTACGGAAACTATGAATACTGCCAGCACCACCTTTATACCCATGTGCACGTGAAGCCGCCGCATGAGGTGAAATAGAGCTTCCGGAGCGGCTTCACTGGCCGCGCTCCGGCATGGAGGAAAAATATGACACAGGAAATGGATTTTGCCGCCCGTCTGGAAAAAATAAAACAGCTTGCCAGAAACCAGGGCGGAATGATACAGGAAAAGCAGGTGCGGGACGCATTTGCAGACATGCATTTTGACGAAGGCCAGATGAAGCTGGTCTTCGATTATCTTGCCGGACAGAAGATCGGGATCGGAGAGCCGCTGAATCCGGAGGACTATCTGAGCGAAGAGGAGATCGACTGGCTGGATTCCTATCTGGAAAGCCTGACCGGACTTGCGGAGCTTTCCGACGGAGAAAAGCAGGCGGTCCTCCTGTCCGCCATGGCGGGCGACGGGGACGCCAGACGCAGGCTGACGGAGATCTACCTGCCCCAGGTCGTCGATATCGCCAGACTGTACGCCGGACAGGGCGCTCTGCTGGAGGATCTGATTGGAGAAGGAAACGTGGCCCTTTCCATAGCGGTGCAGATGCTGGAAACCGCTGAGAATGCATCCGAGGCGGAGGGTCTGATCGGAAGCATGATCATGGAAGCTATGGAAAACCATATCGCGGAAAATACGCAGCAGGCGCAGACGGGACAGAAGATCGCCGACAAGGTAAACCGGGTGGCCGACCAGGCAAGGGAGCTTGCCGAAAGCCTTGGCCGCAAGGTGACGCTGGCGGAGCTCGCGGACGAAACCGGCATGAGCCTGTTTGAACTGAAGGAAGCGGTAGACCTGTCCGGAGACGCCATCGAGGACATCGACAGCGCCGGCGGAAGATAAAACAGGCGCTTTTGAGCCGGAGGAAGATAAGAGGCGTCTTTGAACCGGCGGAGGATAAGAGGCCCCTTTGAGCCGGCGGAAGGAGAAACAGAAGCGAATGGCAGATAATGATTTCAAATATGTTTTGCAGGATTTTTCCAACATTTATATCGGCGCCCGCTCCTCCTACGGAGAGCTTGCGGAAAATGAAGACCTTCCTCACAAGCTGAGAGAGGTGATCGTGCGCATTTTCCTGACGGAGACCGCGGAGGACACCACTCCGGAAAATCATCTCTTCTACCTGACGAAGGACAGCGCCTCCTACCGCGCCCTGAAAAAGATGAAGGCCCGGTTCCGCATGAGCGTCTGGGAGGAAGCGGACGGGAAGAAGCGGAAAAAATCCGGCTACGTCAACCGGGAATACGGACTGGACGAGATCATGGACAGCGGGGAGCTGCACGCCAAAAAGGACAGCATTATCGTGGAGGAGATGCATATCAGCAAGCTGGGGCTTTCGATGGTGGTGGTCTGAATGGCCGCATGAAAAAGGAATAGAACGGATGGAAGATTATATCGATCGGAACAGAACTGCATGGGAATATAACGCATACGAATTCTGGATTCAGGAAGCAGGGACTCCTTCTGAACGGGCAGCCAGGATCCGTAAGGATCCGCGCGCAGAGCTGAAAAAATATTCCGTCTACTTTCCTGCCTGTAAAGGACTCCGGATTGCAAATATCTGCGGCTCCTGCGGAAAAAAGGCTGTTCCTCTCGCGGTTCTTGGCGCGAGTGTAACTGTTTTTGATATTTCGGAAGAGAACAGACAGTATGCCCTGGAGCTCTCGGATGCCGCCGGCGTCAGGATCGAATATGAAGTCTGCAACATACTGGAAATTGACAGGAAGCGATTTGGCGGCAGATTTGATGTGGTTTTTATGGAAGGCGGCGTTCTGCATTATTTTCATGATATGGATGCCTTTATGGATGTCATGTCCATCCTTCTGAAACCGGAAGGCACCATGATCTGCAGCGATTTTCATCCATTTACGAAGATTGCTGATTTTCTGGAATTTCAAACACCCGCGATGGATTATTTTTCCACAGAGATATTTGAGGCAGAGATGCCGCATGCACGTTTTCTTGAAAAGGAAATTCGAGAGAAAATGCCGAAGTGCAGTCTGCGAAAATATACGCTCAGCGAAATCATAAACAGCGTGCTCCGAAACGGCTTTGTTTTGAAACGCTTTGACGAACATCCGGCCTGGACGGACAGCAGAGTGCCCGGGGAGTTTACGATTGTTGCAATAAAGGAAGCCATTAAGGAAGCATTGGCTCATGGATAAGGAGCAATTCTTACGGTTAAGTCTGAGCCTTCTGCGGATCTTAACCGTACATGTCATCATATTTACATATCATTCACATACAAGCGTACCAAAGTCAATCTTCAGCCGATTATGACATCCTTTCTGATCTTTTCAGCCGCAACGCAGGAAGCGCGAAGAGCAGTTTTTCGGATGCTTTGCAGGTGACGCGGAGCAGAATGCAGCCAGCTTTTAGTCTGATTGTCAACCGTTCTAAAAATATAGTTGACAATCCATGTGTGCCCATGCTATCCTTCTTTCACAGAGAATCAGAATCCTGTCAAAAAAGCCTGCCCCGTCAGGCTTCTCTCAAAATCCGCAGGAAAAGCAAAAAAAGTCACTCCGCCGTCCAGGCGGCAGAAGGGAGAGCCCCATGAAATCAACCGGATCCATGATCGTAACAGCAATGTTCACAGCGGTGACCGCCGTTCTGGCTCAGATCTCCGTCCCTCTCCCTTCCGGCGTTCCGGTGACGCTTCAGACTTTTGCCGTGGCGCTGGCCGGCGTGGTGCTGGGGCCCAGGCTCGGGACCCTTTCCACCTTTGTCTATATTCTGCTGGGCGCGGTCGGCGTTCCCGTCTTTTCCGGCTTCAACGGCGGCCTAGGCGCGATCGTCGGCAAAACAGGCGGCTTTCTCTGGGGCTTCCTGTTCCTTTCGTTCTTCGCGGGAGCGGGAACGCAGCTGAGGGTGCGGGCAGCCTCCGGAGCCGGTCTAAGGACGGGCTTTGCGGGCTTCTTCCCCGGCCTCATCGGCCTTTTCCTCTGTCATGCGCTGGGAACGGCGCAGTTTGCCTTTCTTGGAAATATGGGCTTTCTGCAGGCGGCGGCTCTGGTGTCCGTTCCCTATCTGGTCAAGGATGTCTGCTCCCTTGCGCTTGCATTTCTCCTGGGCGGGCAGGTTCGCAGGCAGCTTTACCGGGCTTCTTTTCTGCAAAGGCCCGTACACGGGAAAAAGAAGCTTCGCTGACCCGGAGCGATTCAGAAAACGGCTGTCACAGGTTCGCCCGGGCGGCCGTTTTTCTTATCATAAAAGCTGTCTGGCGTCCCATCTATGACAGATCAAACTTGTCAGTCTGTTGTATTTCTGGCTCAGAGAGAAAATGTGAATGGAAAAACTGCGAATGGTAGGTTCTGCGGGCAAACGGCTCCCTGAACGGAAGGCGGATTTGGTAAAATAAAAAATAATGCGCTTAAAAAAGAAGGCGCAAATCTGCCGTGCAGACAGAAGGAAAGGAGAGCTTCTCCCCTATGGACGATCATGGACGCAGGGCGCTGGAAGAGATTTATGAGGAATTCTTCCCGCGGATCTACAATTACATATATTACCGTCTGCTTCACAGGGAGGAGACGGAGGATCTGGTCAGCCGGATCTTTCTCAAAGTGGCGGAACATCTGCATGAATATGACCCGAAAAAGGCGAAGCTGGATACTTGGATCTTCCGGATCGCGGAGAGTACGCTCATCGATCATTTCCGGACCAGGAAGAACCAGCTTTCTCTGGAGGATGAGAACGCCGGTCTGGAAAACCGGTTCCGGGTGGAATTTGAAGAGGAATATGAGCGGATCCTGGAGCCTGGCCGCCGCGCGGTTTTCGCCGCGCTTTCCCGGATGAAGGAGAGGGACCGGATGGCCGTGTATTACGTCTGCTTCCTGGAAATGAGCTACAAAGATATCGATGTTGGTCTGGCGGGTGCGATAATGTTCAAAATACTTTGGTTCAGTTTGAGAACCTTCCGTTACGATCAGAATGACAGGCTTTAATTTTCTGCGTCGCTGCCCACGCTTTTCAACTTGTCCGCGTGCCATTTCACAGTCCCCCCCTGATAAAGGGAATCGCGCCAAAACGGCCGATCAGATATCCCTTTTCTATTTTGGTATCTTTACGAACGGAAAAATCGTAAAGGGAAAACAAGTCAGTGGCCGCGGTCTGTTCATCTTTTTCAGTGAACCAGATCTGATCCCTTCTTAACAGATCCAGATCAAGCAGGCTGGTGCTGTGTGATGTAAAGATCAGCTGAGCGCCATGCAAATTAAATTCCATGCTGTCAAAAAGGGATACCAGATGTCTGGTCAAAAGAGGATGAAGATGTGCGTCCATCTCATCAGCCACAAAAAGCGTTCCCTGATCCAAAGCCTTCTTCACAATACCGATCAGTTTGAAATAACTGTTGGTACCGTCAGATTCTTCTGTCATATTCAACGCATAGGAAAGCAAATTTCCACTGGTATCCTGTACCGTGTGAACAGCCTCAATATTTGTAAAAATACCGCCACGCTGTGAAAGGATATAATCTGAATCGCACATTTGAAGAGACTGTATCCCAAAATCTGCGACACGCAGCATAGACGCGATCACATTCCGATAGCCATCCTCTTTTAGCTGTTCCGCCTCCAACCCATAGGCATCAGCCACAGAGTTCTTCGTAAGGATCTGACAGGAAGCGAACCACTCAAGAACCGGAATCACTTTGGCGTAACTCCAGTTTGAGGCGACAGACAGGTAAAGCTTATTTGCAGAGGTGCGCTCTTTAAGCATGTTCTGCTCATCAATGTCGATCGTAAAACGAAAATCTTTGGTGTTCTTTCGTTCAAAAATAAGTGCCTGTCTGCCGTTAGGATAGTAATACAGATACTCTTCTGTAACAGCCGTATCTGTTACAGAAAAGCCATACGCATATCGAATACCTCCAATAGTAAAAATAATTTCAAAGCTGCTGGGACGGGCAGGCATTTCCCGGTCAAACTTGAAGGGCGAGCGATCAATGGTTTTATGAAGCTGCTGATTATGTGAAGTCAACACATAATTTACCATAAACCAGAATGCGTTCATGACATTGGATTTTCCTGAAGCATTGGCTCCATAAATGACAGCAGCTTTTAAACAGTTTTTATTCCCGTCCGTGATAAGATGCTCCGGATGTTCCTTATCCCTGCTGGCCAGCATGGATAAAACAACTGGGTTTTTGATAGAAAGATAGTTCTCTACACTAAACTGAATCAGCATAAACGGCCTCCTGAATCTGTATTTTTATATATTATAATCTGATTTTTGTGAAAAAACAACGTAAATCAAAAATAAACGCAGATAATCGGGAAATGCAACTCAAGCTTTATAATTCCCCCGAAAGATGATATACTTTATTCTATGCAGAATGCAGAACCTAAAACAGACCGGATGGAGGCAGAACATGAAGCTGGAAGAACTGACGAGCTATCGGATTCTTGAGAAACGGCAGATCGGGGATCTGAATTCCCTGAGTTATCTGCTGGAGCATAAAAAGAGCGGGGCACGGATCGCCCTTTTGTCCAATGAGGATGAAAACAAGGTGTTTTACATCGGATTCCGCACCCCGCCGAAGAACAGCACGGGCGTGGCGCATATCATCGAGCATTCCGTGCTGGAGGGAAGCCGGGATTTCCCGGTAAAGGATCCCTTCATCGAGCTGGCGAAGGGCAGCCTGAACACCTTTTTAAACGCCATGACCTATCCGGATAAGACTGTGTATCCGGTCGCGAGCTGCAACGATACGGATTTCCAGAACCTGATGCACGTCTATCTGGATGCGGTTTTTTATCCGAATATTTATAAAGAAAAGAAGATCTTCGAGCAGGAGGGCTGGCACTATGAGCTGGAAAGCCCGGAGGCGGAGCTTACCATAAACGGCGTGGTTTACAATGAAATGAAGGGCGCGTTTTCCTCCCCGGACGACGTGCTGGAACGCAAAATTTCCGAGACCCTGTATCCGGATACGCCATACGCCATGGAATCGGGCGGCGACCCGGATGTGATCCCGGAGCTGACTTATGAAGAATTTCTGGAGTTCCACCGGAAATTCTATCATCCCTCCAACAGCTACATCTACCTGTACGGAAATATGGACATGGCGGAAAAGCTGGACTATCTGGACCGGGAGTATCTGTCCCATTTTGACCGGATCGAAGTGGACTCGGAGATCCGTATCCAACCGCCTTTCGCTGAAAAAAAAGAGGCTGCCGACTGGTACCCAATCACGGACAGCGAGCCGGAGACGGACAACTCCTATCTGTCCTACAATATCGTGGTGGGGGACAATCTGGACCGGGAGCGCTATATCGCCTTCCAGGTGCTGGACTATGTCCTGTGCAGCGCGCCCGGCGCGCCCTTAAAGCAGGCCCTTCTGGACAAAAGGATCGGCAAGGACGTTTACAGCTATTATGAAAACGGCCTGCGCCAGCCCTATTTCAGCATCATCGCGAAGAACGCGAACCTTTCCGATCGGGAAGAATTTGTCAGGACGATCGAAACGGAGCTTTCCCGCATCGCACGGGATGGCATCGATAAAAAGGCGCTGAAGGCCGGACTGAATTATTATGAGTTCCGGTATCGGGAGGCGGATTTCGGCTCCTGGCCCGCCGGGCTGATGTACGGCCTGCAGGTGATGGACAGCTGGCTGTATGACGATGCGAAGCCCTTCATCCATATCGAAGCGGGGGATACCTACAGAAGCCTGCGTGAGAAGGCGGATACCGACTATTTTGAGCGGCTGATCCAAAGCTTTATGATCGAAAACGCCCACAAGAGCATCCTGACCCTCGCGCCGAAAAAGGGGCTTTCCAGAGAGCACGACGAGCTGCTCCGTCAGAAGCTGGCCGCCCATAAGGCGTCCCTGAGCAAAGAGGAGATCACTTCCATCATCCGGGAGACCGAAGCGCTGCGGGAGTATCAGGAAACCCCGGACACGCCGGAGGCGCTTGCCTGCATCCCCCTTCTGAAACGGGAGGACATCCGGAAGGAGGCGGAGCCTCTGGTCAACGAGATCGGAGATTTAGACGGCAGCACCGTGATGTATCATGAGCTGTTCACCAACCACATCAGCTATTTCCGCTTCCTGTTCGACCTGAAATCGGTGCCGGACGAGCTGTTTTCCTATGTGGGGATCCTGAAGGCGGTGCTGGGCTATGTGGACACAAAGGAGCATTCCTATGACGAGCTGTTCCATGAGATCAACATGGAAACGGGCGGCATCACGGCGGTGACCAACCTGTTCACCAACGCGAAAGACCTGGAGGAGTGCAGGGTGACCTTCGAGATGAAGGCCAAGACCCTGGAGGACAGCTTTCCCCGTGCGGTACAGCTGGTACGGGAGATCATGCTGAGCTCCCGCTTTGACGATGAAAAGCGGCTCTATGAGATCCTGGCGGAGCTGAAATCCCACCTGCAGTCCGCGCTGATTTCCGCCGGACACAGCGTGGCGGCGGGCCGGGCCATGTCCTATTTCTCCAGAGCCGCGGCCATTCAGGAACGCCTGAACGGCATGCCCTTCTACCGTCTGGTGGACGATCTGGAAAAGAATTTCGACAGCAGAAAAGAAGGGCTGAAGGACAAGCTTGGCCGGCTGGTCCGCTGCATTTTCCGCCCGGAGAATCTGCTCGTGGACTATATCGGGACCAGGGAGCATTATGAAGAATTCCTCGCGCTTGCCGCTGGGGTGAAAAAGGAGCTGTTCGCGGACGCCGTGGAGGGAGAGCCCTTCGCCGTCACCCCTGAAAGGAAAAACGAAGGCTTCCTGTCCGCCTCTCAGGTGCAGTACGTCTGCCGCGCCGGGAATTTCATCCGCAGGGGCCTTCCCTATACCGGGGCGCTCCGGGTGCTCAAGGTGCTCATGAGCTATGAATATCTCTGGCAGGAGGTCCGCGTCAAGGGCGGAGCCTATGGCTGCATGTGTTCCTTCGGAAAGAGCGGAGACAGCTACTTTGTTTCCTACCGCGACCCCAACCTGAAGGGAACCGTGGAGGTCTTTGAAAAGGCGGCGGACTTCGTGGAGCGCTTTGACGGGGACGACCGCACCATGACCCAGTACGTCATCGGCGCGGTCAGCGAGATGGACACGCCTTTAAATCCCGCGGCAAAGGGCCTGCGCTCCATGAGCGCTTATCTGACGAACCAGACCCTTGCCGACCTGCAGAAGGAGAGGGACGAGGTGCTTTCCGCCGCGCAGGAGGACATCCGTGCGCTGGCCGCCCATATCAGGGCGTTCCTGCAGGACGACTGCCTCTGCGTCGTGGGAAACGAGGAAAAGCTTCAGGAAGAAAAGGATCTGTTCCTGCAGCTGGAAAGCCTGTATTAAACCGGATTAAACCGGATTAAACCGGAAGTCCGCATGGACATGGATGTGGAAATAGGAGGCTGCCGCGGCCGGCGTTCTTCGTTCCGCGCAGCTTCTGCCGTACCGGAAGAAAGGGAGGGATTTCATGAAAGAGGATTTTATGACAAAAGAAAGAAAGCAAAGAAACCTGAGCCGGCGGATACGGACAGCCCTGCTTTCCGTTTTCCTTCTGATCACACTGACCGTCCCGGCCTGCGGCAGCTCCGGGGCCTCGTCCGACTCCGCTTCGTACGATACCGCCTTTTCTCCCGCGGCCGCACAGGAGGCAGGCGTCTATGAAGAGATCGCGGAAGCGGATCTGGGAGCCGGTTCGGAACCCGTGGAAATGGAGGAAAACGCGGTTTCCGACCGGAAGCTGATCAAAAATGTGAACATGACGGTGGAGACCGGCGATTATTCCGGACTGGTGTCAGCCGTTCAGGAACAGGTAGACGCCCTGGGCGGCTACACGGAATCCTACGAATCCTATAACGAAAACAGCGTGGGGCACCGAAGCGCCTTTCTGACGCTGCGCATCCCGGCGGACCGGCTGGAGGAGTTCATCCGGCAGGTGGAGGACATTTCCAACATCGTTTCCCGGCAGGAAACGGTGGAGGACATCACCCTTTCCTATGTGGATCTGGAAAGCCGGAAGAAAATGTATGAGGAGGAGCAGGAGCGGCTTCTCTCCCTGCTGGAGCAGGCGGAAACCATGGAGGAGATCATCGCCCTGGAAAGCCGCCTCACCGAAGTGCGCTATCAGCTGGAGAGCATGGAATCCCAGCTGCGCACCATGGACAATCAGGTAAGCTACAGCACCGTGTACCTTTCCATTGAGGAGGTGGAGCACTTTACGCCTCCCGCTGAAAA
>CALWGL010000121.1 GCA_944380025.1 uncultured Lachnospiraceae bacterium
AAGCATCCGGCCCATCGCGAAGCGATTGGAATGGCCGGATGCCGTTACTGTTCTGCCGAAGGCTGAACAGTAACAACGGCGGAAGCGCGCGGCGAGGCGAGGAAACATAAACCTTGTGCAATGAGCCGTAATTGCGTATAATAAAAGGACAGGCCGGAAAAATACGGCAGAATATGCGGCTGGCAGGAAGAGGAAGGACAACATGTATACATTTCAGTCACAGGTCAGATACAGCGAGCTGGATGCGGACAGGAAGCTTTCCATCGCATCGATCGTGGATTATTTTCAGGACTGTTCCACGTTTCAGTCGGAGGAGCTGGGGGTGGGAATTGAATATCTGGAGCGTGTCGGAATGCTCTGGGTGATGTCCTACTGGCAGATCGTGATCGACCGGTATCCGGGGCTGTGCGAAAGGATCACGGTGGGGACCTTCCCGTATGAATTTAAGAATTTTCTGGGCTTCCGTAATTTTTTCATCGCGGATGAGGCGGGGGAGAAGATCGTGCGGGCCAATTCCATCTGGACGCTGATCGATGTGCACACGGGGCTTCCGGCAAGGCCGACGCGGGAGATGACGGAAGCGTACCGGCTGGAGGAGAGGCTGGACATGGATTATGAGCCGCGCAAGATCCGTTTTGACCGGGCGGGAGAGAAGCATCCGGCCTTTTACGTGGGAAAGCAGCATCTGGACAGCAATCATCATGTGAACAACGGACAGTATATCCACATGGCGCAGGATTATCTGCCGGAGGGCTTTGAGATCGGTCAGATGCGGGCGGAATACAAGAAGTCGGCGCTGTTAAACGACTGCATCGTTCCGGAGGACTTTACGGAGGAGGACCGGGCGGGCGTATCCCTCTGCGATGTGTCGGGACAGCCCTACGCGATCGTGGAATTCAGGAGAAAAGCGAGAGGTTGAACATGCGGATAGAGGTTGGGAAAAAACAGAAGCTTCAGGTTGTGAAGAGGGTCGAGTTCGGCGTGTACCTGGCGCCGGAGGGGAATCCTGAAGAAAGGGTGCTGCTTCCCGCGAAGCAGGTCCCGGCGGGCTGTTCGGCGGGGGACGAACTGGAGGTGTTCGTTTACCGGGATTCAAAGGACAGGCTGATCTCCACCACGGCGCAGCCCGCGCTGAGCGTGGGAGAGGTGGCGGTGCTCACGGTGGCGCAGACGGGAAAGGTGGGAGCGTTTCTTTCCTGGGGGCTGGAAAAGGATCTGTTCCTTCCTTTCCGGGAGCAGACCAGGCCGGTGAAGGTGGGAGACAGCTTCCCGGTGGCGCTGTATGTGGACAAGAGCGGCAGGCTCTGCGCAACCATGAAGCTCTATCACTATCTCAGAACGGACAGCCCCTATAAAAAGGACGACCGGGTGACGGGATATCTGTATGAGATCAGCCGGCAGTTCGGCGCTTTTGTGGCGGTGGACGACAGATATTCGGCGCTGATCCCGCCGCGGGAGATGTACGGGCAGCTGAAGGCGGGAGAGAGGATCGAAGCCAGAGTGGCGGCCGTCCATGAGGACGGCAAGCTGGATCTGAGCGTGCGGGATAAGGCTTATCTGATGATCGGAAAGGACGCGGAGCGCGTCATGGAAGCGGTCGAGCGGGAGGGAGGGGAGCTTCCCTTCAATGACAAGGCGGCTCCGGAGCTGATCCGGGCAAAAATGCAGATGAGCAAGAACGAGTTCAAGAGAGCTGTCGGACACCTTTTAAAGGAAGGAAGGGTGGAGATCACGCGGGACGGGATCCGGAAAAAGGACGGAGGCGGCAGATGAATTACAGAATAGCAAACCGTGGCTTTCTGGGAATGGTGCTTCTGCATCTGGCTGTGGTGGCGGCGCTTCTCATCGGAAATGTCACATCCATGAGCATTCTGCTGAATCTTTTTCTCAGCGAGATGATGCTGGCGGTCCCGGCGCTCCTTGCGCTTCTTTTTTCCGGGGAAAGGCCGAACCGGGTACTGTGTTTTCACAGGATGAAGTTCACATCGGTCCTGATGGTGATCGTATTCACCTTTCTGATGGGCCCGCTGACCACCTTCCTGAATGCGGTCAGCATGCTGTTCGTCGATAACGCGGTCGTGGACATGAGCGGCCAGATGCTGGAATATCCTTTCCCTGTCATGCTGTTCATGATGGCTGTTTTCGGGCCGGCATGCGAGGAACTGGCTTTCCGGGGGATCCTTTACCGGGGATATCTGAAAAGCGGAAGCGCGCTGAGAGCTGTGCTGCTTTCGGCGCTGCTGTTCGGGCTGATCCATATGAACTTTAACCAGGCCCCCTACGCATTCGCACTGGGAGCGGCCATGGCCCTTCTGATGGAGGCGACGGGAAGCCTTTTTGCGCCCATGCTGATGCACATGATCTTCAATGCGCAGTCCGTGGTCCTGATGTATGTATACGGGCGCTTTTTCCCGTGGCTTTTGGAGGAACAGGCGCAGATGACGGCGGGGCCCGAGGAGCTGATCCCGACGATCTGCGTTTATCTGGTGCTGGCTGTGGCGTGCACCGCCCTGGCAGGATGCGTGCTGGTCTGGCTGGGCAGAAACGAGGGGCGCGGAGAGTATCTGCGCTGGCTTTGGCAGGAGGAAAATCAGGGCGCGCGCAGGGGGAAGCTCGTCAGCCTTTCCCTGACCGCGGGCGTTGTGCTCTGTCTGGCTTATATGATCCTGCTGGCGCTTTTGTAAGATTGGGGAAGGTATGCAGAAGTTTACGATTTTGGGGATTACCCTCTACGACTGTTCGGCGCGGGAGGCGCTGCGCAATACGGACCGGTTTCTGGGAAGCGGCGGGCTGAATACGGCCGGTTATATTTCCAGCGCGCAGATCGCTCAGGCGTCCCGGGATGAGGCGCTGAAGGAAAGCGTGGAACAGCTGGATATGACGGTCTGTACGGAGCCGGATCTTCTGGAGGCGGCCGGGATCGCGGCGCGCAGCCGCGTCCGTGAGATCGATGAGAAGGTGTATCTGAGAGAGCTTCTGCGAAAGCTTTTCCGGAACCGGAACAGCGTATATCTCCTGGCGGACACCCGGGCGGAGCTTGCGGTGCTGGAGGAGCTGATCCAGGAGTACCAGGGAAATCTGTATATCCGGGGACGAGGGGCCTATGAAGATTTCGGCAGACAGCCGGAGAGGCTGGTAAACGAGCTGAACGATGTGGTTCCGGACGCGGTCCTTTCCCGGATGCCATGGCCGGAGGATATCAATCTGATGAAGGAATACGGGCAGTACGTGAACGCCAGGTTCTGGGTCTCCCTTCCCTACGGGGCCGTTTCCTGGATGCAGAATCCCTCCTTTCCGGCAAGGCTGAAAAGAAAACTGCATTCCCGGCTGTTTGAAAAAAAGGTGCAGGAATACAACAGTAAAGAGACGGGCTCGAAATGACCGGGTGTCCGTCTTTTTTTGACGGAAAGAAAAAAGAAAAGTGCATAAATTTTTTGAGATTCCTATAGATTTTTTTGTTGTTTTCCTTTAAAATGAAAAATGGGTGTTACATAAAGGGAATTTGCAGATGTGAATTTTTTGTGAAAAATGTACAGGAGAAGGAGAGGGGTAAAAAGATGATTTCAAACCAGATACTGCAGAGTACGATCGACGGCCTGCGCACCATCGCGAGAGTGGAGCTGTGCGTGGTGGATGTGGACGGAAAGATCGCGGCGTCTACCTCGGAGGAAATGGAGATCTGCGCGGGGGCGGCGAAGGATTTCGCGGATTCTCCGGCGGACAGCCAGGAGGTGCAGGGCTGTCAGTTCTTCAAGGTGTTCGACGAAACGCAGCTGGAATATATCCTCGTGGCTGGGGGAGCCGGAGAGGATATCTACACCATCGGGAAGATGGCCGCTTTTCAGATCCAGACGCTGCTGACAGCCTATAAGGAAAGATTTGACAAGGACAATTTCATCAAGAACCTGCTGCTTGACAATCTGCTCCTCGTGGATATCTACAGCCGTTCGAAGAAGCTTCATATCCCGGTGGATGTGGACCGGGCGGTGCTCCTGATCGAAGCGGACGATAACCGGGACGGGAACGTGCTGGAGCTGGTGCGTTCCGGATTCGGAAACAACAGCAGGGATTTCGTCACCGCCGTGGATGAGAACAGCGTGATCATCGTGAAGGAGCTGACGGAGGCGGAAGGGACCCGCGAAGTGGACCGGACGGCGGGAGCGGTCAGCGAGTTCCTGAAAAAGGAAGGGATCCAGGGCGTGCGGATCGCCTACGGAACTATCGTAAAGGAGATCAAGGAGGTCAGCCGTTCCTATAAAGAAGCGAAGATGGCGCTGGATGTGGGAAAAATTTTCTTTGACGAACGGGACATTATCGCATACAATGAATTAGGCATCGGAAGGCTGATCTATCAGCTTCCCATTCCGCTGTGCAAGATGTTCATCAAGGAGATATTCGGAGGGAAGAGCCCGGACGACTTTGATGAGGAGACGCTTACCACGATCAACAAGTTTTTTGAGAACAGCCTGAACGTTTCGGAGACCAGCCGCCAGCTTTTCATACACCGCAATACGCTGGTGTACCGGCTGGACAAGCTGCAGAAGAGTACGGGACTGGATCTGCGGGTGTTTGAGGATGCGATCACTTTCAAAATCGCGCTGATGGTGGTAAAGTATATGAAGTATATGGAAACGTTTGAATATTAAGCCGCAGCTTTCCTGCGGGCGGGCCCCGATGCGGATGCGTACCGGGGCACACGTATGGAGCGCGGGACGAAAGAGGTACACAGGTTTGGGACTTTTTACTGCGAAGAGGACAAGACGTAGGATCCGGGACGACGGCTCGCTCATCGTGCTGGATAAGGTGAGCAAGAGCTATGAAACCGGGGCGCCCGCCTTAAACGGCGTGAATCTGCGCGTGAAGAGAGGGGAATTCGTATTTATCGTGGGGGACAGCGGTTCAGGGAAGTCCACCCTGATCAAGCTGCTATTAAGAGAGCTTGTCCCCACGTCCGGCACCATTCTCGTAAACGGCCAGAACGTGGCCCATCTGAAAAGACGCCAGATCCCCCGGTACCGCAGGAAGCTTGGGATCGTGTTCCAGGATTTCCGGCTGCTCAAGGACAGGAACGTTTATGAAAACGTGGCCTTTGCCCAGCGCGTCATCCAGGTCCCGACCAGGGAGATCAAAAGAAATGTGCCCGCCATCCTTGCGACGGTGGGGCTTGCGGGAAAATACAAGGCGAAGCCCAAGCAGCTTTCCGGCGGAGAGCAGCAGCGGGTGGCGCTGGCGAGAGCGCTGATCAACAAGCCGCCGATCCTTCTTGCGGACGAGCCCACGGGAAATCTGGATCCGAAGAATTCCTGGGAGATCATGAAGCTTCTGGAAAAGATCAACGAGGGCGGGACCACGATCCTGGTGGTAACGCATAACCGGGAAATTGTCAATGAGATGAAGAAGCGGGTGATCACGATGAAAAAGGGCGTGATCGTGAGCGACGAGGAACAGGGCGGTTATATCGATGAGAATTAGTACGTTTTTTTATACATTGAAGCAGGGCATTGTGAACATCTTCCGGAATAAATGGTTTTCGCTGGCTTCCATTGCGACGATCAGCGCGAGCCTGTTTATTCTGGGGCTTTTCTATGCCGTGATCCTGAATTTCCAGAATATCGTCCATTCCGCGGAGGAAGGGGTTTCCGTCACCATTTTCTTTCAGGAGGGGACGACGCCGGAAATGATGCAGGAGATCGGCGCCCGGATCGAAGCGCGGGAGGATGTGACCCGCGTGGAATTTACCTCAGCGGATGAGGCATGGGAGTATTATAAGGAAAATTTCATTCCGGAGGAGTATTCGGACGGATTCCCGGAAGGGGATAACCCGCTGGAAAACTGTGCCAGCTATGAGATCTTCATGGATGACATCTCGCATCAGGAGGAGCTGGTCGCGTATCTGCAGACCATTCCCGAGATCCGGGAGGTGAACGAGTCCGCGCTCGCCGGCTCCATGCTGACCGGCGTGAACGCCCTTGTCGCCTATATTTCGGCAGGGATCATCGTCATCCTGGTGCTGGTTTCCATGTTCCTGATCAACAATACGGTCACGATCGGCATCTCCGTGCGGAAGGAGGAGATCGGGATCATGAAATATATCGGCGCCACGGATTTCTTCGTGCGCGCTCCCTTCGTGATCGAGGGCATCCTGATCGGTATTTTCGGATCGATCCTGCCGCTTGCCGGGATCTACGTGATGTACAATAACGTGCTGGAATTTATCAACAACCGTTTCTCCATCCTGTCCGGCCTGCTGCAGTTTCTGCCGGTGAACGAGGTTTACCGGACCATGGTGCCGGTGGTGGTGCTGATCGGCGTGGGGATCGGTTTTCTGGGAAGCTTCTTTACAGTGCGCAAGCATCTGCGCGTCTGAGCGAAGAAGGGCGGAGAAAGGCCTATGGGAAAATACGGAAAGAGGAGCCGCAGGATATTGAGCCTGCTGTCTGTCCTGGCTGTTCTTGCCGGCTGGGCCGCTTCCGGAATGGAAGGATGGGCGGCGACGGCGGATGAGCTGGAGCAGAGCATCCGGGAAAAGGAAGAGGCGATCAGCCAGGCGCAGGAGCAGAAGGAGCAGATTCAGGCGAATATTTCCAACATTCAGGCGATGGTGGACGATCTGGAGGATACGAAGGATGATCTTCAGGCCTATGTGGTGCAGCTGGACGGCAATCTGGCCCAGGTCCAGTCCCGGATCAACGAGCTGAAGTCGCTGATCGGAGAAAAGCAGGAGGAGATCGAACAGACGCAGGCCGAGCTGGAGGAGGCACAGGCCCAGGAGGAGGCGCAGTATGAGGCGCTGAAGGTGCGGATCCGGTATTCCTATGAGAAAGGCGCGGAGAGCCTTCTTGAGATGCTTTTTTCCGCGGACAGCTTCGGAGAGCTTTTAAACCGTATGGGCTATATCCGGCAGATGAACACCTATGATCAGGAGCAGCTGGCCATCTACGTGAAGAACAGGGAGCTGGTGGCGGCCTGCAAGGAGGCGCTGGAGGAAGAGGAGCAGGTCCTGGAGGAAGCGAAGGCCGAGGTGGAAGAGGAGGAAGCGGGACTGGAAACGCTGATCGCCGAGAAGGAAGCGCAGATCACCTCTTTCCAGAGCGATATCAACAACAAGGAAGCCGCCATAGCGGAGTATGAAGCGGACGCGGCGGAGCAGGACGCGGCGATCGCTGCCCTGGAAGCGGCTGCCGCGGAGGCGAAGAAGCAGCTGGAGGAGCTGAACAAGCCGCAGGTGAGCTACGACGGCGGCATGTTCCAGATGCCCCTTGCTTCCTATAAGCGGGTTTCCTCTGAATACGGCTACCGCATCCATCCCACCCTTGGCGTGAATAAGTTTCACAACGGCGTGGATTTCGCGGCCAATTCCGGCACCCCCATCATGGCGGCTTACGACGGGACCGTGGTGGGAGCGGCGTACAACAGCTCCATGGGAAATTATGTGATGATCGATCACGGCGACGGACTGTTTACCATTTATATGCACGCCTCGGAGCTGTATGTTTCCAGCGGGCAGAGCGTTTCAAAGGGAGAGACCATCGCGGCGGTGGGCTCCACCGGCCGTTCCACGGGGCCGCATCTGCATTTCAGCGTCCGGCTGAACGGAGAGTACGTGAATCCCTGGAATTATCTCGGATAAGCGGATATATAATGGATATATAGAAAAAATAGGAACGCCGGGGGAGGGGCTGCTGAGAGACCTGACTGCGGCGTTCGGCTTTGAGCGGATGGAACGGGACAGCGGTCCTTCCGGATCCGGTTCAGACAGAAAGGCAATGGAGATTGAGATGAAAAACCGAAAAAGCTTCTGGGGAGGAGTCCTGACGGGCGTGCTTGCCGTGGCTCTTGTGGCAGGCGGCATGTATCTTGGATATTCGGTATGGATGTTCTGGCAGTATTCGGGGACGCAGAACGCCTCGGCGCAGAGCGCGGGGGAAGCGGCGGGGAGCGTGAGCCAGAACAGCGTGGCCACGCAGAATACGCTGGGCAAGCTTGGCGTGATCGAAGAGACCATAGAAAAATATTATCTGGAGGATGTGGGAGAGCAGACGCTGGAGGATGGCATCTACAAAGGAATGGTTGAGGCTCTGGGAGATCCCTATTCCACCTACTATGCGCCGGAGGAGCTGGAACAGATCCAGGAAAAAACGGAAGGGATCTATTACGGCATCGGCGCGTATATCGGGATCGATACGGAAACTTCCCTGCCGCGGCTGAGCAGCATCATCGACGGAACCCCCGCCCAGGAAAGCGGACTCCGGGCCGGGGATCTGATCTACCAGGTGGACGGAAAAGACGTACAGGGACTGGAGCTGGAGCAGGTTACCAGCCTGGTCAAGGGCGAGGAAGGGACCACGGTGCGGCTGACCATCATCCGGGAAGGGGAATCGGATTACCTGGAGATCGACGTGATGCGCCGGAAGGTGGAGAGCCCGACGGTCAATCAGGAGATGCTGGATGAGCGGATCGGCTATATCCAGATCACGGAATTCGACTCCGTCACCCTGGATCAGTTCACGGAAGCGCTTGCCGTCTGCAGGGGGCATGGAATGGAAGGGCTGATCCTGGATCTGCGGGGCAATCCCGGCGGCAACCTTTCCACGGTCTGCGACATTGCCAGACAGATCCTGCCGGAGGGCCTGATCGTTTATACGGAGGACAAATACGGAAAACGGACGGAATACAGCTGCGACGGAAAGCATGAGATGACAGAAGAACTGGTGGTCCTGGTGGATGTGAACAGCGCCAGCGCCTCCGAGATCCTGGCCGGCGCCATCAAGGATTACGGCATCGGCACGCTGGTGGGGACCACCACCTTCGGCAAAGGCATCGTACAGCGCATCATTTCCCTTACGGACGGATCCGCGGTGAAGCTGACGGTCAGCCATTATTATACGCCGAACGGAAATAACATCCACGAGCTTGGGATCACGCCGGATGTGGAGGTACCCTTCGACGGCGAGGCCTATTACAACGACGGCGTGGATAATCAGCTGGAAGAGGCGGTCCGGCTGATGAATGAGAAGCTGGGAGCGGCGGACGGCCAGGAAGAGGATGCCGTTACTGCGGCTTAGGGATCTTCGGCATCAGGATCCGGGTTACTGTTCAGACAGGTCTGCGCATTTACTGCGCAGACCGTACGAAAACGTATCGGCAGAAAGCATCCGGCCCATCGCGAAGCGATTGG
>CALWGL010000122.1 GCA_944380025.1 uncultured Lachnospiraceae bacterium
TGGAAGGAACAGCTGGAAGCCGGGGATCCCTACTATAATCCCAATTTCAGCCTGGATAAGAGCGACTTTTCTTTACGCGTCTGAGAATTTGTAGTAAGATAGAAGCGACGAAATCAAGTGCCGCCGTTCGGCGGCGGAAAGCGGAGGCGGAAAGCGCGGTGCGCTTTCCTGGAAGAATCGCTTCGCGATTCTTCTCACGAAATTAGGTGCCGCCTGCGGCGGCGGAATGGAGGAAGTTATGAGCTATATGGACGAGTACCGTTTCTGGCGGGAGGATTCCTATTTTGATCAGAAGACGAAGGACGAGCTTGCAGGAATCGAGGGCAATGAGAAGGAGATCGAGGACCGGTTTTATAAGGAGCTGGAGTTCGGAACGGGCGGACTGCGCGGCGTGATCGGCGCGGGTACCAACCGGATGAACATCTATACGGTGAGAAAGGCCACCCAGGGACTGGCCAACTACATCATCAAACAGGGCGGAGAAAAGAAGGGCGTTGCCATCGCCTATGATTCCCGCTATATGTCCCCGGAGTTCGCGGATGAGGCGGCGCTGTGCCTGGCGGCAAACGGGATCAGGGCGTACGTGTTCGACGAGCTTCGCCCCACCCCGGAGCTTTCCTTCGCGCTGCGTACCCTGGGCTGCATCTCCGGAATCGTTGTGACGGCCAGCCACAATCCGCCGGAGTACAACGGCTATAAGGTATACTGGGAGGACGGCGCGCAGGTGACCTCCCCCAAGGATAAGGAGATCATCGCCGAGGTGAAGGCGGTGACGGATTATCATTCCGTGAAGACCATGGCGAAGGAAGAGGCCGTGAAGGAAGGGCTGTATCAGGTGATCGGTTCCGCGATCGACGACGCCTACATGGTGGAGCTGAAGAAGCAGATCATCCATCCCGAGGTGATTAAGGAGATGGCGGACGACATCCGCATCGTCTACACGCCTTTCCACGGCACCGGAAACAAGCCGGTACGCCGCGTGCTTTCCGAGCTCGGCTTCAAGCATGTATACGTGGTTCCCGAGCAGGAGCTTCCGGATCCCGCGTTCACCACGCTGGATTATCCCAATCCGGAGGATCCCAAGGCCTTCACCCTGGCGCTGAAGCTGGCGAAGGAAAAGAACGCGGACATCGTGATGGCTACCGATCCGGACGCGGACCGTCTGGGCATCTATGCGCTGGATACGAAGACCGGCGAGTACGTTCCCTTCACCGGGAACATGTCCGGCATGCTGATCGCGGAATACATCCTGAGAGAGAGAACGGCGACCGGAACCATGCCGGAGAACCCGGCGATGGTGAAGACCATCGTGACCACCAACATGGCGGATCCGATCGCCGCGGATTACAACGTGAAGCTGATCGAGGTGCTGACCGGCTTCAAATATATCGGAGAACAGATCAAGCTGTTCGAGCAGACCGGCTGCAACAACTATGTGTTCGGCCTGGAGGAGAGCTACGGCTGTCTGGCCGGAACCCACGCGAGGGACAAGGACGCCGTGGTGGCGGTGATGTGTCTGTGCGAGGTTGCCGCATGGTGCAAGAAGCACGGAAAGACCCTGTGGGATCAGATGATCGAGCTGTATGAGAAATACGGCTATTATAAAGAAAGCCTCTACACCATCACCCTGAAGGGCATCGACGGCTCCAGACAGATCACGGAGATGATGGATAAGCTGAGAAAGAATCCGCCCACCCATTTCGGAGATCTGCAGGTGACGAGAGTGCGCGACTATGCCACAGGCGTGATGAAGGAGCTGGCGACGGGAGCGGAGAGCCACACAGGTCTGCCGGAATCCAACGTGCTGTATTTTGACCTGACCAACGATTCCTGGTGCTGCGCGAGACCTTCCGGAACCGAGCCCAAGATCAAGTTCTACATGGGCGTGAAGGGAACGAGCCTTGCGGATGCGCAGGAGAAGAACGAGAAGCTGACAGAGGAACTGAAGGCTGTGATCGAATAAAAAAGACAGGCCGGCCGCTTCACCGGAGGATCGCGGAGCGGCCGGCGGAAGAAGGGCGTCCGCTGCGAGGCGGATGCCTTTCGCGGCAAAAAGAGGCAAAGCTTTGCTTTGCCGCGCTCCGGAATGAGGATCGTTATGGGAAATCGGCTCGCGGCAGACTGGAAACGGACACTGTCATATTTCAGAAGAAACGGCATATCGGCCGCCGCCTGGGCAGCGGCGGAGCGGCTCCTGCAGCGGGCCGGTCAGAGGGGGTACGCCTATGTGCCGCCTTCGCCGGAGGAACAGGAGAGGCAGAGAAAAGAGGCGGAGGAATGGAAGGAGCCGCCCCTTCTTTCTGTGGCAGTTCCTGCTTTTGAAACGCCCCCCGAATATATGAACGCCCTCCTGGACAGCCTGCAGGCGCAGACCTGGCCATACTGGGAGCTGGTGATCGCGGACGCGGGAAGCACGGACGCGCTGCGCGCCCTGACGGAGGCGAGGAGAGATCCGCGGATCCGGTACCGGAAGCTTTCCGTCAATCTGGGGCTTGCGGGAAATACCAATGAAGCCCTGAAGGAGATCCGCGGGGCCTATACCGGCCTGCTGGATCACGACGACCTTCTGACGCCGGACGCCCTTTATGAGATGGCCCGTGCGCTGAGAGAAAGCAGGAAAAAGGGGATCGATCCCGTTTTTCTCTATTCGGATGAGGATAAGTGCGACAGCGCGGGGGAACGTTTCTATGAGCCGCATTTTAAGCCGGATCTGAATCCTGATCTGCTCCTTTCCAACAATTATATCTGTCATTTTCTGATGCTTGAGACGGAAACCTTCCGCAGGCTGAAGGAGCGTTCCGGCTACGACGGGGCGCAGGATTATGATCTGGTCCTTCGGGCGGCGGCGGGCGTGTTTTCCGGAGGCCCGGAGGAAGCCTTTGTCCATGTGCCGAAGGTGCTCTATCACTGGAGATGCCATGAGTCCTCTACCGCTTCCAATCCGGAAAGCAAGCGGTACGCCTACGAAGCCGGCAGACGGGCGCTGGAGGATTTCTGCGCCGCGCAGGGTTGGCAGGCGCGGGCGGAGGATACCGCGCATCTGGGCTTTTACCGCCTCGGCTATCAGCCGGATATCCTGAAGGTGCGAAAGGATGTGGGAGCGGCCGCGCAGCCCCTTCCTCCCCGCAGGGGAAGGCTTTGCAGCGGGATCTATGAGAAGGACGGCGGCATGCGCTATGCCGGCCTGCCCGCGGGCTTCAGCGGCTACATGCACCGGGCCGTCCTTGCGCAGGATGTGGAGGCGGCGGATATCCGCGCCATGCGGGTGCGTCCGGAGCTGGAGGAGGAATTCGGGAAGGCGCTGGAAGCGGTAAAGCGGGGAGAGGATCCGGAAGCGGTGAGCCGGGCCTTCTGTGAAAGCGTCAGAAAAAAGGGCCTGCGGATCTGCTGGCTTCCGGACAGGAAGCCGCTGTGACAGGAGGAAAACGGATTGAAGACCACGGTTGTGATCCCCAATTATAACGGAAAAAAATATCTTGCCGCCTGCCTGAAAAGTCTGGAGGAGTCGGAAAAGGAGAGACCCTGCGCGGTGGTGGTGGACAACGGCTCCACGGACGGAAGCGACAGGGAGGCGGAGGAACGATTTCCCTGGGTCCGCCTGATCCGCTTTCCGGAAAACAGAGGCTTCGACGCGGCGGTAAACGAAGGGATCCGTCAGAGCCGGACGCCCTATGTTTTTCTCCTGAATAACGACACGATCGTCCGCCCCGGCTGCATCAGCGCCCTGGAGGCGCGTATGGAGCGGGAGGAGGAGCTCTTTTCCCTTTCCGCCCGCATGGTCGATATGAGGGACCCCTCGGTCATGGACGGCGCGGGAGATCTTTACAGCGCGCTCGGCTGGGCATATGCCGTGGGAAAGGGAAAGCCGGCGGCGCGTTACGGCCGGCCCGTCCGGATCTTCTCCGCCTGCGCCGGCGCGGCCATCTACCGCAGGAGCATGCTGGAACGCACCGGCCTCTTTGACGAGCTTCATTTCGCCTACCTGGAGGATGTGGATCTGGGCTACCGGGCGCGCATCCTGGGCTTCGTGAACGCATACGAGCCCTCGGCCGTGGTGCTTCATGCGGGAAGCGCCACAAGCGGCTCCCGCTATAATGAATTCAAGATCCGTTATTCCGCGAGGAATAATGTGTATCTGATCTATAAAAACATGCCGGCTCTTCAGATCCTTCTGAACAGTCCCTTCCTGCTGGCCGGGTTCGCGGTCAAATTTCTTTTTTTCCTGAAAAAGGGATACGGAAGGATCTACGCACAGGGGTTCCGGGAAGGTTTTGCCCTGTGTGCTTCCCCGGAGGGACGCGCCGGGAGGGTGCGGTTCAAAGGAAGCAATCTGGGGAACTATATCAGGATACAGGCTCAGCTTTGGATCAATGTCCTGCGCGCCATTCTTAATAAAATTTAAGTTGTGCTTTTGTGTCGGATATTGTACAATACAGGTTGGACATGGGAAACGGGTGAAGCCATGATAAAGGATAACCAGCAGTATTTTAACCGACTGCATGTTATAATGGATGCGCTGGTGATCGCAGGCTCCTATATACTTGCATGGTATCTCTGGATAGGAAGGAACAGAACAGGTACGGGCGCCGCGGTAGGCGTGCTGGATATGGGGATCTATTTCAGCGCGCTGTATTTTGTTGTGCCCGGATATCTGATCCTCTACTACTGGTTCCGGCTGTATTCCCCGAAGCGGGTCCAGAGAAGCGAGACGGAGATCCTGAACGTGTTCAAGGCCAACATCGTCGGAATGACCGTTTTTCTGGCGATCCTGTTCATGGCGAACGACTGGCGGCAGCTGCAGCTGCAGCATTTCTCGCGCGGTATGGTGGCTCTGTTTACCGGCATCAACACGGTGAGCACGCTGCTGATGCGGGCCTTTGTCCGTTACTGCCTGCATTTCATGCGCAAAAAGGGCTACAACCGCAAATATATCCTCCTGGTGGGATATTCCCGCGCGGCGGAGGAATACATCAGCCGGATCAACAGCAATCCGCAATGGGGATATGTGGTAAGAGGGATCCTGGATGATAAGGTCCCGAGGGGCGCAACCTATAAGGGAGTGAAGGTGCTCGGATCCATCAACAATCTCCTGTACATCCTGCCGGAAAACAAGCTGGATGAGATCGCGATCACTTTGTCTCTGGAGGATTACGACCGTCTGGAGGCTCTGGTGGACCTGTGTGAAAAATCCGGCGTGCATACCAAGTTCATTCCGGACTACAACAGCCTGATCCCGGGACACCCTTATATGGAGGACCTGATGGGACTTCCCGTGATCAACATCCGTTATGTGCCTCTGACCAATACCATGAGCGCCTTCGCGAAGCGCTGCGTGGATCTTGCGGGTTCCTTTTTCGGGCTGATCCTGATCTCGCCGCTGCTGCTCGTGGTGGCGTTCCTGGTGAAATTCACCAGTCCCGGTCCCGTCATCTTCAAGCAGGAGCGGGTGGGGCTGCACAACAAGCCCTTTATGATGTACAAGTTCCGCACCATGTATCAGCAGCAGCCCGGCGAGGAAAAGAAGGGATGGACGGTCAAAGGGGATCCCCGCGTGACAAAGGTGGGCGGTTTCCTCCGGAAGACCAGCATCGACGAGCTTCCCCAGCTGTTCAATGTGCTGAGGGGAGATATGAGCCTGGTGGGGCCGCGTCCGGAACGGCCTCAGTTTGTGGAAAAATTCAAAGAAGAGATCCCGCGCTACATGATCAAGCATCAGGTGCGGCCGGGCATGACCGGCTGGGCGCAGATCAACGGCTACCGGGGAGATACCTCCATCCGGAAGCGGATCGAATACGACATCTACTACATTGAAAACTGGAGCATGGCATTTGATATCAAGATCCTTTTCCTGACCTTTTTCAAAGGATTTATCAATGAGAATGCGTATTAGATAGATAGAAAGAAACAGGAGAAAAAACATGGCATCATCAACAAGAAACGATGGAACCCGCAGAACGGGAAGCAGCCGTCCGACAGGCGGCAGCCGGCGGACCTCCGGCGGAGAGAGGCGTTCTTCCCGCAGGGATTACGACGCTTACGATTACGATGGGGAAAGAAGCGGCTCTTCCTCAGGCCGCAGGAGTTCTTCCTCATCCCGCCGGGATTATGAGGATTACGATGGGGAGAGGAGCTATTCCTCATCGGGGCGCAGGAGTTCTTCTTCCGCCCGCAGGAGCGCGGGGGACGACAGGCGTGCATCCTCCGGCAGCAGAAGAAGTCAGCCGCGCAGGAAGAAAACGAATCAGACGAAGCGGGTCATCCTGTTCAGTGTGGAGATCCTCGCTCTTGTGGTGCTTGCCCTGGTGCTCTGGGCGGTGGGAAAGCAGGACGCGGTCCAGCACATCACCATCAATGAGAGCCAGATCGTGGAGAACATGAACGAAGGCGTGGAGCAGAACGAGGTCATGCAGGGCTACCGGAACATCGCTCTGTTCGGACTGGATGCCAGGGACGACGATCTGAAGAAGGGAAACCGTTCCGACACCATCATGATCGCCTCCATCAATCAGGATACCGACGAGGTGAAGCTGGTCAGCATTTACCGAGATACCTATCTGAACTTAAGCAACGATACCTACAACAAATGCAACGCGGCCTATGCGGCAGGCGGCCCGGAGCAGGCCATCCTCATGCTGAACATGAATCTGGACATGAACATCACGGAGTACATCAGCATCAACTTCAACGGTCTGATCGAGCTGGTGGATTCCCTGGGCGGCGTGCAGATCGATGTGGAGGAAGCGGAGATCGAGCATCTGAACAACTATCAGAAGAGTATGTTCAGTACGGAAAGCAGGGTGGTGCTTTCTGACGACTATACGCCCGTGACGAAGGCCGGCCTTCAGACGCTGAACGGCATGCAGGCCACCGCCTACTGCCGGATCCGCGCCACTGCGGGAGATGATTTCCGCCGTGCGGAAAGACAGCGGACCGTGCTGCTGGCCTGTCTGGATAAGGCCAAGAGCGCTTCCTTCTCCCAGCTGGAGACCGCGCTGGACAGCGTGCTGCCCCATGTGGCGACGAATCTGGATACGGCGGAGATCCTGAGCGTGCTGCAGGAGGTGGGGAACTATACCGTTGCAGGAACGGACGGATTCCCGTTTGAAGATACCCGTGCCACGGGAAGGCTGGGAAGCAAGGGAAGCTGCGTCATTCCCGTTGATCTGGAAACGAACGTGATCGCGCTCCATAACTTCCTCTTCGAGCAGGAGGAATATACGCCTTCCGAACAGGTGAAGTCCTACAGCGCGAAGATTTCCAGCGACACGGGATATTAAATCAATCACAGGATCACAGAAAGCTGAAGGGGGCTGCGATACGCCCCCTTTTTCTGTATAGCTTTAAGAACGGAGAGGGGAACGGACCGATGAAGATCGATGTGATCATCCCGACCTACCGGCCGGGGAAAAAATTTCTGGAGCTGATGAAGAGGCTTTCGGAACAGACCGTGAAGGCGGACCGGATCATCATCATGAATACGGAAGAAAAATATTTCGACGGCTTTCTGTACGGGACGGATTTTGCCAGGGAATATCCGCAGGCGGAGGTGCATCATCTGTCCAAGCGGGAATACGATCACGGCGGTACGAGGGACCGTGCCGCGGGCAAGAGCAGCGCAGAGCTCTTCCTGTGCATGACGGACGACGCGGTTCCGGCTGACGAGCGGCTGATCGAGCGGCTCCGGGATGCTCTCTGCCAGGCGGAGGATATCGCCGTGGCATACGCCAGACAGCTTCCGGGAAAGGACAGCGGAGAGATCGAGCGCTATACCCGCGCCTTCAATTATCCGCAGGAAAGCTGCGTCAAGGGACAGGAGCAGCTTGAAACGATGGGGATCAAGACCTATTTCTGCTCCAATGTGTGCGCCATGTACCGGAAGGATGTGTTCCGGAAGCTTGGTGGGTTTGAGAAGCATACCATTTTCAATGAAGACATGATCTATGCGGCGAAGGCCGTGAAGGCGGGATACCGGATCGCCTACGCGGCGGAGGCCCGCGTATATCATTCCCATAACTATACGGCGGGAGAGCAGTTTCACCGGAATTTTGACAACGGCGTGTCGCAGGCACAGCATCCGGAAGTCTTTTCCGGGGTATCCTCCGAATCGGAGGGCATAAAAATGGTAAAGAAGACAATGACACATCTGTGGAAAAACAGAAAGCCCTGGCTGATGCTGCGGTTTGCCGCGGACTGTGCGGCCAGATATCTGGGTTTTTTCCTGGGAAAGCATTACAGAAGCCTGCCGGCGGGACTGACAGCCCGCTGCAGCATGAACCGGGATTACTGGAAACGGAGATAGCGTCCGGGCAAAGGATGTGGAAAAAAAGAGAACGCCGCCGTGCGGCAGAATGGAGGAAATCATGTGCGGAATCGTAGGCTACGTTGGAAAGGAACAGGCGGCCCCCATCATCCTTGACGGCCTGGCAAGGCTGGAATACCGGGGATATGACTCTGCCGGAATGGCGGTTTTTGACGGAGAAAAAATACATATCACCAAATCTGTGGGACGGCTGAAGGCGCTGAGCGAGATCACCCATGACGGAGCCGCCATGCCGGGCACGTCGGGGATCGGCCACACCCGCTGGGCGACCCACGGGGCGCCCAGCCAGGTGAACGCGCACCCCCATTTCAATGAGAAGGGGACCATCGCCGTGGTCCACAACGGCATCATCGAGAATTACCTGACGCTGAAGAACAGGATGATCCGGAGAGGCTATCATTTTGTCTCCGAAACGGACACGGAGGTCCTGGCCCATATGCTGGATCATTATTACACGGGAGATCCCATGGCGGCCATCACCAAGGTGCTGCACCGGGTGGAGGGCTCCTATGCGCTGGGCATCCTGTTCGCGGATTTCCCCGGAGAGCTGTTCGCCGTGAGAAAGGACAGCCCGCTGATCGTGGGACAGAATGCGGACGGCTGCTTCATCGCTTCGGATGTGCCCGCCATCCTGCGCTATACCAGGACGGTGACCTATATTGAAAATCAGGAGATCGTGCGGCTGACTTCTGAGGGCTTCCACGTATACAATGTGGACGCGGAGGAAGTGGAGAAGCAGTCCGTTACCATCGACTGGGATGCGGAAGCGGCGGAAAAGGCCGGATATGAGCATTTCATGCTCAAGGAAATGTATGAGCAGCCCCAAACGGTGACGGA
>CALWGL010000123.1 GCA_944380025.1 uncultured Lachnospiraceae bacterium
AGCTGAATCTGGAGGATTCGGAGCATTTCGCGCTGGTGCTGATGAGCACGGGGGCGGCCTGGGAAGGCGCCGGAGGGGCGCGCGAGGCGGCGGACTGCTATGCCCGCGCGGTGCGCATTCTGGAGAGAAAGAAGGCGGACGGGCTTCTGGCTGAGGCGCTGACCAGGCAGGGCGTGCTGCTGCTTGCGGACGGACAGGGAGAGGCCCTCCTTCGGCGGGCGGCGGAGCTGTTTGAAAAAAGAGATCAGGCCGGGAACGCCTGCGAAGACGAATCTTCCGACGGACAGGAGGCTGTGTATGAGCTGGCGGCGCTTTCCGGTCTCGGAGAGAGCGCCTGGCGCAGAGGGGATTATGAAGCGGCGCTTGCCTTTTATGAGAAGGGCGCGCAGAAAAGCGCCGCGCTTTCCGGGAAGTCCGAAGGAACGCGGCTTTTCTGGAAAAACTGTGCCGCGGCCTGCGCTGCTCTGAAGGACCCGGAGAAGGAGGCTCATTACCGCGCTCTTGCGGAATCATGATCCGGAGGAAATGCTTCTTGAAACATATGTTCGACCATGCTATAATGACAAAAACGGATCTGCTTCTGCTGGCCGTTTCCTGCGGCGCAGCAGTTCTTTTTGCCCTGTTTCTGACGCTTTTTAGCGGGGAAGGAAGCCGGGTGCGGATCCTCTGTGACGGAAGGCTGACAGGAGAATACTCCCTGCATGAGGACAGAGAGATCCCGATCCGTCAGGAAAAGGGAAACAATCTGCTCATCATCCGGGACGGTGAAGCATGGATAGAGGAAGCGGACTGCCCGGACGGACTCTGTATCCGGCAGGGAAGGATCAGCCGGACGGGGGAGAGCATCCTCTGTCTGCCTCATGAGCTGGTGATCACCATTGCGGGGAAAAAGGACGCGGACGCAGTGGATGGAATGGCGGGTTAGGAGGATGCTGTGAGACATGAAAATACGCTGCGGACGGCACGACTTGGCCTGCTGCTCGCTTTTGCTCTGATCCTGGGATACGCGGAGAGCCTGGTGCCGCTTCCCTTCGGTGTGCCGGGAATGAAGCTGGGGCTCCCCAATCTGGCAGTTCTTCTGACGATGTATCTGTTCGGAAACAGGGAGGCGCTTCTCGTTAATGCCGCCAGGGTCTGTCTGACCGCCTTTCTGTTCGGCAGTCTGTCCTCTCTGCTCTACAGCCTTGCAGGGGCGCTGTGCAGCTTTCTGGTGATGACCGCCGTGAGAAAAAATCCCCGGCTTTCTCTGACCGGCGTGAGCTGTGCGGGCGGGATCGCACACAATGCTGCTCAGCTTGCGGTGGCCGTCTTCGTTACGGAAACGGCGCAGATCCTTTTCTGCATTCCGCCGCTTCTGCTCTGCGGCTGCCTTACCGGTTTCTGTCTCGGGCTGATCTGCCGCGGTGTGCTGGCTTCGCTCGGCAGGGATAAAAGGGCGGGAAGGAAAGACGGCTGAGAACCGGCACGGATACGGAGAAAACGGAGGAGAATCCATGTTTGCATATCTGATCGGACGCGTCGCGGGAGTGACGGAGGACAATCTGGTGCTGGAGGTGGGACAGATCGGCTTCAATGTGAAGATCCCGGCCAGCCTTCCCTCTCTTCTGCCTCCTGTGGGCGGCGAAGTGAAAATATATACCTATACCTGTGTGAGAGAGGACGCTTTTCAGCTTTACGGCTTTCTCAGCCAGGATGAACTGGACATGTTCCGCCTTCTGATCACGGTGAGCGGTATCGGGCCGAAGGGAGGACTCGCTGTCCTCTCCACGATGAGTGCGGACGATGTGCGGCTGGCCGTACTGACTCAGGATGCGAAGGCGATCGCGCGTGCGCCGGGAGTGGGGCCGAAGACCGCCCAGAGACTGATCCTGGAGCTGAAGGACAGGATCTCCATGGAGGACACCTTTGTTTCCAGGGAAAGCGAGGCTTATGCCGCCGGAACCTCCGGTCTGACCGATGTCAGGAGAGAGGCGGCGGAGGCGCTGGCTGCACTGGGATATTCCGCCGCGGAGGCGGCGCAGGCTGTCCGGAAGGTGGAGCATGCAGATGAGATGGATGTGGAGGAGCTTCTGAAGGCGGCTCTGAAGCATCTGTTCTGAAAGGATGAGAAGCATGGCAAGGGTCATAGAGACGAGCGTAACGGAAGAAGACATCAGAATAGAGAGCACGCTGCGTCCGCAGACACTGGACGATTATATCGGGCAGAAAAAGGCAAAGGATAACCTGAAGGTCTACATCGAAGCGGCAAAACGCCGGGGAGACGCGCTGGATCATGTGCTTCTGTACGGGCCTCCCGGACTGGGAAAGACCACGCTTGCGGGCATTATCGCGAATGAGATGGGGGTCCACATGAGAGTGACCAGCGGACCCGCCATTGAGAAGCCCGGGGAGATGGCGGCCATCCTCAACAGCCTGCAGGAAGGGGATCTTCTGTTCGTGGATGAGATCCATCGCCTGAACCGTCAGGTGGAGGAAGTGCTGTATCCCGCCATGGAGGATTATGCCATCGACATCATGATCGGGAAAGGTTCTTCTGCCCGCTCCATCCGGCTGGAGCTGCCGCATTTCACCATGGTGGGAGCCACGACGCGGGCCGGACTTCTGACCGCGCCGCTCAGAGATCGTTTCGGCGTGATCCACCGCCTGGAATTTTATACGGTGGAGGAGCTGGCCCGGATCATCCTTCATTCTGCCGGAGTGCTGGGGGTTTCCATCGACGCGGGCGGGGCGGGAGAGCTTGCCAGGAGGAGCCGCGGCACGCCGCGGATCGCCAACCGTCTTCTGAAGCGGGTGAGGGATTTTGCCCAGGTCCGTTTTGACGGAGCGATCACCTTGGAGGTGGCGCAGAAGGCGCTGGATCTTCTGGACGTGGACCGGATGGGGCTGGACCGGGTGGACAGAAATATGCTGGATACCATGATCTGCAAATTCAACGGGGGGCCGGTGGGGCTGGATACGCTGGCTGCGGCCATCGGAGAGGACGCGGGAACCATTGAGGACGTTTATGAACCCTACCTTCTGCAGAACGGCTTCATCAACCGTACGCCCCGCGGACGTGTGGTGACGGAAACGGCTTACCGGCATTTGGGACTTGAATTCCCGCAGTCCGCTGGTGTATAATATTTTCTGTATTACGGATCGCCGCATGGTACAAAGGAGAGCAGCATGGCTGTTAAGAGAGATACGGAAGTGATCATCGGTGGAAAGGTTTGCACCCTGAGCGGATATGAAAGCGAGGAATATCTGCAGCGGGTAGCCTCCTACCTCAATAACAAGCTGGCGGAGTACAATAAGCTGGAGGGCTTTACTCGGCAGCCTCCCGCGCGCCAGAACATTCTGATGCAGCTGAATATCGCGGATGATTATTTCAAGGCCAGAAAGCAGATCGCCGTTCAGGAAGAGGAGCTTCAGGCGAAGGAAAAGGAGCTTTATGATCTGAAGCATGAGCTGGTCGCCGCGCAGATGAAGCTGGAGAATGCGGAGAGATCCTTAAAGAACGCTCAGAAGGAGCTGAACGAGAGTTCCAGGAAGATCGTCCGTCTGGAGACGGAACTGGCAGACAAGAAGGAACGAACCGAGAGGAACGAAAGAACGGACAGGAATAAAAAGGAATAACAGACTGAGACGGGCTGTCTTTTCAGGACAGCCTTTTCTTTGTAACTTTGAAGATATGAAGGGGACAGAGGATGAAGAGACCGGAGCTTCTTGCACCCGCCGGTGATTACGGCTGCTTCCAGGCGGCGCTGAAAGCTGGGGCGGATGCGGTATATATAGGAGGCCAGCAGTACGGAGCGCGGGCTTATGCCGGAAATTTCAGCCGGGACGAGGTGATCTCCGCGCTGGATGAGGCGCATTTTTTCGGGAAAAAGATATACCTGACGGTCAATACGCTCATGAAGCAGGAGGAGCTGGACAGACTGCCGGATTTTATCGCTCCGTTTTATGAAGCGGGGCTGGACGGCGTGATCGTACAGGATGTGGGCGCTCTTTCGGTGCTGAGGAAACAGTTTCCCGGACTTTTGCTGCACGCAAGCACCCAGATGACGGTCACGGATGCCGCAGGCGCGCTCGCATATAAAAAGCTCGGTATCGTCCGCGTGGTTCCCGCAAGGGAGCTTTCTCTGAAGGAGGCGGCCCTTCTGAAAAAAGAGAGCGGCATGGAGGTGGAGGTCTTCATTCACGGAGCCATGTGCTACTGCTATTCCGGGCAGTGCCTGTTCAGCAGCATGCTGGGGGGCAGAAGCGGAAACCGGGGCAGATGTGCCCAGCCCTGCAGGCAGCCCTACCGCATCCGGACGGCAGAGGGGACTGGAAGACCCTGCTATCCCCTGAGCCTGAAGGATCTGTGCACCATCGACCTGATCCCGGAGCTGATCGATGCCGGAATCGATTCTTTCAAGATCGAAGGAAGGATGAAGCGGGCGGAATATGTGGCAGGCGTGACGGATGCTTACCGACGCCGGATCGACGGATATCTGGCCTGCCCGGAGAAAAAAACGCCGGTACCGCCGCAGGACAGAAGGCTGCTTGCTTCTCTGTATGTCAGGACGGACCTGGGGAGCGGATACCTGAAAAAGCATAACGGGCGGGAGATGGTCACGCTGGAAAAGCCGGGTTATGCGGGCTGTGACGAAGGGCTGCTGGAGGAGATCCGCGGCCGCCTGCTGGAACGGAGCATGGAGCTGCCGGTGACCCTGTCCGCCGTCCTTGAGGCGGGAAAGCCCTTCTGCCTGACCGCGCAGTCCGGCGGACGGTCTGTCCGCATGGAAGGGGAAACAGTGCAGCAGGCGCAGAAGCGCCCGATGGGAGAAGAGGAGATCAGAAAGCAGCTCCTCCGGACGGGCGGAAGCGGATTCGCGGCGGAAAAGATCGATATTTCCATAAAAGGAGAAGTCTTCCTTCCGGTAAAGAGCATCAATGAGCTGAGAAGAAGCGTGCTGGAAAAGCTCAGGGCGGGCCGGATCGCGGCATGCCGGGACGGACGGAAAATGGTGAGGAACGGGGAACTGAGCCCGTCCGCCGCCGATGCTTTGGCGCAGCGGCCCTGCCTTTGGAAACAGCCGGAGCTGTCGGCCTGTGTACAGACCCTTCCCCAGCTGGAGGCCTGCCTGAAGGCCGGCGTCTCCAGGATCTACGTGCCTTCCTCCGCCGTTACACAGGAGGTCAGGAGGCGTCTGGAAGAAGGGAAAAAAGAAGAGCGTTTCCCGGAGATCTTCCTGACGCTCCCTGTGATCTTCCGGGCAGAGACCCGAAACCGGCTGGAGCAGGAAAGAACGCTTCTGAACAGCGGTCTGTTTTCCGGCGTACAGACAGCCTCTCCCTCCGGGCTTGTGTGGCTTTCCGAAAACGGATGGCGGGGAAAGACGGCTCTTGATCACAGGATCTACATCTGGAACCGGCAGACCTGGGAGTTCTGGCGGGAGGATATGGATACCTACTGCGCGCCGCTGGAGCTGAACGGCAGAGACATCCGGGCGCTGCCTGCGCCGGGGCCGGGGGAAAAGGGAAGAAAAGAGATCCTGGTCTACGGAAGGATCCCCATGATGGTGACTGCGAACTGCATCCGGAAAACAGAAGGGAGATGCCGCAGGGAAGTACCGGAGGAAAAAATGAGGGAACGCAGAGGTCGGGAGGGAAGCTCTGCCGGGGAGCTGTTTTTGATCGACCGCTATCAGACCGCTTTTCCGGTGATCACAGACTGCCGTTTCTGCTATAACCTGATCTGCAATTCCGTGCCCCTCTCCCTGCATGGGTTCCTGGGAGAAATGGCGGAAAACAAGGCGGCCTTTATCCGGCTGGATTTTCTGGAAGAAAGCGGAAGAGAGACGGAAAAGATCCTGCGGCTGTTTGAAGAGGGGCTGTCCGGAAAACCGGTACGGGCGGACTATGACTTTACCACGGGACATTACAGGAAAGGAGCGCAGTGACGGGCATGGAGCAGCTCATCATCCATTATTCCAGATATGTGACAGCCTTGCTGGCGGTCCTGTATGCGGCGCTTTCCGCAGGGAGGTTCTTCCTTGCCGGGAAGAAAGGAAGGACGGCGGACAGGGTGCAGACGGCCTGCATTTTTGTCTGGCAGTCTGCCGCCTTTCTGACCCTCTGCCTGGAAACGGGGGATCCGGATGTGCTTTTTTTCTATGCCTTTTCCCAGATCACTCTGTTTGCTTCCATGACGCTGTTTCTCATGGTCTATCCGAGACTGAACCGGGCGATCCTGAATCACATGTGCTTTCTGCTGGGAACCGGCTTCCTGATCCTGTGCAGAATGGATATAGCGCAGGCGGTCCGGCAGCTGATCATTGCCGCGGCGGCGCTTGTTCTGTCCATGGCGGTTCCGCAGGTGATGAAAAAATGGGGACGGCAGCTGAAAAGGCTCTCGCTTCTGTATGCCGGTGCGGGATTTGCGGCCCTTCTCGCCGTGCTGGCTCTGGGGCAGGTGACCCACGGCTCCAGGATCACCTGGACGGTGGCGGGAATCACCTTTCAGCCGTCAGAATTTGTGAAGCTGCTGTTTGTGTTCTTCCTTGCGGCGTTTCTGTGGGAGGATGCTTCTCTGAAAAAGGTGGCCGTCGCTGCGGCGGCTGCCGGCGGACATGTGCTGGTCCTGGTCCTTTCCCGGGATCTGGGAAGCGCGCTCATTTTCTTTCTGGTCTTTGTCCTGATGGTCTTCTTTGCCTCCGTACAGTACCGTTATCTGGCATTCGGCGCGGCGGGAGGCTGCGCGGCTGCCCTGGCCGCCTTCCGCCTGTTTTCCCATGTGCAGGTGCGGGTGCAGGCCTGGCGCGATCCCTGGAGCGTGATCGACAGCCAGGGCTATCAGATCACCCAGTCTCTGTTCGCTCTTTCCAGGGGAGGACTGTTCGGACTTGGGATCGGGCAGGGGACGCCGGGGGATATTCCCTATGTGGAGACGGATTTTATCTTTGCCGCTCTGACGGAGGAGCTGGGGCTTCTGTTTGCCGTGAGCCTGCTGGCGGTCTGCGTATGCTGTTTTCTGCATTTTCTGCATATCGCGGCTGCGCTGGAGGATCGTTTCTACCGGCTGCTGGCAGCGGGGTTCGGCGTCATGTACATTTTTCAGGTGTTTCTGACCGTTGGAGGCGGGATCCGATTCATCCCTCTGACGGGCGTGACGCTGCCGCTTGTCAGCTACGGCGGAAGCAGCGTGATGACCACTGTCCTGATGTTTTCCGCTGTACAGGGAGCCTGGCTGAAGCGCCGCGGCCGGCTTTCCGGCGAAGAGGATGAGGAGGAAGAAGAGGAGATCAGGACGAGACGGCAGCTTGCCGGCTGTCGGGCGTTCTTCGGCGTCCTTTTTGCGGCGATGTCCGCCTATCTGTGCATTTATCTGCCTTCTCATTCCGAGGAGCTGTTCAACAACAGCTATAACAGCAGACAGAGCGTTCTGGCCAGACAGAATACCAGAGGGACCATTTATTCAGCGGACGGGAAGGTGCTTGCGGAGACGGTGACGGAGGAGGGGCAGGAGGTGCGCCGCTACCCTTACGGGAATCTTTTTGCCCATGTCGTGGGATATTCTACGAGGGGAAAGACCGGGCTGGAGAGCCTGGCAAACTATGACCTGTCAAACACCTCCGCTTCCGCGGCCGAACAGGCGGAAAATGCCGCGGCGGGCGTAAAAAATCCGGGGAATGATCTGGTCGCCACGCTGGACAGCGCTCTGCAGGAAGCGGCGGGTCAGGCCATGGGCCTTTATGAAGGTGCGATCGTGGTCATGGAGCCCGCTACGGGAAAGATCCTTGCCATGGTCTCCAGACCTGACTTTGATCCGAATCAGGTATCCGAAGAGTGGGAAAGCCTGAACGCCGGTGGAAGCTCCGTCCTTCTGAACCGGGCCGCTCAGGGGATCTATCCGCCAGGCTCCACCTTCAAGATCGTTACGGCTCTGGAATATATCAGGGAAAATCCGGACGACTGGCAGAATTACAGCTATACCTGCGGCGGAAGCTATACCCATGGGGACAACACCATACGCTGCTTTCACGGGAGCAGCCACGGGCAGCTGGATTTCATGCATTCCTTCGCGGAGTCCTGCAATTCCTCCTTTGCCAATATCGGCATGAGCCTGGACCGGAAGCGGTTTGCCTCCACGCTGGAGGAGCTTCTGTTCGATCAGGAGCTCCCCGTGGATCTTCCGTATTCAAAGAGCAGCGTCGCCCCGATCGAGAACAGCGGCGACGAAGATATGATCCAGACGGTGATCGGACAGGGGAAGACCCAGATGACGCCCCTGCATCTGTGCATGATCACCTCCGCCATCGCCAATGAAGGCGTGCTGATGCGCCCCTTTGAGATGGATCGGGTGCAGAAGCCGGACGGCACGGTAATCAAGCAGTATGAACCGAAGGAATATAAAAGACTGATGTCCGAAGAGGAAGCGGAGATCCTGAGGGAACTGATGACGGACGTGGTGGAAGAGGGAACCGCATCGAAGCTTTCCGGCCTGTCCTATACCGCGGCCGGAAAGACCGGATCGGCGGAATACAGCGACAGCACCAGCGATTCTCATGCGTGGTTTACCGGCTTCGCTCCGGCAGAGGATCCTCAGATCGCGGTCACCGTGATCATCGAGGGGATCGGCTCCGGCGGGGACTATGCGGTTCCCATTGCCAGGAGGGTGTTTGACGCGTACTTCGGCACGGTGGGATAGGCCGCCTGTGCCGTACGGGCCGGATGCAGAGGGGAAAACAATTTCCACTTGCCTAAGCCGTATATTTGGGATATACTTAAACCAGTTTAGCGGAAGGGACATGTTCCTTTGCATGGACCGAAGTGCACACCTAACAGGAGGGATTGCAATGATAGAAGCAACAAGCTGTGGCGGTGTGGTTATTTTCCGCGGGAAGATACTGCTTTTGTACAAGAATTTCAAAAACAAGTACGAAGGCTGGGTTCTGCCCAAGGGAACGGTAGAGGCAGGAGAGGAGTATAAGGATACGGCGCTTCGGGAGGTGCTTGAGGAGAGCGGGGCAAGGGCTTCCATCATCAAGTATATCGGCAGGAGCGAGTATACCTTCAGCGTGCCGGAGGATACGGTGGACAAGGAGGTCCACTGGTATCTGATGATGGCCGACAGTTATTACAGTAAACCACAGCGTGAGGAATATTTTGTGGACTCCGGGTTTTACAAGTA
>CALWGL010000124.1 GCA_944380025.1 uncultured Lachnospiraceae bacterium
ATCGGCCTTCGTTTCGGCGTGACACAGGAAAACCGGCTGGTGCTGCTTGCGGTAACGGAAGGAAAGAGCAGTCGGCAGGCGGCAATGCAGGAGACGGCTTTTGCACAGAAGGACGGGGCGGAAGCCGGAAATGAAGAAGCCTTCCGGGAATACGCCCCGCTGGAGGCGATGATCACAGGAGAAAACTGTCCGGAGGACCGGATGGGAAACCAACTCATCCACACCTCTCTGGCCGTAAAGCTGCGGTATGAGGGGCATGAGCGAAAGGAGTGGCCGGACGGGACGGAATCCATTTTTTCTCTGAAGGATCCGGACACCGGAATGGCCGCCCGCCTGCACTACCGTTTCTATACGGATCTGAACGTGATTTCCTGTTATACGGAGCTGGAAAACCAGGGGAAGGAGCCGCAGGGGCTGGAGGCGGTGACCTCCTTTTCCCTGCACGGGCTGGAGCGGGACGGCAATCTGCCCTATGAGGAGAGGTTCCGTCTGCATCTGATCCACAACGGCTGGCAGAAGGAGCTGCAGTGGCATGCGTACCGTTTTTCGGAGCTGGGCCTTACGGCCTCTCAGAAGCCGGGCCGGTACAACAGTACCAAATTTATTTCCGTGACCAATACGGGGGCCTGGTCCACGAAGCAGTATCTGCCCATGGGGATTCTGGAGGATGAGGAGACAGGAAGATATCTGGCCTGGCAGATCGAGCACAACGGCTCCTGGCACTGGGAGATCGGAGAGCACGCGGGCCAGCTGTACCTGAAGGCGGCGGGGCCGACGGAGCAGTATGCCCACTGGTATAAAGAACTGGAGCCTGGCGAAACCTTCGTGAGCGTGCCTGCGGCTGTGGCGTACGGCTGCGGAAGGGCGGACGAGGCGGCGCGCGCCCTGACCGCGTACCGCAGGCGCATCCGCCGGGAAAATGAGGACGACCGGAAGCTGCCGGTGATTTTCAACGATTATATGAACTGCCTCTGGGGCAATCCCACCACAGAGGAGGAGCTTCCGCTCATCGACATGGCGGCGGCCTGCGGCTGTGAATATTACTGCATCGACTGCGGCTGGTACAGCGCCGGGGAATGGTGGGGCAACGTGGGAGAATGGCTGCCTTCACAGGAACGCTTCCCGAAGACGGACGCGTTCCCGGAAGGTCTGAAATCTCTTCTCTCCTATATCCGGCAGAAGGGAATGGTGCCCGGCCTGTGGCTGGAGCTGGAGGTGATGGGCCTAAACTGCCCGCTGGCAAAGGAAAAACCGGATGAATGGTTTTTCATGCGCCACGGAAAGCGTGTCCGGGAAAAGACCCGGTATCAGCTGGACTACCGCAATCCCGAGGTGCGTAAGTTCGCCTCCGGCGTGATCCGCCGTCTGGTGGAGGACTATGGCGTGGGCTACATCAAGATGGACTATAACATCGAGCCGGGGCCGGGAACGGATCAGCATGCGGACAGCGCGGGGGACGGACTTCTGGAGCATCAGCGGGCCTATCTGTCCTGGCTGGACGGGATCTTCGCGAAGTATCCGGATCTGGTGATCGAAAACTGCGGAAGCGGCGGCATGCGCATGGATTACGCCATGCTGCGCCGTCACAGCATCCAGTCCACCAGCGATATGGAGGATTACCGGATGTACGCCACCATCGCCGTGAACGCCCCGCTGGCCCTTGCCCCGGAGCAGGCCGCCGTCTGGTCCTACCCGCTGAACGCCGGGGATGAGGAGGAGACCATTTTCAATATGGTAAACGTGCTGCTTCTGCGCATCCATCAGAGCGGCCACCTGTTCCGACTGGGCGAAGCCTGTCAGGCGCTGATCCGGGAGGCCATATCCTGGTATCAGGCCACCAGAGAGGACCGCAGGGAAGCCCTTCCCTTCTGGCCGCTGGGCTTCGGAACCTATTACGATACCTGGACGGCGCTGGGCATGCGGGGAAAGAAGCGGGATTACCTCGCCGTGTGGCGCAGAGGCGGAGAAGAGGCCTCCTGCCGCCTGCCTCTGCCGGACTATGCGGGAAGAAAGCTCCGGATCCGCTGCGCCTATCCGGCGGACAGGCCGGTGGATTTTTCCTGGGACGCGCAGACGGCGGAGCTGACCGTCGCCTTCCCGGAAGCCTTTATGGCGCGGCTGTTTGAGATCGAAAACCTGTCATAGGACATACCATCCGCCAATAGATTAGTAAAAAAGGCGGATGGTATTTTTATGGAAAAAAATCATGGGAAAAGCGTGAGGGGGCCGTTGGGGAAAGCTCTTTCTGGCCGCGCGGCGCTTCTGAAGGCGTTCTGTCTCGCCGCAGTCTGCTTCGCTGCGGTCGTTTTTTCCGCCTGCGTTCCTTCCGCGGGGCAGGAGGAATCAAAGGACGATATGGAATTTACCGTGGTGAGCGAGGACCGGCTTCCGAAGGAGCTTGCGCAGATCGTGAATGAAAAAAAGCAGAACGCCTTCAAGCTCACCTACGCGGATGCGGGATATCTCTATATCTGCACCGGCTACGGAAAACAGGACAGCGGAGGCTACAGCATCACCGTGGACGCTCTGTATGAAACGGAAAACGCCATCTACGTGAACACCAACCTGCTTGGCCCGAAGGCAGGCAGCGCGGCAGGAAGCAGCCCTTCCTATCCCTATATCGTCATCAAGGTGGAGTTCCGGGACAAAACGGTGGTGTTCGACTGAGCCGCGCCGGCCATTCCCCGTTTTCCTCTGTTTACTTTCCCGGCGTCCTGCGGTAAAATATCCGTAAAAAGCGCGGCGCAGGCCGGAAATTCATGCGCCGGACCGGCTCCGGCGGGGAAGAGAGGATGAAAAACATGAGCGAACCGAATAAAAAGTATCAGATTGACACAGCGGAAAACCGGAAATTCCTGGAGGAGATCCGAAACGATCTGCTCCGCTTCGGCCACAGCTTCCCTTCGCCTGGCGGAAGCTCTTATTACCTGGGCGACGACGGCACACCCTGGAAGGACCGGAACCGGGAGACCTGGATCACCAGCCGCATGGTTCATGTGTACAGCCTGGGAGCCTTTCTGGGACATGAGGGAAGCGAGGCCCTTGCGGACGCGGGCTTGAAGGGCCTGAGAGGCGAGCTGCACGACGAAAGGAACGGCGGCTGGTACGCGGGCCTGACCGCGGACGGGCAGATCGTTCCGAACAAGCAGTGCTATGCCCACGCGTTTGTGATCCTGGCGGCTTCCTCCGCTGTCCTTGCGGGACGGCCGGGGGCGAAGGAGCTTCTGGAGGACGCGTTAGAGCTGTACGATCTGCGCTTCTGGAACGAGGAGGAAGGGCTTTCCTGCGATACCTGGAATACGGAGTTTACCGTGCTGGACGACTACCGGGGCCTGAACGCCAACATGCACACTGTGGAAGCATTTCTCGCGGCATCGGATGTGACCGGCGATGAGAAATACCGGGTGCGGGCCGGACGCATCATCGGCCATGTGAAGGGCTGGGCCGAAGCCAACGGCTGGCGGATCCCCGAGCATTTCACAAAAGACTGGACGCCGGATCTGGAGTGTAATAAGGATAAGCCGGACGACCAGTTCAAGCCTTACGGAGCCACCCCCGGCCACGGCATCGAGTGGGCGAGGCTGATCGCTCAGTGGGCGCTGTCTGCTTACCGCGATGACCGGGAAAAGGCGGCGGAGTACATCTCCATTTCTGAAAATCTGTACAACCGGGCGGTGGCGGACGCCTGGAACGCGGACGGCGCGCCCGGCATCGTCTATACCACGGACTGGGAGGGAAAGCCGGTGGTTCACGACCGCATGCACTGGACCCTGGCGGAAGCCATCAACACCTCCTCCGTTCTCTGGCATGTGACCGGAAAGCAGAAGTACGCGGACGACTATGCCCGGTTCATGCAGTATCTGGACGAGAAGGTCCTGGATCATACAAACGGCTCCTGGTTCCATCAGCTGGATCGGAACAACAACGTGATCGGCACCGTCTGGCCCGGAAAATCCGACCTCTACCACGCCCTGCAGGCGACCCTGATCCCTTACCATGCGGCGGACCTTTCCATCGCCCCTGCGGTAAAGGGCGGGAAGGAGATTTAAGGCGGTAATCTATATGGCTTCTGAGGATTCAGAGATGGGAACAGCTTACGAAGGTCCCGGAACAGTTCCGGGACCTTTTGTAAAATATTTTTGTGAAAAAGCCGTTCACTAAACTGTTCGATAAATTTATATTTATTTTCTAAAAATAGAATTAAAAAACAGATTTTTTCTTAATTATTGAACTTTGTTTCATAAAATGCTATCATTTCAGTAAAAAGACGAAACAAAAGTGCCGCATAACGGTGGAAAGCGAGGATTTATTTTGCTTCCGACAGAATTAGAAAATCTGGTGAGGGATATTATTGCTCAAAAATGTGAACGGCAAAATATCGAATTAAAATGTGCCGGCCGGGGAACTCCGGAAAAGCTGTATGATACTCTTTCCAGCTTTTCCAATCAGGCTGGTGGTGGGATTATTTTGTTTGGTATCGATGAGAAAAATAATTTTGAAATTACCGGTGTTTATGACGCGCAGGACCTTCAGGCTAAGGTGGCAGCCCAGGCGCTTCAAATGGAACCGGTGGTACGTCCGGTATTTACAGTTGCTGAAATGAACGGCAGGACAGTCGTGAGCGCTGAAATTTCAGAATGTGATATTTTTGATAAACCCTGTTTTTATAAGGGCGCAGGAAGAATTCGAGGTTCTTATGTCCGTGTTGGAGAAGCGGATATGCCAATGACGGAATATGAAGTTTACAGCTATGAGGTATTCCGAAGAAAAATCCAGGACGAGCTCCGGACGGTTGAACGAGCGGATATGGAGGCTTTTGACCAAAATGTTCTTGCAGAATATTTTATCAGACTGCGGAAAATGAAACCGAATCTTTCCAGACAACCGGATGAAAAAATTCTTCAGCTTCAGGGGATTGTGGATAAGGGAAAGCCAACGGTCGCGGGAATTATGCTGTTTGGTGAATACCCGCAGGCCTTTTTTCCTCAACTCAGCGTTACCGCTGTGGTGGTTGACGGAACAGAAATAGGAGAAACGGGAGAAAACGGAGAACGATTCATTGATAACCAGCGTATGGAGGGGACTTTATCGCAGATGCTGGAGGAGACGCTGACCTTTATCCGCAGAAATATTCGGACCGCAACGATAGTTGATAAAAACGGAAATCGTACAGACCGTATGGAATATCCCATGCTGGCTGTCCGTGAAATCGTTTTGAATGCTTTGATTCATCGGGATTACAGTATTCATACCGACCATTCTCCTGTCCGGGTGATATTATACAGAAACCGCCTGGAAGTAGAAAATCCAGGAGGACTGTATGGAAGAATAACGGTGGACGAGCTTGGAAAGATGGCTGCAGATACTCGGAATCCCTTCATCGCAGGAGCATTGGAGGTTATGCTGGGGACGGAAAATCGTTTTTCCGGTATTCCGACCATTATGCATGAAATGAAAAAAGCAGGTCTGCCGCCGGCTGTTTTTGAAAGTAAAAGAGGCGTATTTAAAGTAACATTGTATAATGGATACGATGCCGAAAATAATTTCACGACAGCAGAGCAGCCTTTACCGGAACCTGTTCGGAAGCTTTTGGAATATTGCAGAATACCGCGGAGCCGGAATGAGATTGCGGATCATATGGGAATTGGAACGCCATCCTATGTGGTAAAAAAGTATGTCCGACCGCTTCTGGAAACGGGAGCGCTGCGAATGACGATTCCTGACGCGCCAAAAAGCAAAAATCAGAAATATGTGATTGCACAGGAAACAATCCATGAATGAGTTTATATGCAGAAGAAAGGGCATCCATGAGGAGGAGCCTTATCTGGCAGGAAAGTTCCGGCAGGTAAACTGCTGAACACAGCCGCCCACCGGCGGCGAAAGGAGAGAATCCCCATGCTTCTGATTCAGAACGCGCATCTGATCGACCCGGCGTCCCGGACGGACGGAATCCGGGATATCCTGATCGAAGGAGAGAAAATCATAAAAATCGCGGAGCACATCGCTCCTGAGGATGAGGCTGTCCCCGCCCTCACCGTCCTGAACGCGGAGGGCCTGACCGCCATCCCCGGCCTGGTGGACGCCCACGTGCATTTCCGGGACCCGGGTTTTACCTGGAAGGAGGACATTGACAGCGGCGCGCGCGCGGCGGCAGCCGGGGGCGTGACCACGGTGGTGCTGATGGCGAACACGAAGCCCTGTGTGGACAATGCGGACACCCTGCGCTATGTGCTGGAAAAGGGGGAAAAGACGCCCATCCATGTGGCGTCCTGCGCCAACGTGACCCTGGGAATAAAGGGGAAGGAACTGGTGGATATGAAGGCGCTCCACGCGGCGGGAGCGGCGGGCTTTACGGACGACGGAATCCCGCTTCTGTCGGAAGAAACCGCCAGGGCGGCCATGGAGGCTGCGGCGGCGGAGGGCGTGCCCGTCAGCTTCCATGAAGAAAATCCGGCCTTTATTGAGAATAACGGCATCAACGCGGGAAAGGCCAGCGCCCATTTCGGGATCGGCGGCTCGGACCGGCAGGCGGAGATCGATATGGTAGAGCGGGATGTGCGGCTGGCGCAGGAGACGGGAGCCTGCGTGGTCATCCAGCACATCAGCACGAAGGAGGCGGTGGAGCTGGTCCGCCAGGCGAGGCGGAAGGGGGCCGACGTGCACGCGGAGGCTACGCCCCATCATTTCACCCTGACAGAGGAAGCGGCCATCCGGTACGGAACGCTTGCGAAGATGAACCCGCCTCTGCGGGAGGAGGCGGACCGGCAGGCCATCATCGAGGGGCTGGCGGACGGAACCATCGATATGATCGCCACCGACCATGCGCCCCACAGCGCGGAGGAAAAGGCGAAGCCCGTCACGGAAGCGCCCAGCGGCATCATCGGCCTGGAAACCTCGCTGGCTCTGGGGATTTCCGAACTGGCGGATACGGGAAGGCTTACCCTGACGCAGCTCATCGAGCGGATGTCCCTGGCTCCCGCCAGGCTGTACGGGCTGGACGCGGGATATCTGGCGGAGGGAGGACCGGCGGACCTGGTGCTTTTTGATCCGGCGGAAAGCTGGACGCCCGAACGGTTTTGTTCCCGTTCCCAGAATTCGCCCTTCCTGGGAAAGACCCTGAAAGGAAAAATCCACGCGACCATATGCCGCGGCAGAGTGGTCTATCCCTTCGCGGAGGGGAAAGAGGATTGAACCGGACCGGAGCGGAAAACGGCGTGGCCGTTTCCCGCAAAACAGAATGCGGCCGCCCGGCTTCGGAAAAAGAAGCGCAAAATACCGGAACGACAGAGGAGAATCATCATGGCAAAGAAGAAAAAAGAGCAGGCACAGGTGCTGGCGCAGAAGCAGCTGGCGCCCGGCATTTATGACTGCCTGTTAAAAACCACACTGGCAAAGGAGGCTGGGCCGGGACAGTTCATCGCGCTCTATCCGAAAGATAAAAGCACCCTGCTTCCCCGTCCCATCAGCATCTGCGAGGCGGACGCGGAAAAAGGGACGCTTCGCATCGTATACCGGATCGCGGGAGCGGGAACAAAGGAATTTTCCGAGCTGAAGGAAGGCGATACCATCGATATCCTCGGCGTGCTGGGAAACGGCTTCCCGTTAGACAAGGTAAAGGAGGATCAGACCGCCTTTCTCATGGGAGGCGGCATCGGCGTTCCGCCCATTTTGGAGCTTTCAAAGCGCTTAAAGTGCAGGAAGCGGATCGTCGTGGGCTACCGGGACGCGGACTGCTTCCTGCGGGAGGATTTTGAGAAGAACGGCGAGGTGTATATCGCGACGGAGGACGGCAGCGTGGGAACGAAGGGCAACGTGATGGACGCCATCCGGGAAAACGCGCTGAAGGCGGACGTGATCTATGCCTGCGGGCCCATGCCCATGCTGCGCGCCATCAAGCGTTATGCCGAAGAAGCGGGGATCGACGCTTATATTTCTCTGGAAGAGCGCATGGCCTGCGGCGTGGGCGCGTGCCTGGGCTGCGTGTGCAAAACCACGAAGAAGGACAGGCATTCCCATGTGAACAACGCCCGCATCTGCACGGACGGGCCTGTCTTTGAAGCGAAGGAGGTGGAGATCTGATGAAAACATCGGTCAATATCGCGGGAATCGAACTGAAGAATCCGGTCATGACCGCCTCCGGCACCTTCGGCTCCGGCATGGAATACAGCGAATTCGTGGATCTGAACTGTCTGGGCGCCGTGGTGACCAAGGGCGTGGCCAATGTGCCCTGGCCGGGAAACCCCACCCCCAGGGTGGCGGAGGTCTACGGCGGCATGCTGAATGCCATCGGCCTGCAGAACCCGGGCATCGATGTGTTTCTGGAGCGGGATCTGCCTTTTCTTGCCCAGTATGACACGAAGGTGATCGTCAACGTCTGCGGCAAAACGGTGGAGGATTATCTGGAGGTGGTGGAGCGCCTTTCGGACGCTCCCGTGGACATGCTGGAGATCAACGTTTCCTGTCCCAACGTGAAGGAGGGGGCCATCGCCTTCGGCCAGAAGGCGGACTGCCTGTACGATATCACCTCTGCCATTAAGAAAAAGGCCGCCCAGCCGGTCATCATGAAGCTGAGCCCCAATGTCACCGATATCACGGAGATGGCCCGGGCGGCGGAGGCGGCCGGAGCGGACGCCATTTCCCTGATCAACACCCTCACCGGCATGAAGATCGACATTCACAGAAGAAGCTTCGTCCTCGCCAACAAAACGGGCGGCATGTCCGGCCCCGCGGTGAAGCCCGTGGCCGTCCGCATGGTGTATCAGTGCGCGCAGGCGGTAAAGATCCCCATCATCGGCATGGGCGGTATCATGAATGCCCAGGATGCCCTGGAATTCATCATGGCCGGCGCTTCCGCCGTGGCTGTGGGCTGCGCCAATTTCATCAATCCCTATGCCACGCAGGAGATCGTCTCCGGCATCGAAGCCTTTATGGAAAAAGAAGGCGTTTCCGATATCACGGAACTGACCGGCTGTGTGAAATAGAGAACGGTTCTAAATTCCCTCCCTGCGAATACACTGTACAAAGCAGCGCATGGAGGGAATTTTTATGGACCTGATCAGGAAGAATATCCATATCGACCGCA
>CALWGL010000125.1 GCA_944380025.1 uncultured Lachnospiraceae bacterium
CGGCTCCATGGTCAAGCGGTTAAGACATCGCCCTTTCACGGCGGTAACACGGGTTCGATTCCCGTTGGAGTCATTTTTAAGTGATAAAGAGCATATTTATGATTATGGCGCAGTAGCCAAGTGGTAAGGCACCGGTCTGCAACACCGTTATCCACCGGTTCAAATCCGGTCTGCGCCTCTTAAAAACCTCGAATTTTTCGGGGTTTTTGTTTGTTTCTGCGGCTGGAGGAGCGACTTATGGATTAAAAGGAGGACTGTATCGCTGCAGAAATGGAGTACTGATAAGAGAAGAAGAGGGAATATAAAACCGCCCGGACTGTTTCCGTTTGGAAACAGTCCGGGCGGTTCGGGTATCGGTATTATTATCCCAGATACTTTTCCAGGGTTGCCCAAACGGCGCCGGGGCCGGCGGTGAGCTCGCGGAAGTAATGCTTTACCTGATCGGCAAGGCCGACAGAAAACAGGTTTACGCCCCAGATGCTTTCGGTGGAGAGGAGTTCATCCAGGAAGGAGAGGTCCTCAGGCATGCTGCCGAGCCGGCAGGAAGCGAAGAGCGGGCGCAGGGTGGAAAGCAGCGGATCCGGGCTGGGCTCAAAGGCGGTTCCGTTGTCATCCACAGCCATCAGATACCGCAGCCAGCCTGCGAATACCAGGGGGATCATCTTCAGCGAGGATACGCTCAGGGAAAGATCCCTGTCGTAGGCTTTGATGGTCTCGCCGAAGCGGATGGGCAGCTTCTGGGAGGTATCGGTGGCGATCCGCTGCGGGGTGTCTGGCATGAAGGGGTTGGGGATCCGTTTCTGCACCACCTCGTCGATGAACTGCTTCGGATCCAGCACGCCGGGGTTGACCACCACGGGAAGGCCCTCGGTATAGCCTACGATCTCCACGAATTTTTTCAGAAGAGGATTTTTCATTTCTTCGGAAATGAGACGGTAGCCGAGAAGGCAGCCGTAGATGGCCAGGGTGGTGTGAAGGGGATTTAAGCAGGTGCAGACCTTCATTTTTTCCACCTTATCCACGGTGGCGCGGTCGGTGTAGAGAATACCGGCCTGCTCCAGAGGAAGCTTTCCGTTGGGGAAGGCGTCCTCGATGACGAGATACTGGCATTCTTCGGCGTTGACGAAGGGGGCGACATAGGTGTTTTTGACGGTGACGCAGGCCGCGAGGTCGCTGATGCCGTCCTGTTCCAGCATGGCCTTTACCGTATCGTCGGGCCTGGGCGTGATCTTGTCGATCATGGTCCAGGGGAAGGCGATCTTTTTCTTATCGTTGATGTAGGAAACGAAGCCGTCCCGGACCAGGCCGTTTTGCTGCCAGGCTTCGGCAAAGGCGTTTACTGCGGCATAGAGCCTGTCTCCGTTGTGGGAGCAGTTGTCCATGCTGACGAGGCTTAACGGAAGCGCGCCGGCAAGATAGCGTTCATAGACCAGAGAGGAAACCTTTCCCAGATAGCTTCTGGGAGCTTCTGGTCCATGGGTAAAATCATAGGCAATGTCAGAAGGGGTTTCGCCCTTCGCGCTGGTCAGGCTGTAGCCCTTTTCGGTGATGGTAAAGCTCGCCATCTGAAGGGAAGGGGCGCGGAAGATCTCTTTCAGGCGGTCATATTCCGCCGCGTCGCCGCTGTCCAGAATGAGGGATTCCAGGATGCTTCCCACAACCGTTTTTTCCACGGTGCCGTCTGCCCGGAGGGTGGCGAGGATGCTGAGGTTGTCGTGAGGGCGGTACATTTTTTCGATGATCTCATAGTCGTAGCCCTCCGCCGCGATCAGGCCAGTGTCCATGACGCCGCGGTTTAAAAGCTCCTGGGCCGCGTTCGCCTGGAAGGCGCGGAAGATGTTTCCGGCGCCGAAGTGGATCCAGCGGGGATTTTCACGGGTGAGGGCCGCGGCGGCGGGAATGTCGTATTCCGGCAGGCTGTAGCCCGCTTTTTTCCATTGTTCGGACTGTTTCAGTCCCTGTAACGTCAGTTCCATTTTTTAACGCTTCCTTTCTTTTCAGCCCGGCCGCTTCTTTGGCCGGACCGTACTGTGAGCGGCCGTGGAAGATTGCTCGGGCGTGCTGTAAGCGGCCGGAAAAGGCCGCTTTGACTGCTTCCTGCGGTTATTTTCTGTGGGATTTCTCAATGGCTTCCCACAGGCCGTTCAGATAAGTGGCGCCGAGGGCGCGGTCATAGAGGCCGTAGCCGGGCATGGCCACCTCTCCCCAGATCATGCGGCCGTGGTCGGGACGGATGGGGCCGGTAAAGCCGATGTCATAGAGGGCGAGCATGATCTCATACATATCGAAGCTTCCGTCCGAAGAAAGGTGGGCGGATTCCTCGAAGTTGGTGGGAGAATGGAATTTCAGGTTGCGCACGTGGGCGAAATGGATCCTTCCTTTCAGGGAGCGGATCATGTCCGGCAGGTCGTTTTCCAGGTTGGTGCCGTAGGAGCCGGAGCAGAAGGTCACGCCGTTGTGCGGATTGTCCACCATCTTCATCATGCGCAGGATGTTGGCCTTGTTGATGATGATGCGGGGAAGGCCGAATACGCTCCAGGCGGGGTCGTCCGGGTGAATGGCCATGTTGATGTCATATTTGTCGCAGACGGGCATGATGCGCTCCAGGAAATATTTCAGGTTGGAAAAAAGCGCCTCGTCGTCCACGCTGCGGTACATTTCAAACAGCTCTTTGATGTGTTCCATGCGTTCCGGTTCCCAGCCGGGCATGATGGTGCCGTTGGTGTCGCCGGAGATGGAGGAAAACATTTCTTCCGGATTCAGCTGATCCACGGCCTCCTGGGTGTAGGCGAGCACGGTGGAGCCGTCCGGGCGTACGCGGGCAAGCTCGGTTCTGGTCCAGTCGAATACGGGCATGAAGTTGTAGCAGACCAGATGGATGTCTGCCTTTCCCAGATTCTCCAGGGTGGCGATGTAGTTGTCGATATACTTGTCGCGGTCGGGAAGACCGGCTTTGATGGCGTCGTGGACGTTGACGCTTTCGATGCCGGCAAGGCTCAGCCCGGCATCCTCGATCTCTTTTTTCAGGGCAAGGATATCGGAAAGCTCCCACACGTCCCCGGGCGCGGTGTCGTACAGAGTGGAGATCACGCCGGTCACGCCGGGGATCTGGCGGATCTGCTGCAGGGTCACGGTGTCGAAGCGGCTTCCGTACCATCTCAGTGTCATCTGCATAAATAAGTCCCTCTCTTTCTGTAAAAATATGGCTTGCGGCTCATTGAAGCCTTTTTCTGTTATTTATGGTTTCATTATAGAAAAATAAAAAATGCTTGCAAATACCATTTCTTGCTTGATAACAGGCAAAAATTGCTCTAAGATGGAGTTGAGAAGGGCAGATGGGAAACGCCTGCAAAGAAGCGGGGCGGCAACAGTTCAGCCAGGTCTGCGCATTTACTGCGCAGACCGTACGAAAACGTACCGGCAGAAAGCATCCGACCCATCGCGAAGCGATTGGAATGGCCGGATGCCGTAACAGTTCTGCCGAAGGCTGAACTGATATGCGGGGCGATTGCAGGAGGGACGGATATGACGGAGATCAGGACCAGCTTTATGAGCGGGGATGATGAACGGCAGTATATGATCCGGGAGGATTTTGAGATCTATGAGAAGCGCGGCGCGCCGGCGGGGGCGACGGCGCTTCATTATCATGATTTTTATGAGATCATCTATATTCTGGACGGGGAATTTTCCAGCCTGGTGGACAATGTGACCTATTTTCTGAAAAAAGGGGATTTCCTGCTGATCGGGAGAAACGTGATGCACAAGTATCATTATGTGGAGGGAAAGCATGCCAGATCCAGACGGATCGTGCTGTGGATCAGCAGGCAGATGCTGGACCGGCTCTCCGGCGGGGAGAGGGATCTCAGTCTGTGCTTCGAACGGGGGAAGGGGGCGGTCTATCATTTTCCCCTGTATTATGAAGGGATCCTGCACGGCATGCTGGTGCGGACGGCGATGACGGATGTGCCGGATATGGAGGGGATGGAGGGAAAACGGCTGTATGACAGGGCGCAGCTGACGCTTTTTTTCCTGTATCTGAACGAGCTGTGCGAAAAGGAGGCGTTCGCCTCCGGAGAGAAGATGCGGGTGCATCATGAACTGGTGGAGAAGGTCAACGCCTACATCGAGGCGCACATGCAGGAGCCGGTCACGCTGGATGAGCTGGCGGAGGAGGCGCATATGAGCAAGTATTATTTTCTGCGCCGCTTCAAGGAGCTGACCGGGACCACGGTGCATGCCTATCTGAACAATAAGAGACTGATCCGCTGCTGCGAGCTGCTGCAGGAGGGGGAGGCCGTGGGAGAGGTGTGGGGGCAGTGCGGCTTTGCGGATTATTCTTCCTTTCTGAGGAATTTCAGGAAGGAATACGGAATGTCTCCCACCAGCTATAAGACCTATCTTGGAAAACGTGGTTGCTGTTGAGCCAGGTCTGCGCAGTAAATGCGCAGACCGTACGAAAACGTATCGGCAGAAAGCATCCGGCCCATCGCGAAGCGATTGGAATGGCCGGATGCCGTAACAAAACGTGAAGTTTTTACATGAGAAGTATTGTGGAGCACTGTCCGGATATGTTACAATGTAGCGTAAAGTGTGTAACAATTCTGTAAAAAGTCATTTTGGCAGTCTTCGGCCTGCCTTCTGGGAGAAAAGGAAACGACGGGAAAAATGAAACCGACTTCAAATACAGAGGAAGTTCCTGAAGAAAACGGGAAGGGAGCTTTTCCTGGATATCAATGGAGCTATAAGAGATATGGCGCGGCATTTATTGTCTGCGTCCTTTTTCTGTTTTCGGCCTTACTGACCGGATGCGCCGGCGGAGGAAAGCAGGAGGCTGCCGGCGGGGTAGAAGAGGAGATGCTTGCCGGAAGGGCAGGAGAAGGGTTTTGGTCCTCCGAGGTGGAGAGCGCCGTTTCACAGGTCCGGGTGGATTCCTGTGAAGCGCTTGCGGATGGGGAGCGCTTTTGTTTAAGCGGAACGGCCGTGTTCCTGCCGGAAAGCGACGACGGAAAGTTTTATCTGTTCGCGCTGGAGGTATATGAGGACGCGATCCCGGAGGGAGAGGCGCCCATCGCGCAGACGGATCTGGCGCGGGAGTTCTCCCTGACGGCGGAGATCCGGAAATATGAAGAGGATTCCAGGCTGTACGACAAGTTTGTGGTTGCGGTAAAACAGAACGGCGGGTATACGGCCGTGACTGCGCCTCAGTATATCACCAACCCGGAGATCCTGGCGGACTATACGGAGCCTTTTCCGGAGACGGATTCCATCAAGGGGCTGCTGGTGGATTCCCAGAAGCTGGGAACCACGGAGCTGGATGAACTGGGTGTGAAACACGCGGTTTATAATATCCCGCTTTCAAGGCTGCTCGGGCCTACTACGGACAGGAACTACCCCACCATCATCTATACCTATAACGGAAAGGAGTATGAGCTGAACGGGAGAGTGGTGAGCGAGTACGATTATGCCTTCAGCACGCTGACGGCGAAGGGGATCGTGAGCACGGCGATCCTGCTGAATGACAGGTCGGAAGACTGGCCGCAGATGATCCATCCCCTGTCAAGAGACGGGGACGCTTATTATTATGCGTTCAATGCGGCGGAGAAAGAGGGAAGCGAGTACCTTGCGGCGGTGGTTTCCTTTCTGGCGGAACGCTACCGGGATACGGAACACGGCATTGTGATGAACTGGATCGTGGGAAACGAGATCAATGTCCGCTCTCTCTGGAATTATATGCAGTATGTGGATCTGAAAACCTATGTGCGGGAGTATGTCAGAGCCTTCCGCATCTGCTACAATGTGATCAGGAGCGTGAATGCGAACGCCCGGGTCTATATCTCCCTGGATCAGCAGTGGAACCGGGAACTGACCGGAGAGGACAGCTATAATTCCCGGGACATTCTGGATGAGTTCAACGAACAGATCACGCAGGGGGGAAATATCAGCTGGGGAATGGCTCACCATCCCTATTCCATCCCGATGACCTGGCCCAAGTTCTGGGACATGTCCGGACAGGATGCGAGGCTGGTGCAGGATACGGAGGACACTCCGGTGGTGACCATTTACAATATCGGAGTGGTAACGGATTATCTGCAGAAGGAGGAATTCCTGGATCCGGACGGTCAGGTGCGTCATTTCCTTCTGAGTGAGATGGGCTTCACCTCCGCCTATGGGGAGGACGCCCAGGCGGCAGCGTTTGTCTATGCCTATTATATCGCGGAAAATGATCCGTATATCGACGCCATGATCCTTTCCCGGGAAACGGACGCGGCGGAGGAGGTCTCTCAGGGACTTGCGCTGGGACTTTCCTATCAGAACGGGCGCAGAAAGATGATCTATGAGGTATTCAAATACATTGATACGGAGCGGGAGGAGGAATATACGCAGTTCGCTCTGGATTATGTCGGGATCTCAGACTGGGCGGAGGTGATCGGGACCAGCGAGAGAAAATGAGCGAGGAGGAGGCTCCCGTCGGGGGTATCCGGACGGCGGAGGGAAAGGCACATCCGTTCCGGATGCCACTGAACGCCGATGAGGGGGAGCTGTCTGTGGATGATGGCCTCCGGCACGCCGTCAGGCGCGCGCTGAATGACGGAGAGCCCTTCGCCGGGGTGTGATATGCCCTGATGATGGGCGCTGTTGACAGGAAAGCATTCTCCATACAGGGAATGGAGGAGGCTTCCTTTTTGCGTGCAGGTGGGATGAACCTGATCCTTCCCGATGTATTCGTGGCTGCGGGCGGTGGGAAGATCCTGGATGATGCCACCTCCCAGGCAGACATTGATGAGCTGCATGCCCTTGCAGATACCGAGAACGGGACGCCTCTTTTGCAGGAAGGCCCGCAGCAGAAGGAGCTGGAGCCGGTCCAGTGCGGGTTCCACGGCGCGGGAGCCCTGATCGTCGGCATGAAAAAGGGCCGGATCGATATCGCCTCCTCCGGGCAGGATGAGGCCGCCGAAGGTTTCGGCCGGATCCTGAGGCAGACCGAAGGACAGAAAGCCGCCGCCTCCGTCGGACGGTCCTTTCCGCTGTTTTTCTGTCAGTTCATCGGAAAGCGTCAGGCAGACGGCGCCGAGCGCGGAAAAGGCATTCCGATAATTCTGCGTCCGGGAAGCTTTCCCGGCGATCAGGAGACGGACAGCTTTCATGGATCGATCCCTTCCTTTTCCCTTCTGAAAAGAAACCGGTTATGCTGCTATGATATGCGTGACTGTTCAGGCCGGTGCCGGTCAGGAGATTTGCGGTATCCAAACCATAAAAAATATGGTATACTTGGCTCACAAAGCGGAGGTGTGGGGAAATCCGCTGAGACCGGAAAATACAGAGAAAAGGAAGTGGGGTTGCAGAGGGAATGAAACATTACGAGATCAGTGACGAATACCGTACCGGAAACGACAGGATCGACCAGCAGCATGCGAAGATGCTGGATTATACCTGGCGGGCGCATGAGCTTTTCACGGATGAAAACATGCTTTTCAAGGCCGATGATATTCGTAAGATCCTGGAGGGGCTGGAGTATTATACGGTGGTTCATTTCACGGAGGAAGAGGAATTCATGGAGCGGATCGGCTTCGACGGGAGGCGGGAGCATATGGAGCAGCATGAGACCTTCCGCAGGAAGATCCGGAGCTTCATCGAAAGGGTGCCGGAGCTGTCTCTGGCCAACCAGGATGATATGGTGGGAGAGGTGTTTGAATACCTTCAGGAATGGTGGAAGGTCCATATCACCCGGGAAGACCGGAAATATGTGGATTTTGAACGGGAGAACGGGATGCTTCCGGAGGAAGCGTAAAGGGGGACGCGCCGGGCGGGGCGCGGGCCCGCAGAAAGGAAGGCGGAAGAGTTGGACAAAAATCTGCTGCAGATGAAGGAATGGATCGATCAGTCGGACAACATCGTATTTTTCGGCGGCGCGGGGGTATCCACGGAAAGCGGGATCCCGGATTTCAGGAGCGTGGACGGGCTGTATCATCAGAATTACGCCTATCCGCCGGAAACGATCCTCAGTCATACCTTTTATCGGGAAATGCCGGAGGAATTTTTCCGCTTTTACCGGGATAAAATGCTCTGCCTGGACGCGCAGCCGAACGCGGCGCACCGAAAGCTGGCTCAGTGGGAGCGAGAGGGAAAGCTGAAAGCGGTGATCACGCAGAATATCGACGGCCTGCACCAGAAGGCGGGAAGCAGAAACGTGCTGGAGCTTCACGGAAGCGTCCTGCGCAATCACTGCGAACGCTGCCATAAGTTTTATGACGCGGAATACATCCTGAAGTCGGAAGGGATCCCGCGGTGCAGTTGCGGCGGCAGGATCAAGCCGGATGTGGTGCTTTATGAAGAGGGGCTTGACAGCGGTATCCTGAACCGGGCGGTCAGGGCCATTATGGATGCGGACGTTCTCATCATCGGAGGGACATCCCTGGTGGTCTATCCCGCGGCGGGACTGATCGATTATTACCGGGGCAGCAGGCTGATCCTGGTCAACCGGACACCCACGGCCAGGGATGCCCAGGCGGATCTGGTGGTGCAGGGCAGCATCGGGGAGATCTTTTCACAGCTGTGACCGCAGCGCGGACCGGAGGTCCGGCGGGCGGTTTTGCACAGCAGGCTTCGGCATGACGGAGGTAAGCATGGAGATCGAGGTTGGAAATATTATCAGGCTGAAAAAAAAGCATCCCTGCGGCAGCATGGAATGGGAGGTCCTGCGGACCGGGGCGGATTTCCGGCTGAAATGCCTGGGCTGCGGACATCAGATCATGGTGCCGAGGAAGCTTGTGGAAAAAAATGTCCGCCAGATTCGTGAAAAAGCTTGAAATCATCGGGCTTGTATGATAAAATATCAGTCCGTGATATATAAAATCCTTGCTCCTGAAGAAGGGGCCAGAGACCAAAAGGAGGTAGCTATGAGCAAATACGAATTAGCGCTTGTTGTGAATGCGAAGATCGAAGACGATGAGAGAACTGCTGTCGTAGACAAATGCAAGGCTCTGATCGAGAGATTCGGCGGCACGATCACCAACGTGGACGACTGGGGAAAGAAGAGGCTTGC